>CAXQUZ010000548.1:0-30764 GCA_964226865.1 Myxococcota bacterium | reverse complement strand
TGGGGCGGCTGGCGGCTGGCCGAGAGCCTGCCCCCCGACATGCTGGTCGTGGGCATCGACAACACCGTCGATCGCATCGACGAGTACACCCACGTCGCCGACGATCTGGGCGACGGCCCCATCGGGGGGCGCGCCGAAGACCACGCGGCCCTGGTCGACGCGCTCCGGGTCCGCATGACCGCCGCCTACGGCCCCGCTGCCGTGCACGGACTGCTCGGCAGCAGCCTCGGCGGCCTCGCCAGCCTCGTGCTCGCCGAGCGCGACCCGGCCAGCTGGGACATGGCCCTCAGCCTCTCGGGCACGATGGGCTGGGGCTCGATCGGTGTCGACGGCGAGACCCTGCTCGATCGGGCCGCGGCCAGCGGCGCCCTGGAAGGCACGGCCATCTACCTCGACAGCGGCGGGGGTGGAACCTGCGCTGACAGCGACGGCGACGGCATTCTCGACGACGGCGACGACAGCGACAACTTCTGCACGAACCGCCAGCTCGCCGACCAGCTCGCCGCCACGACCCACACCTGGGACAGCGACCTCTGGCACTGGCACGAGCCCGGCGCCACCCACGACGAGGCGGCCTGGGCCGCGCGGGTCTGGCGGCCGCTCGAGCTCTTCGCCAGCCGCTGAGCCCCCCCAAAGATGGGACAGGCCTGACCCACTCGGGCCAGGACCCGGTCGCGCCATGCCGCCCGACCCATCGGGGCCAGCCCACCCCAAGCGGGGCATCTCGCTGGCCTGTGGGCGGCCCGTGGCCCCCCGCACCCCCGTGCGCGACATGCCGACAACGCAGCTTGGCGGTCGACTCTCGGCCTGCCGCCCCGCCGTGATCCGACGACTTTTTTTTCCGGAATTCTCGACCTCACGAGGGAGCCCACGGCCAGCGCATCCCGGGCCCGTGCCCGCCCACCGGGCGGCCCGCCCCTCCCGGTGAGAAGGGTCAGCTTTGGACGCCACCGTCCGTCTCCAGGCTCGGAACGGCGGCGACTTCCCGAGGTGACCTTGACCACCAACCCCACCCCCTCTTCGACGACGACCGGGCCCCGGCGGCTCCGGGCCCGCCACGGCCTGCTGGCGGCCCTGGGCCTGGCGGGTGCCCTCGGGCTCCTCGCCCCGGCCGACGACGGCCCGGAGGCCCCGCCGACCGCTGGCGGCCCCACCGCCGGCGCCCCCACCACCACGAGCTCGCGGCGTCCCCAGGTCCGCACCACCGCCGCCCGCCGGGCCCGGCCCAACCCCCGGCCCCACGACGCCCCCCGGGTCGCCACCACGAGCGCCGGCGCCACCTGGCTCGCGGGCCAGCTCCTCGTCGAGCTCGATCCCGCGGCCGATCCCGCTGCGCTCCACGCCCTCGCCGCCGCCGTGGGCGCCACGGCCGAGCCCAGCCGCCACCCGGGCCTGGCCGTGCTCCAGCTGGACGCGGGCGCCGCGCTCGACACCGCCCTCGACACGGTCCGCGCCCACCCCGCCGTGCGCACGGCCGGCCGCCACGCCCGCACCCGGGGCGCCCTGCTCGGCGGGCTGCTGCGCACCGTGGACGAGACCGTCGACGCCGCCACCGAGGGGGCCGACCAGACGGCACTCCAGTGGCACCGCGCCGCGGCCGGCATGGCCACCACCCGGGCCGACGGGGTGCGGGTGGCCGTGCTCGACAGCGGGGTGGCCCACCGCGACGCCATCACCCTCGACGACGGCGTCGCCCTCGGCACCTATGTCGAGGCCCCCAGCCTCCGGCCCACCGCGCTGGAGACGGGCTGGGACTTCGTGCAAGACAACGCCACCCCCGACGACGACCACTGGCACGGCACCCACATCGCGACCACCCTGTCGGGCGAGGGCCGCATCACGGGGGTGAGCCCCGGGCTGCTGCTCCAGCCCTACCGGGTGCTCGACCACGACAACACCGGCACCGAGCTGTTCCTCGTCGAGGCCATCCACGCGGCGGTCGACGACGGCGCCCAGGTTCTCAACATGAGCCTGAGCTTCGGCCCGGACTACCGGCCCTCGGCGGCCCTGCTCGGGGCCCTCGACCGCGCCGCCGCCGCGGGCGTCGTGATGGTCGCCGCCGCCGGCAACACCGAAGACACGGGCGCCACCTGGCCCGCCGCCTCCCGCCACGTCATCGGCGTCGGCGCGAGCTGCATGGGCGAGGACGGGCCCGTGCTCGCCCCCTACAGCCACGTCGGCAGCGACGTGGAGCTCTACGCCCCCGGGGGCTGCCTGGGCCGCGACATCGATGAGAACGGCTATCCCGACG
Source organism: Myxococcota bacterium (assembly GCA_964226865.1). Classification (GTDB taxonomy): domain Bacteria; phylum Myxococcota_A; class UBA796; order UBA796; family UBA2385; genus CAXQUZ01. Next base: position 28,513 of record CAXQUZ010000548.1, on the reverse strand, counting down.
GCATTCTCGCCGAGACCATCTCGCCGCTGAGCACGGCCATCACCGACCTCTACTGGGCCGAGGGCACGAGCCAGGCCGCCGCTGTCGTCGCCGGCGCCGCCGCCCACCTGCTCGCCGAGGGGGTCGCCCCGGCGGCCGTGCGGGCCACCCTCGCCGCCCGGGGCCGGCCCCTCGCCGACCCCCAGGCCCAGGGCGCCCCGGTGCTCGACCTCTCGGTCGACGCCCAGGCCCCGCCGCCGCCGGCGGTGGCCGTGGCCCTGCTGCCCTGGATCCACAGCGGCCCGGACGGGCTCTCGCCCCGGGTCCAGATCCTCGCCGTGGACGACCAGGACCGTCCCCTCGACGGGGTGCGCATCTCGGGCCACGTCAAGGGCAGCACCACCGGGCTCTTCTCCTGTGTGACCGTCGACGGCCTCTGCACCGGCGTCGGGCCGGCCCTGGGCGAGCCCGAGGCGGCCGCCTGGACGGTGACGCTGGGCCGTGCCGAGCGCGGAGGCCAGGCCGTCGTGCCCCAGCAGCTCGCGCTCAGCACCGCCGCCCTCGACGAGACCCGGGCGGTCATCGAGGAAGAGCTCGGCGGGGTGCCCCACCTGGGCTTCGAGCTCGAGGACGGGGTCTTTCCGGGCGCCGTGGCCGCCCTGAGCTTCACCGCCCCCCGGTGGGGCCGGGTGGCCGCGCCGACGGGCGCCGTGATGACCGAAGACTGGCTGATCCAGGACGGGCTGCAGCTCTCGGAGCAGTCCCACGGCTCGGGCCTCGCCTCCTCGCCCCTCGGCTACCGCGAGGTCCAGCGCGAGGACCAGGTCGACGGCCCGAACAGCAGCGACAGCGGCCCCCGCGGCGACGGCGGCAGCGCGACGGTCAAGGGCTCGAGCGCCCCGGGCCACCCGAGCGCCCCGCTGCTGGCCAGCTTCGACCACCCCTGCCTCGGCGCGGTGGACTGCGGCGTGCGCGCCACCCGGGTCGACGAGCTGCCGGAGACGGCCCTGCCCGCCGAGAGCGCGCTGGCCCCGGTCGACCTCGCCCTGCCCGGCGAGCTGCTCGGGGTGGTCGACGCGACCCTGGGCTTGCCCCTGCCGCTGCTCGGGCTCTAGGAGGGCCCCGGCCCCGCTGCGCCCTCCGGCCCGTGCCGGGGGGCGTCCGGGCTTCAGGTGGGGGGGGCCAGCACGAAGGTCTGGTGGCGCCGGGCCGCGCCGGCGAAGCCGTCGAGGGAGAGCCCCTCGGGCACGGCGGTGTGGTGCATCAGGGTGATGCGGGAGCGGACGGCCGCCGGCAGCCCGGCCAGCTCGGCGTGGTGGGTGTGGACCGTGCCCCGGAAGGGCGCCTGGAAGAGGCACTCGTGGAAGATGCGCGCCACCCGCGGGTCGTCGGCCGCCTGGCAGACCCAGTCCGGCGAGAAGGTCGTGTCGCCGCTCCAGACCACCCGGGTCTGGCCGTCGTCGATGTCGATGCCGTAGGCGGCCTTGTCGACCGGCCCCCCCGTGACATGGGGCACCCGGAACCACCGAAAGCGCACCCCGCCGATGACCACCTCGTCGCCCCGGTGGAAGTCGAGAACCCGGTCGACGCCCCCGTGGCGGAGCTGGCCGTCGGCGTCGGTGTAGGCGTCCATGAAGGGCAGCAGCGAGGCCCGCAGCGGATCGAGCAGGCTGGCGGGCGCGTGCAGCGCGGTGCGCAGGAAGCCCGGCCGGCCGCCGGGGCCGTCGTAGAAGCGCTGCCAAGCGAGCTGCTCCGGCGAGGCGTGGTCGGCGTGGAGGTGGGTGAAGATCACCGCCCGCAGCGCCGCGGGGTGGACCCCCAGCTCGCGCAGGCTCTGGGTGGCCGTGGTGCCGCAGTCGAGCAGCACGGGGCCCTCGTCCGTCCAGACCAGCGCGTTGTTGTGGTAGTTGACGCGGTAGTCGGTGAAGGCACCGCCCGAGCCCAGGAACGTGATGCGCACGTGGCTCCCTGCTTGTCGGGCGACGCTACCACGCGGGGCGGGGCGGGACGGCGGGCCCTCAGCTCGGCTCGGGGTGGGCCCACCGGGGGGGCGTCGGGGGCAGGGGCAGGCCCGGACGCCCCGGCCACTCGCCCGCAAGCGCGTCGTAGACGGCGTTCTGGACCTTCTCTTCCCGCTCCCAGCGGGCGAGCACCCGGCGGCGGCGGCGGCGGTGGGCGATCCCGCCGAAGACCAGCATCAGCGCGGCGCCCCCGATGAGGGTGGTGTCGGCCACCAGCGGCCCGAGCCACATCGGCGAGGACGAGAGCCGCGCCCGCCACTCGCGGTCGAGGGCGATGGCGTCCTTGCCGGTGACCGCGTGGAGGGCCTCGTCCACATCGGCGCCCTGGGCGAGGGCCAGGGTGATGGTGGGCAGGGCATCCTCGCCGTAGGTGTTCTGGAGATAGGCCACCAGGTCAGCACTCTGGGCGTAGGCCAGCCGGGCGCGGACCGGGTCGGCGGGGAAGCTGCGGGTCAGGGAGTCGAGGCTGAAGAGGCTGTCGCCGAGCTGGCCCTGGGCGAGGCGCTCGGTGAGCTCGGGGGTGTACTGGCGGGCGAGCAGCTGGGCGGCGCCCTCCTGGAGCCAGTGGGGCACGGGCCGGGGGGCGAAGGCCCGCCCGAGGATGATGTGGATGAGCTCGTGGTCGAGGACCTGCTCGAGGGGCTCGTCGGTGCCCGGCCGGAGGCGGGGGCTGCGCAGGTAGACGAGGCCGCGGGTGGGCCAGGCCGTGCCGTCCGCCCAGGAGGGCGGGGTGCCGGGCTGGAGCTCGCGGAAGCGGTCTTGGGTGGGGGCGACGAAGACGTCGATGGTGGCGCCGGGGGGCACACCGAGGGCCGTGGCCAGCCGGGGCACGGCGGCCTCGGCGTGGCGGGCCAGCCGGCGGGCGACCGCCCGGTCGTCGGGGTGGGCGTGGACGCGGGCATAGACCCCGTGCTCGGTGCGCCAGCCCTCGGGCACCTCGGCCGGCGGCGCGAAGAGGCCGTCGAGATCGGCCGCCTGGGTGGCCCGGGCCGACGGGCCCGAGCGCGCCTCGGCCACAGCGGGCGCCAGCGCGAAGGCGCTCCAGAGCGAGAGGAGGGCTGCCAGGATCAGGGCCCGCAGTCGGGTCATGCCACACCACCGGTCGTCAGGTCGGGGGACCGGCGCATGCGGGAGGCACGGCGACCGGACACCGCGGAGCTAGGAACGGACCGGAGCATCGAAAAGCCCAGCCCGCTCATGCGGCCGTGGCAGACACTCATGGGGTGGGCTCGCATGGGGTCCTCGCGCTCAGGGGGCATCTCCAAGAACAACGTCAGGGTGGGGATCTTGGCCCTTCGCGGCCAAGAGCCGGGGCACGACCGTGGCCGGGTCGCCGGGACGGTAGGCCCCTTGCCGGTGGACCGAGCAGTGCGCACAGGCGCCCGTGGGACGCCCCTCGGCCAGGGCCCGGCGCAGCGCCTGGGCCGCCTCGCCTCCCCAGATGCCGGCGAGGCTGGTCTGTCGCAGATCGCCCAGGACCGGCCGCCCGGGCATGCAGCAGGGGCTCACCAGCCCGTCGATGGAGACGTAGACCCGGGACTCGAGGTAGGGGCAGCCGCCGGCCCCGCCGCCGCTGCGCCGCCACCGCCGCAGGCCCGCCCAGTGGCGCAGCCGCCGGAGGGGCGAGCCCGCCGACCAGCGCGGCCGGCGGGAGACCACCGCGGGCGGCCCGTCGGCGAAGGGCGGCGGCAGGTCGAGGGAGACCCCGAGCGCGCGGGCCAGGCGCAGGAGGCGGGCCCGCTCGGCGTCGGCCGCCGCGGGCTGGTGGCGCAGGGACTGGGCGTCGAGGGCCGGGTCGTGGACCGTGAGGTGGGCGACCGAGACCAGGTCGAGGCCCCGGTCGCGGGCGAGGCGCAGGATGGGGCCCAGGTGGTCGAGGTTGTCGCGCATCCAGACCACGCTGATGCCGAGCCGGGGCCGCCGCCAGGGAGCGAGGGCCTGGCGGCGCACGACCATGCGCGCGAGGTTCGTGCGCAGGCGCGGCAGGAGGTCGCGGCCCCGGATGCGGGCGAAGGTGGCGGAGTCGAGGCTGTCGAGGCTCACCATGACGCTGGCGCACTGGCCGAGGATGGCGTCGAGTTCAGCATCCTCGCGAGGCAGCACCGTGCCATTGGTCGCCACGGCCAGCCGCACCCCCGCGCGGCGGGCGAGGGCCAGCCAGGCCGCCAGCTCGGGGTCGGCAAAGGGCTCGCCCGACACCGTGAGGCCCAGCCGGGCCGCCCCCGCGAGGGCCTCGCCCGCCAGCCGGGCGCGCAGGGCTGGCGACATGGCGCGCCGGACCTGGGTGAGGCCCGTGCGGTGCTGGTCACACATCGGGCAGCGCAGGTTGCAGCCGAGCGCGGTCTCGACCACCACGTCGAGCGGCAGCGGGAGCGGGGCGAGCGCTGGTGGAGGGGGACCGTGCACCCTTGCAGGGTAGCAAAGGCCGAGATGGCCCGGGCCACCGGTTAGCCTGGGCCGCCTGGGGACCGCCGGATGCGGCCCCCGTCCCGCCCGAACCGGCCCCGTCCCCGGTGCCCCTGGAGCCCCCGTGAAGCTCGAGCAGATGCTCCCCGCCATCGTCCCCTTCGTCCGCACCATCGGCATCTCGGTGGACAAGATCCGGCCCGGGCACTGCACGGCCACCCTCCCCTCGGTGCCCGCCGTCCACAACCACCTCGGCACCGCCCACGCCGGCGCCGTCTACACCCTCGGCGAGACCGCCTCGGGCGGCGTGGTGCTCAGCATCTTCGCCGACCAGATGCCGGGCATCTTCATCGCCCTCAAGACGGGCACGGCCACCCACGCCAAGGCCCGCGAGGGCGACGTGCTGGCCACGGCCCGCCTCGCCGAGGGCGCCGAGCCGGCCGCCATCCGGGCCCAGTACGACGAGACCGGCAAGGTCGACTTCGACGTGGTGGTCACCCTGTCGGTCGACGGCACCGTGACCGGCGAGAACACCTACACCTGGGCCGCCCGCGCCCCCCGGGGCTGAGCATGCCCCTCTCGACGGCCCTCTCGACGCGCCTGGGCCTGCGCTACCCCATCGTCTGCGCGCCGATGTTCATCATCTCCAACAAGGAGATGCTGCTGGCCTGCGCCGAGGCCGGCATCCTCGGCGCCATGCCCTCGCTGAACGCCCGCACGGCCGCCGCCCTGCGCGACGACCTCGCCTGGCTGCGGGCCCGCACCGACAAGCCCTTCGCCATCAACATGACCATCGGGCTCACCGATCCCGAGCGGCTCGCCCAGGACGTCGCGCTCTGCGAGGAGTTCGGCGTGCCCGTCTGGATCACCAGCTACGGCAACCCGACGCCGCTGGTGGCCCGGGCGAAGGCCCGCGGCGCCACCGTGTTCCACGACGTCATCAACCGCAAGCACGCCCTGAAGGCCGAGAGCGCGGGCGTCGACGCCGTCATCGGGGTGGCGGCCGGCGCCGGGGGCCACGCGGGGCGCATCACCCCCTTCGCCCTGATCCCCTACCTCCAGGCCCACCTCTCCGTGCCCGTCATCGCCGCGGGCGCCATCAGCACCGGCCGCCAGATCGCCGCGAGCCTCGCCCTCGGGGCCGAGCTCGTCTACATGGGCACCCGCTTCATCGCCTCGGCCGAGTGCGGCGCGGTCGACCCCTACAAGCGCATGGTGGTCGAGAGCGGGCCCGAGGAGATCGTCTACACCGACAAGGTGAGCGGCATCCACGCGAACTTCCTGCGCAAGAGCCTGCCCGCGGACTGGACCCCGGACCGCAGCCCCGAGGGCGCCAAGCGCTGGAAGGAGATCTGGAGCGCGGGCCACGGTGTCGCCGAGATCACCGAGGTGAAGACCATCGAAGCCATCGTCGACGATCTCGTGCGCGAGTTCCACGACGCCGTGGCCCGGCTCAGCTAGCGGGCGCCCGGGCCTCGCACCCGGCTCAGCGCGCGGCCGCCACGCTGGCGTCGATGAGCGCCAGGAACTGGTCGGCGATGGCCGTGTGGCCTTCGGTGTTCGGGTGGATGCAGCTCGGGTCGAACCACAGCGCGGCCCCGGCCCCCCGGTGGCAGGGGCCGTCGGGGTCGTCCCGGCCGAAGCCGTGGCCGCAGAAGGCCTCGTTCATGAAGAGCAGATCCGTGCCCGTCTCGCGGGCCACCTCGGCCCAGCCGGTGTTGAGCAGGGCCGTGGCCTCGACCACCGCGTCGATCTCGCCGCCGAAGCCGAAGGTGGTGGCCAGCTCGCAGGCGCTCAGGTCGCCGGTGGTGTCGGTGAACTCGTAGACGTTGGCCATGACCACGACGACGCCGCCGGGAAAGCGCGCCGCCCCCTCGCCCCGGAACCAGGCCATGGCCTCGCGGTGGTGGCCGATGGCCCGCTCGAGCACGGCGAGGCCCTCCTCTTCGGTGCCGCCGTCGAGCACCACCTGGGCGGCGGCGAAGAGGTCGTTGCCGCCCATGGTGCCGAGCACGAGGGTCGGACGGGGATCGGGCGCGGGGAAGCACTCGGGGATCTGGCGGGGCAGGAAGTCGTCGGTGCGGGCCCCGAACTCGGCGCAGCTCTCGAAGCTGAGGTCGTCGCCGAAGCGGGCCCGCAGGGGGGCCTCGAGCTGGTGGCGGAAGTAGTCCTCGCCGAGGGTGGGCGGGGTCCCGACGGTGATGGAGTCGCCCAAGAAGACGACGCGCTCGATGTTCTCGATGCGCTGGTGGGCGGTGCCGGCGCAGGATCCGGGCACCAGTCCGAGGGCCTCGTAGTCGGGGAAGCCGGCCCGCTCGGCGTCGAGGTCGGCCCAGCAGCTCGCGGCGAGGCCCAGGGCGGGATCGTAGCGGGGGCCCGGGTCGCCCGTGCCCGTGTCGGCATCGGTGTCGGCGTCGGTGTCGGTGTCGGTGTCGGTGTCGGTGTCGGTGTCGGCATCGGCACTGGCGGGCTTCGCCGGGTCGGCGGCCCCCGGGCGGCAGCCGGCGACGAGGAGCAGGGCCAGCCCCGCCAGGGCCCGGAGGCCGCGGGGACGAGAGCGGGCGGTGCCCGAGACAGCAGGGAGACGGTGGCGATGCATGACGCCAGCCTGACCGATGTGGGGACGGGGCTCAAGGCCGGAGGTGACGGGACCGAAACGGAGCGCCCGTCGGGGAGACCGTCGCCTCCCCGCCCGCCCGCTGACACATCGCTTGCACGCCGCGGCCGGGTTTCTGTGCCGACACTTGATCGACACAGGGCCAACCGGCCATCGTAGCGGCGAGACACGCCGACGCTCCGGAGACCCCCGATGCCCCACCGCCCCTCCGCCGCCCTGCTCCTCCTGCTCAGCACCACCCTCGGCGCCTGCACGGCGGCCCCCTTCGAGACCCACGGCGGCCCCGACCTCGGCCCCGTGCCCGCAGATCCGGCCGTCGACCTCAACGCCCCCATCCCCGACGACGCCGTCTTCGCCAGCGACCGCGTCATCATCGCCCTCGCCGACACCACCGACGGCCTGCCCTCCACCCTCGACGCCGAGGCCTGGCTGCTCGACCAGCTCGAGCCCATCGACGGCTCCCGGGCGGGCCTCTACGCCGTGCCCGCGGGCGCCGACGTGCGCGACCTGGTGATGAGCCTGCGCGCCGAGGAGGGGGTGCTCTACGCCGAGCCCGACTACGAGCGGGTGGCCCTCGTCAACGATCCCTACCTCGGCTACCAGTGGCACATGGAGGCCGTCGGCGCCGAGACCGCCTGGTCGATGAGCACGGGCGAGGGCGTGGTGGTCGCCATCGTCGACACGGGCGTGTCGAGCGGCCCCTACGACGGCATCGGCACCCTCGGCGAGGGCTACGACTTCGTCAACCGCGACCGCGACGCCAGCGACGACAACGGCCACGGCAGCCACGTGGCCGGCACGGTCGCCCAGGCCACCGACAACGGCGCCGGCGTGGCGGGTCTCGCCCACGACGCCACCATCATGCCCATCAAGGTGCTCGGCCGGGACGGCAGCGGCTCGACCAGCGGCATCGTCGCGGGCCTCAACTGGGCCGTGGCCAACGGCGCCGACGTCATCAACATGAGCCTCGGCTCCACGGCCTACAGCGCCGCCGAGGCCCAGGCCATCCAGAACGCCCAGGACGCCGGCGTCTTCGTGGCCGCCGCCTCGGGCAACTCCGGCGCTGCGGCCGTCGAGTACCCCGGCGCCTACCCGGGCGCGGTGGCCGTCGGCGCCGTCGGCTACGGCGACCGGGTCACCGACTACTCCAACCGCGGCTCCGACCTCGACCTGGTCGCCCCGGGCGGTGACCTCTCCCGCGACGCCAACGGCGACGGCTACGCCGACGGTGTGCTCCAGGAGACCGTGAGCAACGGCCGCTGGAGCTTCGAGTTCTTCGAGGGCACGTCGATGGCCGCCCCCCACGTCGCCGCCGCCGCGGCCCTGCTGATGGCCGACGGGGCCACCGCCGCCGAGGCCGAGGCCCTGCTCCAGTCCACCGCCGTCGACATCGACAGCAGCGGCTGGGACCGCCTCTCGGGCTGGGGCCGCATCGACGTGGCCGCCGCGCTCACCGCCTTCGAGGAGGGCGCCCTGGACGACACGGGCCCCGCCGAGGACGGCGCGGCCGGCTTCTGCAGCGGCTTCGCCACCGACTTCGCCGGCAGCCTCTCCCGCACGGGCGACTGGAACGCCCAGCCCGACGGCACCTACTTCCGCTTCGGCGGCGGCGAGCTCGAGGCCTGCCTCGAGGGCCCCGTGGGCGCCGACTTCGACCTCGCCCTCTACCAGTGGACCGGCAGCGACTGGGACCGGGTGGCCACCAGCACCGACACGGCCAGCAACGAGCGCATCCGCACCGATGTGGGCGCCGGCTACTACTACTGGCGGGTCGAGAGCTACGACGGCAGCGGCGCCTACACCCTCTTCTTCGACCGCTGAGGCCCGGCACGCGCCCTGGGGGGCCGGTGCCTTGACCGGCCCTTGACGGCCCGGCGGAACCGCAGCGCCGGGCTCGACGACGGATGCCGGGCGGGCCATGCTGCCCGCCTGTCCCGGAGTCCCCATGCCCTGGCCCCTGGCCCTCGGCCTGCTGCTCGCGCCCGCCGCCCACGCCGCCTGGATGCCCCCGCTCCCCCAGCACGCCGCCTATGGCGAGGCCGCCAGCCAGCTCGCCGACGGCCAGCTCGGCCCGGCCGAGGCCGGCTTTCGCGCCGTGCTCGCCGCCGATCCCGACTGCGGCATGGCGCGCCACAGCCTCGGCGTGACCCTGCTGCGCAAGGGCCAGCTCGCCCAGGCCCAGGAGGAGCTGGCGGCGGTGGTGGCCGGCTGGCCCGACCGTCCGGAGGGCCACACGGCGCTGAGCGTCGTCCACTTCGCCCGCCAGGACTTCGGCGCCGCCCGCGCGGCCGCCCAGGCCGCCGTCGCCGCCGCCCCGGCCAGCGTCGACGCCAACGCCGCCCTGCTCGAGGTCCAGCTGCGCCAGGGCGATCTCGACGGCGCCCGGGGGCTCGTGGGCGCGGCGCGGGGGGCCGGGGTCTCGGCCGCCGTGCTGGCCTGCTTCGACGTCCAGATCGGCGCCGAGGCCGGCGACACGGCCCTCGTCCAGGCGGCCCTGCCCCAGTGCCTCCGCGGCGGCACCCCCGAGCTGGTGGTGGCGGCCCGGGCCCGGGCGGGCACCGGCGGCACGGTCCAGGCCGCGAGCGCCGCCGGGGCCCGCGACCTCGTCGCCGTCGCCCAGGCGGTCGACCTCATGCGCGACGGCGAGCTCGGCGCCGCCCGGGCCCTGCTCGACGGGGTGCTGGCCCGCAGCCCCGACCGCACCGACGCCCGGCTGCTCCGGGCCCGCTGCCTCGCCGCCCTCGGCGAGCGCGCCGCCGCCCGGGCCGACCTCGAGCAGGCCTTCACCGGCAGCACCTGGGTCGATGTGCACGCCAGCGGCGCCATGTCGGGCATCCTGCGCAAGTCGGACGAGGCCGCCCTCGAGCGCGAGGTGGCCCGGGGGGCGGGTCTGCTGGTCGAGCTGCTCGCCCAGGACGGCGAGCTTCCCGCCGCTCGGGCGGCCCTCGAGCGCTTCGCCGCACGCTGGCCCCAGGCCCCGCCGCTGGTGGTGGCCCGCGCCCGGCTGCGCGAGGCCGAGGGCGACCCCGCCGGCGCCTGGGCCGTGCTCGACAGCGCCCTCGCCAGCGGCGCCGCCGACCCCGTGCTGGTCGAGGCGGCCGCCCAGCTCGCCCTGCGCGCCCCCGACACCATGCCCCCCCGGCTGCGGGCCCGGGTCGCGGCGGGCGGCGCCTGGACCGACCGCTACAACCTCGCCATCGCCGAGCGCAAGGCCGGCCGCACCGCCGCCTGCCGCGACATCGCCGCCGAGGCCCTCTCCGGCCCCGGCCAGCCGACCGCCCCCGACCACCGCCAGCGCCTCGCGGCCCTCGTCCACCGCTGCGGCGTCGAGGCGGGCGACCTCGCCACCGCCGACCGCAGCCTCGCCCCGGCGGGCGGCCCGGCCACCCTCGGCCCCGTGCTCGCCTACAACCACGCCCTCCTGCGCCAGCAGGCCGGCGACGCCGCCGGGGCCTGGTCTCTCATCGCGCCCCACGCCGCCGCCCCGCCCGACGACCCGGCCACGGCCGCGGCCATCACGACCCTGGGCCTGCGCCTCTCGGTCGACCAGGGCGAGTTCGGCGCGGGCCTCGCCATCGCCCGGCTGGCCCCGACCCCCGCCGGCGAGAAGGTGCGGGTGGTCCAGCCCCTCATCGAGGCCGGCCGCCTCACCGAGGCCACCGAGGTGCTCACGGCGGCCTGCCCCGCCCTCTCGGGCGACCAGGGCGTGCGCTGCACCACCCTGCTCGACCAGCTCCAGGGCGGCTGAGCACGGGCGGCGCCCACGCGGGCCCCGAAGGGCGCTACTCTCGGGGCATGCACCACAGCACCCACACCACCACCGCCCCCGACGGGGCTGCCCTCTTCGTCCGCCATTGGCTGCCGGACGACCAGGACCCCGTCGCCGTCGTCCACATCGCCCACGGCATGTCGGAACACAGCGCCCGCTATGCGGGCCTCGCCGCCGCGCTCACCGCCCGGGGCTGGGCCGTGCGCGCCAACGACCACCGGGGCCACGGCCAGACCGCGCCGACGCCCGACGACCTGGGCATCTTCGCCCCGGCGGACGGCTGGCGCACGGCCGTCGACGACCTGCGCCTCCACCTCGACGAGGCCGCCACAGCCCACCCGGGGCTGCCCGTCTTCCTCTTCGCCCACTCCATGGGCAGCCTGCTCAGCCAGTCGCTCCTCACCCGCGGCGAAGACGGCGCCGGCGACCTCGCGGGGGTCGTGCTCTCCGGCACCAACGGCAAGCCGCCGCCCATCGCGGCCGTGGGCCGGCTGCTCGCCCGGATCGAGCGGCTGCGGCTGGGGCCCACGGGCCGCTCGCCCCTCATCCAGGCCCTCACCTTCGACGACTTCAACAAGGCCTTCGCCCCCACCCGCACGGCCTACGACTGGCTCAGCCGCGATCCCGACCAGGTCGACGCCTACATCGACGACCCGCTCTGTGGCTTCCCCGCCTCGGTCCAGCTCTGGATCGATCTGCTGGACGCCATCCCCGGCTTCACCAGCGACGACGCCCAGCTCATGGTGCCCGTCGCCCTGCCCCTGCTGCTCATCGCCGGCGGGGAGGATCCGGTGGGGGAGCGGGGACGCTCGGTCCAGCGCCTCGGCGCAGACTTCGAGAAGGCCGGCGTGGAGGACGTGACCGTGCGGCTCTGGCCCGGCGCCCGCCACGAGCTGCTCAACGAGACCTGCAAGGACGAGGTGGTCGCCGCCGTGGTGGACTGGCTCGAGGCCCGCCGGGCGCGCCTCAGCCCCCTCGAAGCGCGTTAGCCTCGTGCCTTGCGCGCCCGCCCTGGGCGCCCCTGCCCGGAGCCCCCGTGACCGCCTCCGTCCCTGAGCGCAGCATCGACGTCCTGGTCATCGGCGGCGGGCCCGCCGGCGCCACCGCTGCGGCCCTGCTCTCCCAGCAAGGCCGCGAGGTCGTGCTCGCCGAGCGCACCCGCTTCCCCCGCCCCCACGTCGGCGAGTCGCTCCAGCCCGCCTCGCTCAAGCTGCTCGACCGCCACTTCGGCGTCTGGGACCGCTTCGCCGCCGCCGGCTTCGCCCGCAAGTACGGCGCCGTCTACGTCTGGGGCGAGAGCCGCACCCCCTGGTCGGTGCTCTTCGACGACCGGCTCGAGGCCGACATCGACAGCCTGACCGAGGCCGAGCTGCTCGCGGGCGACTACGAGCACGCCTGGCAGGTCGACCGGGCCCGCTTCGACCAGATCCTGCTCGACATGGCCCGTGAGCAGGGGGCCGAGGTCCACGAAGACACCCTGGTCAAGGACGTGATCATCGAGGGCGACCGGGTGGTCTCGGCCGTGCTCGAGGGCCCCGGCGGCCCCGTGCGGGTGCGGCCCCGCGTCGTGGTCGACGGCTCGGGCCAGCGCTGCGTGATCGGCCGCCCCCTGGGCGAGCCCGAGACCGTGCCCGACCTCCAGTCCACCGCCAGCTACGGCTATGTCGACGGCGCCGGCGGCATTCCCGGGGCCCTGGGCCGCCACGCCCAGCTCGTGGTCACCATCCCCGAGGGCTGGATCTGGTTCATCCCCACCTCCCCCACCCGCACCAGCATCGGCGTGGTCCACCGGCGCCGCGAGCGCATGACCCGCGCCGCCTGGGACGCCGCCGTGGCCCAGGCCGGGCTGCCGCTGGAGGGGGCCGTCTTCGACGAGGCGCACGGGCTGCGCTTCGCCCGGGACTGGTCCTTCAGCCACCGGCGGGTGGCCGGCGAGAACTGGGTGCTGGCGGGGGACGCGGCCTGCTTTGTCGACCCCATCCTCTCGGGCGGTGTCGACTTCGCCATCCGGGGCGCGGCCAACGCCGCGGTCGCCATCCTCGAGGCCGGCGACGGGCCCCTGGGCGCCCCGGGCCAGCGCTACGCCAAGGCCGTGCGCCGCGAGTACCAGACCTACCTGAACCTCGCCCGCTACTGGTACGGCAACAACCGCAGCGTCGACGGCTTCTTCTGGCAGGCCCACCAGGCCATCGACGCCCTCTCGGGCACGACGCCCCTGCGCGCCTTCGTCTACCTGACGACCGGCCACTACGCGGCCGACCGCCACCTCAAGGTCTTCTCGGAGTGGCAGGAGCAGCGCATCTTCGAGGCCCTGGGCGTCCAGCCCGAGAGCGCGAAGAAGGTGCTCGCCCGGCGCAAGGCGCCCCGCTGAGGGGCCCGCCCGGGCTCAGCCCCGGGCCAGCACGAGCCGGCGCAGGGTCTGGCTGCGGCGGGCCACGGCCATGGGCACCGAGAGCGCCCGGTAGGTGCCCAGCTTGAGCCGGTCGCGGCCGGTCGAGCGGCCGGCGGCCTCTGGGTGGAGACCGGCCCGGCGCAGCAGGGCGTTGATGAAGCGCACCTTGCGCTGGTTGTGGGAGAGCTCCGACCTGAAGGTGAAGCTGTAGGAGATCGAGATCTCGTCGCCGTTCTCGACCCAGTGGGGCGCCTGGACGGGGAAGTGCAGCCCCTCGCCCGGCCGGATCTCGAAGACCTGGGCCCGCTCGTCGTACTCGGGCCGGTGGGGCAGGTTGCGGTGGGCGCCCGCACAGGCCGCCTCGAGCTGGGCCTCGCTCACCACCACCCGGTCGTCCACGCTCCACTGGCGCACCCGCTTGGTGCCCTGGATCTGGAAGAGGAAGTTGTGTTCCGGGTCGACGTGGAAGGGGGTCACGGCCCCGGGCGAGCTCACGAAGATGAAGCCCTCGATGTCGCAGACCTCGCCCACCGCGTCGCGCACCTCGGGGGCCATCGCCGCGAGGCTCTCCGCGAGCAGCGCCCGGTAGGCGGGCACCTGCTCGATGTTCTTGAGCACCATCCACGAGTTCTGCTCGCCCCTGCGGGCCAGGGTCTCGCGGATGCCCATGCCCGTGCTGCCGACGGCGTGGGGGTCCTGGTTCACGTCGAGGTCGCCGGGGTTGTACTCGACCCGCTCCTCGGGGAGCTGGAGGGCCAGCTCGACGATGGCGGGCATCGCCAGCCGGGGATCTTCGTGGTGGCGGTGGGACACCACGAAGGGCGCGCGGGGGAAGCTGGCGGCGAAGACGGCCGGGTCGATGTCGACGGCGGGGCGGGGCATGGGAGGTCCGGGGGGAGGGGCGGGAGAGGGACGAGACGGGGGGCTCAGCGGCGCAGGCGGTTGCGCAGGCGCCGGATGCGCTGCTGGGTCTCGGATGGCAGGGCCGCCCACCGGCCGCGCAGGGCGGTCGTCGCCACCCCGGCCTGGGCCGCGAGCCCGAGGGCGAGCCGGGCGCCCGGGGTGTCGGCGGCCACGTTGAGGCAGGCGATCCGGCGCCGCTCCGACCAGAGGTGGTCGATCATCGGGTGGTCCGGATCGGCACAGGAGTCCATCCACGCCGGGCCGTCGGGCCGATCGAGCACGGCCTCGATGTTGCGCAGCTCGAGCAGCACCCCCGGCGAGTAGCGGGAGAGGCTCTGGTCGTAGGCGATCTTGAAGGCGAAGCTGCCCGGGGCGGCGTGGAGGTTGAGCTTCATGGCGACGGGGCGGTCGTCGAGGCGCAGCTCGAGCAGCTCGGCATCGCCCGGCGCGAAGCCAGCGAAGAGCTCGTCCATGTAGCGGCGCGAGCGGGGGCTCTGGGAGAGCGCCGAGCCCTCGTCCCCCTTCCAGCCCGCCGCCTCGAGGGCGAGGAAGTCGGCCAGGCGGGCCCGCAGGGCCGCAGGCTCCGTGTGGTGGTGGAAGGAGACCGCGCCGAGGCCACCGAGCTGGCGCAGCTGGCGGCGGTGGTCCTTGCGGCGGCGCCGGTTGAGCCGCGCCTTGGTGTAGGCCTCGGCCGAGAGCGGGCTCTGGAGCAGGGCCCGGGCGTGCTCCGAGAGGGGCTGGACGACGAGCCCGCCCCCGTCGGGCTGGCGCAGGGCCCGCAGGAAGGGCCCGTCGGCGAGCTCGACCGGGAGGTGGAGAAAGCCCCGGCGCCGCGCCCCCGTCGCCAGCCAGCGGCGCAGCCCCGCCACCACGGCGGCCGTCCGGCCCCGGCGCAGCAGGGGGGTGCTGAGGTAGGCATAGGGGTGCTTCCAGGCGGCCCAGTGGGGCAGGGGCAGCCCCCGCCAGATCGCCCGGCGCTCGACCGGCAAGATGGCGTCCAGACGGCCATTCTCATCAAACCATCCGAGCACCCGCACCCGCCCGCTGGCGAGGCAGCGCAGGGCCGGCAGCAGCACGCGGGGCCCATAGAAGGCGTTGGGGCTCAGGGCCTGTCGGGCGAGGTCGTCGAGGTCTGGCGCCATCGTGGCCAGCCGCTCGATGGGGAGCTCCTCCACCACAGACGCACCCTCCTGATGTCGGCCGGGGAACCAGCCTGCTCGCATCTGCACGGATGGGCTTCCTTTTCGGATGCGCCGCACAGCACCCGCGCCCAGTGTGACGGCACGGGGCGGCCCTGTCGACAGCCCCTTCAGCCAGATGGCGCGGCGACCGCTCCGGGAGGGGCGTCCCAGTCGGCCAGATCGTCGACGGCCACCGGCCCGGGGCGCGCCGCACGGGCGGCCCAGTCTTCAGGGCGCACCGCGGCGAGATCCACCGGCGGCAGCCCCAGCACCGGCAGCAGCCGGGCCCAGATCGCGGCCGGCGTCCAGCCCCGCTCCCGCAGGGCCCGCAGCTCGGTGCTGCCGTGGGACTTCGACAGCTTGCGGCCGTCGGGCCCGAGCAGCACGGGCACGTGGAGGGTGCGCGGCGCTGCGATGCCGAGGGCGGCCCCGATGCAGCGCTGCTCGGCGGTGGCCGCGAGCAGGTCGGCCCCCCGGACCACCTGGTTGACGCCGTCCCGGTGGTCGTCGACCACGACCGCCAGGGGGTAGGCCGCGCTGCCGTCGCGCTGGAGCAGGGTGGGGTCGTGGTCGGGGGTGAAGCACTGGGGGCCCTGGAGCTCGTCGGTGAAGGCGACGGGCACCCGGGGGCAGCGGAAGCAGAGCCGCCCAGTGGCCCGGGGCACCTCGGCACAGCGGCAGGCGCCCGCGAGGCGCTGGCGGCGCGAGCAGTCGCAGCGGTAGCTGGGCAGCCCGTCGACCGGGTAGGCGCGGGTCGACTGGGGGGGCGTCTCGTGGTCCCAGTCCACCCCGAGCCAGCGCAGGTCGGCCCGCTGGGCGGCGGCCACCTCGGCCCGGGAGCGGCCCCGGTCGAGGTCTTCGATGCGCAACAGCAGCCGCCCGCCCTCCATGCGCACGGCGAGCCAGGCCGCCCCGAAGGCCAGGGCATTGCCGAGGTGGAGGTGGCCCGAAGGGGTCGGCGCCAGCCGCCCGACCGTGCGGACCGGGGCGTCTCGACCGGGCGCGGCCCCGGCGCCAGCGGGTGCGCCCCCGGCGGACTCTGGGCGTGGCGACATGGGTGGCTCCTCCGTGCCGCCGGGCCCCGGCGGTCCCCCGTCCTAACCCGAGCGACCATGCGGCATGGCCCCCATGCGCCATCCCTGGCACGGAAATTGCCAAGCGGTGCACCATGACCATCCTGGTGCCCATCGACCCGACCGCTCCGAGCCGCGCCGCCGTGCGCCTGGCCGGCATGCTCGCTCTTGAGCAAGACCACGACCTGGTCTTGCTTCACGCAGCCATGCCCCGGCCGTCGCTCGAGACCCTCGCCGCCCTCCACCGCATCGCCGAGCCCCTCCGGGCCCAGGGGGTCGGTGTACGATTGCGCACAGTGGCCGCCCGTCCTGCCGAGGCCATCTGCCGCGAGGCCACCCGCCGCGACTGCGCGTGGGTGGTCATGGGCACCCGGGGCACCGCCGACACCGAAGACAGTCTCGCGATGCAGATCATGGGCTGCTCCCCCGTGCCCGTGATCGCCGTCCGTCCCGGCACCAGCGACGCCACGCTGCCCGTCGGCTGGGTCTCTCGGTCCCGGGACCTGGCCTTCGAGCTCGCCTCGACCTGGGCCGCCTCGCTCGGCTCGCCCCTGCGCCGGCTGCGGGCCGCCACCGACGGCGGGCCCCCCCTGGTCGACTTCAACGGCGATGAGACCACGGTCTCCGACGTGATCATCGACTTCGACCCCCGCTGCGACACCATGGGCTGGTGCGCCAAGGTCCTGAGGGAGGTGCCGGGAACTGTGCTATTGGTCGGGAGCGAGCACTGCGGATGTGAGACCTCGCCTGCATGACGCCTGTGGGGGAACACACACTGCCTGGGTGAGAAGACACATGCAGGACCAGCCCCCCATCGACTGCACCGAGACCGTCGAGACGTGGCGCGAGATGAAGCGCTACATCGAGTTCTCCGAGGAGGACGCCGCCCGTCTGGCGGCGCTGCTGCCCCTCGTCGAGCCCGAGCTCGGGCCGATCATCGACCGCTTCTACGACCAGATCGAGCGCTTCCCGTCGGCGGCCGCCGTGCTCGAGGGCCCGGCCCAGGTCGAGCGCCTCAAGCAGACCCTGCGCGACTTCATCCGCGACATGCTCCAGGGCCCCCACGACGACGCGTACTTCCTGCGCCACCGCCGCATCGGCCGGGTCCACGTCCGGGTCGGGCTGCCCGAGCGCTACGTCTTCACGGCCATGTCCTGCATCCGCCAGGACGTCTGCGAGGTGGCCATCCGCAACCTCCCCCCCGCCGAGGTCTGGCCCACCTGCCACGCCATCTCGCGGGTGACCGACCTGGCCCTCGCGGTCATGTCCTCGACCTACCTCGAGGCCCACGAGGAGCGCCGCCTGCGCACCCTCCAAGACCTCATCATCGAGAACATGCCCGTCACGGTGCTCTGCCTCGACGTCGACGGCCGGGTCACCTCGGCCACCCGCCCGAGCGCCCGCCTCTTCGGCAGCGAGATCGACCGGGGCCGCCACTTCGAGGCCTTCCTGCCGGGCGCGCTGGTCGAGGCCGCCGACCTCCACACCCACGTCGGCCGCGCCCTCGCCACGGGCCACGAGATCACCGTGCCCCGGGTCGTCGTGGACGACGACGGCACCCAGCGCCACTTCCGCTTCACCCTCGTGCCCCTCGAGCACGAACTGGCCCGGCTGCTGCTCCA
Source organism: Myxococcota bacterium (assembly GCA_964226865.1). Lineage (GTDB taxonomy): Bacteria > Myxococcota_A > UBA796 > UBA796 > UBA2385 > CAXQUZ01. Next base: position 10,550 of record CAXQUZ010000548.1, on the reverse strand, counting down.
CGTCGAGGAGCTCACCGACGTGGTCCACGCCGAGCAGCGGCTCCAGCAGGCCGAGGGCCTCGCCCGCATCGGCAGCCTCGCCGCCCACCTCGCCCCCGAGATCCGCAACCCCCTCGCGGCCATCTCCGCCACCCTCCAGGTCATCGTGGGCTCGCTGCCGACCGACGACCGCCGCAAGGGCATCCTCTCGAAGGTCCAGGTCCAGGTCCACCGCCTCGACCGGCTGGTCAGCGACCTGCTCGGCTATGCCCGCCCCACCCGGGTGAAGCTGGGCCCGGTCGACCTGCCCGTGCTCGCCGCCGAGGCCGTGTGCCAGGCCGGTGTGCCCGCCATCGTCCAGGACGCCGGCGCCACCCCCGCCACCGGCGACCTCCAGTACCTCCAGCAGGTGCTCACGAACCTGCTCCAGAACGCCCGCGACGCCCTGGCCGAGGCCGAGCGTCCCGCCGAGGGCGCCATCTTCGTGCGGCTCGGCCCGGGCCCGGTCATCGAGGTCGAAGACACCGGCCCCGGCGTGCCCGCCGAGGTGCGCGAGCGCCTCTTCGAGCCCTTCGTCACCTCGAAGACCAAGGGCACCGGCCTGGGCCTCGCCATCAGCCGCAAGCTGGTGCGGGCCATGGGCGGCGAGCTCTCGCTGGTGCCCGCATCCGCCGGGGGTCCGGGGGCCTGCTTCCAGGTCCAGCTCGGCGGGGCGACCACCACCGAGGGCTGAGGCGCCCGGCCCGGGCCTGGCCACCGCCCGGCCCGGGGGGCTTCAGCTCGACAGCTCGTACTTCTCGAGGCGGTAGCGCAGGGCGTAGCGCGAGATGCCCAGCAGCCGGGCCGCCGCGGACTGGTTGCCCTCGGTGCGCTCCATGGCCTGGATGAGCAGGCTGCGCTCGACCTCTTCGAGGTTGACCCCCTCTTCGGGCAGCACGAAGGGCGAGCCCCCGGCCACCCGCGCCCCCCGGCCGTAGCGGATCTCGGCGGGCAGGTGGGCGGCCTCGATGACGTCCTGGGCCTCGAGGATGACGATGCGCTCCATGATGTTGCGCAGCTCGCGCACGTTGCCGGGCCAGGCGTAGTCTTGGAGCCGCTCCATGGCCTCGGAGGAGACGCCGGTGACCTTGCGGCGGAACTCGCGGTTGAAGCGCTCGATGAAGTGGTCGGCCAGCAGCGGGATGTCTTCGCGGCGCTCGCGCAGGCTGGGGACCTGGAGCTGGATGACGTTGAGCCGGAAGTAGAGGTCTTCGCGGAAGTTGCCGGCCTTGACCTCCGCGGCGAGGTCGCGGTTCGTGGCGGCGATGACGCCGGCGTCGAGGCTGAGGGTGACCGTGCCGCCGACCCGCTTGAACTGGCGGTTCTCGAGGGCGCGCAGCAGCTTGGCCTGGGTGCCCAGGCTCATCTCGCCGATCTCGTCGAGGAAGATGGTGCCGCCGCGGGCGACCTCGAAGAGGCCCCGCTTGAGCGAGCGGGCGTCGGTGAAGGAGCCGCGCTCGTGGCCGAAGAGCTCGCTCTCGATGAGCTGCTCGGGCAGGCTCGCGCAGTCGACCTCCATCATCGGGCCGTCCTTGCGGGGGCCGCGCTCGTGGATGGCGTGGGCGATGAGGTCCTTGCCCGTGCCGGACTCGCCGTTGAGCAGCACGGTGGGGGCCTCGACGTCTTCGAGGCGCCGCAAGGTGTCGAAGAGCCGCCGCATGGCCGCCGAGGCGCCGATGATGCGGTTGTAGGTGCCGGCCTGCTGGCCGCGCAGGTAGCGCACCTCGGAGGCGAGGCGGTGCTGCTCGAGCACCTTGCCCACGGCCAGCCCGACCTCGCGGATGTCGAAGGGCTTGCTGAGGTAGGCCTTGGCCCCCAGGCGGGTGGCCTCGACGGCCGAGTCGACCGCGCCGTGGGCCGTGAGCACGATGACCGGGATGTCGGCGTCGCGCTCGCGCAGCCGCCGCAGGGCCTCCATGCCGCCGAGCTTGGGCATCTTGAGGTCGGTCAGGACGAGGTCGGGGCCCTCGCTGGCCACCCGGTCGAGCAGCTCCAGGCCGTTCTCGGCCTCGACCACCCGGTAGCCCTCCGAGCGGAGGTGCTCGGAGAGCGACCACCGGATGAGCTCTTCGTCGTCGACCACGAGGATGGTGGCCCCCAGGGAGGGGCTGCGCTGGGCCATGGAGCACTCTCCTGCTGGGCACTCTCCCTAACACAGGACACGCCCCCGGTGGGCCGGCGCCCGGGGGGACTGGGCGAGCTGACACAGATCATGGGGGCGATTGGCACACGCGGCCGGCGGCCCGGCGCTGCACCACCCGACACCGCCGCGGCGCGCGGGACCGCGATGGCGCAAGCGGGGCACGAAGAACCGCGCCCCCACGTGGCCCGGGGGTGACCTGAGTCAGTTCGGCACGGTTCTTGCTCACCGTGGAGGCACACCCCAGCTGGGAGACGACATGAACCGCCCCCTCCGCACCCGCACCGCTCCCGCGTCCTGCCCCTGCTCTCGGCCCTGCTCCGAGGTGGGCGCAAACGCCGCCATCATGAAGGGTGGCGAGTCCTTCCGCTTCAAGCGCGGCGAGGTCATCTGGTCCCAGAACGACCATGCCGACAGCGTTGTCGTCATCTGCACCGGCGCCGCCAAGCTCACCCGCGAGTGGCCCGGCAGCCGCGAGATCATCATGGAGCTGCTCTTCCGCGGCGACCTCGCCGGCGAAGAGGCCGCCCTGCCAACCGGCACCCGCGCCACCTCCCTCGTGGCCCTCCAGGCCGGCCGTGCCGTGCGCCTCTCGGGCGCCAAGCTCCAGCGCATGCTCCGGGACGACCCGAGCCTCGCCCACACCCTCATGGCCAAGAGCATCGCCCGCCAGGAGAACTTCGCCCACCGCATCGACGAGATGGTCCAGGGTCCCGTCGAGAACCGCCTCGCCCGGGTGCTCGTCCGCATCTCCGAGAAGGTCGGGCTCAAGGACTCTCGCGGCGTCTTCCTCCCCGTGCGCCTCAGCCGCGGCGACCTCGCCGACATGGTGAGCTGCCGGGTCGAGACCACCATCCGCATCATGACCCGCTGGCAGCGCCAGGGCGTCGTCGAGACCCAGCGCGAGGGCCTCGTGCTCCGCTCGGCCGAGACCCTCGAGGCCGCCGCGGCCATGTCGGCCTGAGCCGCCCCCCGGCGGCCCCGCTCCTGGCCCCCTTGGGCCATCCCGGCGGCCTCCCCCCCGCCCATCTCGCGCGACCTTGTTTCAGTGGCACGGTTCACACCGTGTCAGCCCCTGAACCATGCGGGACGCGCCGCACCGGCACGCCCGCAGCAGGCCCGCACCCTGGCCGGCCCCCGCCCCCGCGGGGGCCCGAGAGCAGGGGCGCCGCGCGGCGGAAGGCGTGGAACGTGTTCTCGGGCACCCCCAGCAGAGCTGCACGGCCCGCGGGCTCCCGGGTACCGTGGCCCTCCCGCTCGGAGACGCCATGGCCCAGTCCGCCCAGCCCCCCGCCCAGTGGCGCATCACCGCCGACCAGATCTCGTGGAACTTCCTGCTGCCCTTCACGCTGGTGCATGTGCTGTGCCTGGGGGCCATCTGGACCGGGGTCTCGTGGCAGGTGCTCACGGCCAGCGTCGTCATCTACCTGCTGCGCATGTTCGGCATCACGGCGGGCTACCACCGCCTCTACAGCCACCGCAGCTACCACATCCCCAACATGGCCCTGCGCTGCGTGATGTGGTTCCTCGCGACCAGCTCGGCCCAGCGCCACGTCCGCTGGTGGGCGGCCCACCACCGCCACCACCACCGCCACAGCGACGACGAGTGGGACATCCACTCCCCCCGCCACCTGGGCATCTGGTCCCACATCGGCTGGCAGTACCACAAGAACGCCGCCGACTGGGACGACAGCAGCATCCGCGACTTCGACCGGGCCTTCCCCGAGCTGGCCACCATCGACCGCTTCGCCTGGGCCAGCCCCCTCGTGCTCGCCGCCGCCTGCTCGGCGGTGTGGGGCTGGGAGGGGCTCATCGTGGGCTTCTGCTGGAGCACGGTGGCCAACTGGCACGCCACCTTCTGCATCAACTCGCTGCTGCACGTCTGGGGCAGCCGCCGCTTCGAGACCACCGACACCAGCCGCAACAACATGCTGCTGGCGCTGCTGACCCTCGGTGAGGGCTGGCACAACAACCACCACGCCTTCCAGTCCTCGTGTCGCCAGGGCCACACCTGGTGGCAGATCGACATCACCTGGATGGTGCTGCGGCTGGGCCAGAGCCTCGGGCTGGTGACCAAGATGAAGGTGCCGCCGGCCCGGGCCCTCGCCGCCTGGCAGGAGTAGCCACCGGCGCTCCACCGGCGCTCCACCGGCGCTAGCGGGCGCAGGTCTCGGTGGCCCGGGCGCAGACGGTGGCGGCGCGGCTCCGGGGCACGGCCACGGCCACCGCCTCGGTCCAGGCCATGTCGCAGGCGGCCGAGCAGGTGCCGTCGGGGTTGGTGAGCGCGAGCTCGAGGTGGGCCGTGTCGGCGTCGCCGACGACCCGCCACTGGACGTCGTCGCCGCGCAGCCCGCAGGTGCCCTCGACCACCACCGCGGCGAGGAGGATCTGCTCGCGAGAGAAGTCGACGGCCTCGAGGTCGGCGCCGGTCTCGCGGCGGAGCCGGGCCAGCTCGGCGGCGCTGGTGATGCGCAGGGCCCGGGGCCCCAGCCCGGCGGGATCCGAGATGGCCAGCTCGCGGTGGGGCACGGCCCCGCTGGATGGCGCGGTCGTGCAGGTGCCGCGCGCGCGGTGCTGGTCGGACTGGCGACAGCCCCCGCCGAGGGCCAGGGCCACGGCCGCCGCGGCCAGCAGGCGACCGGCCCGGGCGGCAGGGGAGCGGAGGCGGGCGACGGGCATCGCGGGCTCGGGGCGGGAGGGCTCCCTCCCAAGATGTCAGGAAGATGTGGGACCGTCGATCGCAGCGCCCCGCGCCCGGTCGATGCTTGCAAGCCGAGACCCGCCGGCCCCCCGGGGCGCCGCGGGCCCCCGGCCACCACGATCGGGCCCCTGCCCCCGCCACCCCCTGGCCCGCCGATCCGTTCCTCCGGCCAAGAGACCGCACCCCCCCTGCGCCGCCGGGACCCTCCCGCTGCGCCCGCCGCGGACCCGGCCACGGAGCGTCCATGCAGCCCCCCGGACACCAGCCATCGCTTCCCCTCCCCGTGCTGCTCGGGGTCTGCCCCCTCTTCGCAGCGGTGGAGCCCGCGGGACGCGAGGTGCTGGCCCGCTTCTTCCACCGCCTGCCGCTGCGCCCCGGTGCCCTGCTCATCCAGCAGGGCGACCCGGCCGAGCTGCTCTACCTGATCGGCAGCGGCTCGGTGGAGGTGGTCGCGGAAGAAGGCGGCCAGCCCGTTGTTCTCGCCAAGCTCGGCGCGGGCGAGATCCTCGGTGAGGTGGCCCTGAACCACCCCACCACCCGCAACGCCTCGGTGCGGGTGGCGGCGGCGGGCGAGGCCTGGGCCGTGCCGGCGGCCGCCTTCAGGGGGCTGGCCCTCGCCGGGGATCCCGTGGCCACCGCCGTGCTGGCCGGCCTCGGGCGCATCCTCTGCCAGCGGCTGCGGGCGGTCGACCAGCGCATCGCCGACCTCACCGAGGTCGCGCCCCTGCCGCCCTCCGAGAGCCCCCGGATCCAGGCCATCGGCACCACCGCCGCCGCGCCCGACCCGGCCCACCTGCCCCAGATGCGCACCCTGCCCGTCTTCGCGGCCCTCGAAGAGCGCCAGCCCGGCGCCCTCGCGCGGCTGCTGCCCTACCTGCGCCAGTGGGAGCTGCCCGCCGGGGCCGTGCTCTTCAGCGAGGGCACCCCCGGCGACTCGGCCTTCGTCGTGCTCCGCGGCGCTGTCGAGGTCTCGGTGGCCCGGGGCCTCACCCAGCAGCGCCTCGCCCTGCTCGGCCCCGGGCGCCTCTTCGGCGAGGTGAGCCTCATCGACGGGGCGCCCCGCTCGGCGACCTGCACGGCCCTGCGCCACACGGTGCTGCTCGAGCTCGACCCGGCCCGCTACGCCGCGCTGCGGGCCGAAGAGGTGGCCATCGCCGCCCAGCTCATCACCACCATGAACCGCAACCTCTCGGCCAGCCTCGCGAGCGCCCGGCGCACCCTGCTGGGCACCGTGGCCACGGCCGCCGACGAGCCGGCGCTCCAGGGCGCCCCCCTGGCCACCACCGACGCCCCCGAGACCGCCACCCTCGCCTTCGCCGAGCTGCGCCGCAGCATGGCCGACCACCTGCGCCGGGTGCCCGGCCCCCTCGGGCCCCGCACCCGCATCGACGCCGGCAGCGGCACGGGCCCGGCCCTGGGCCGGGTGGACGGGCGCACCGCCGAGCTCCGGGCCTGGCCCCGCGAGCGGCTGCGGCCGGCCCTCGAGCGCAGCGTGCGCAGCCGGCTCGGGGCCCTGGCCGAAGACCAGCTCACGGTGGTGCCCGCCGAGGCGCCGCTCAAGGGGCTCTTCGACCTGCTCGACCTGTCGCTGCCCGCCGTGCTCCGCCCCCACCTCCAGCTCGCCCCGGCCCTCGCCGCCGGGCCGGCCCAGCCGGCGGTCTTCACCGTCGCCGGCCTGCCCCCGAGCTGGGATGCCGCCATCCAAGACACCGTCGCTGTCAACGTTCCCGTGCCCGCCCTCCACGACGGCCGCCCCGATCCCGCGGCCCTGACCGCGGCGCTGCTGGCCCACGCCGACCGGGCCCTGCGCCTCGTGCTGCTGCCCCAGGCCCACCCGGGCACGGGGGTGGCCCTGGACGTGGAGGGGCTGAGCCAGCTGGCCCACGACTGCGGCGCCCTGGTCTTCTGGGTCGTCGACAGCGCCACGGCCCCGCCCCCCCTGCGCAGCCCCAGCATCGCCCCGGGCCGCGAGATGGGCCACCGAGACGGCATCCTCATTCGCCTCCGCACCTGGCCCGGCATGGGCGCCAGCCCCAGCCTCGCCGTGCTCGGCGGCCACCTGCCCCGGCGCCCCGACGCCGCCCCGGTGCCCGTCGACACCCTGGCCCGGGTCTGGAGCTGGCTCGAGACCGTCGACCAGCTCGGCCCCACCCACGTCGCCCAGCGCCAGGAGGCCCACGTGGCCGCCCTGGTCGAGGCCCTGCGCGCCCACCGCGACCTCCGGCTCGTGGGCACGCCGGCCGCCCCCCGGCTCGACCGGGTGGCCGTGCGGGTGCGCGGGCCCGAGGGCAGCCTCGCGCCGGCCCTGGCCCAGGCCATCGCCCGCGACCACCACGGCGTCGAGCTGGGCATCACCCCCGACGGCAGCGCCAACCTGGTCTGGGTGCCCTGGTGGCTGGACGAGGCGGAGCGGGACCACGTCGCCTGGTCCCTGGACCAGCTGGCGGCCCGGGGCCGGGCCCTCTCCGCCGCCTACCAGTGCACGGCGGGCGCCTGGCAGCACGTCGACGCCCTGCCGGGCCGGCGGCTGCCCGAGGAGGCCCCCGAGACCGGCAGCCTCAGCGACTGGGAGCAGCTCCGCGCCGCCGGGGTGCAGAGCCGCACGGCCTGAGCCGACGGCGCCTCAGCGACCGGGGGCCAGGGTCGGGTCGACCAGCCCGAGCCAGCCCACCACCGCGTCGGTGAGCACCGTGGCCCGGGCGCCGGCGCTGTCGGCCCGGGCCCGCAGCTCGAGCACGCCGGGCGCCACCCGCACCCAGGCCGCGCCGCCGCCGAGATCCGGGCGTCCCTCGACCCAGCCCACGACCCCCGCCCCGAGCTCGGCGGCCGTGGCGCCGTCGAACCAGGGCTGGCCCTCACCGGCGAGCACTTCGAGCACCAGCGCACTGTCGGTGCCGATGACCAGCTGGCCCGCCGCCGCCCCGAGCACCAGCTCGCCCCCGAAGGGCAGGGCGTGGCCCCCGGGCACGGCCGAGAGCTCGCGGGTGGAGCGGCCGCCGGCCCGGGCCACGGCCGTGAGGATGTCGACCGAGCCTGGCAGGGCCCCGTCGGCGCCCCGGACGGGCAGCACCATCACCGTGGCCGCCGAGCTGGCGCCCTTGAAGGTGGCGAGGGCGAGGCCGGGCTCGAGCACGAGGCCCGTGGACCCGGGCAGCAGGGCGCCGAAGATGCCGAGCTGGCGCGGAAGCGGCGAGCGCTGGAGCCAGGGCTGGCCCGTGGCCGCCTCCGGGGCGACCATCACCAGCTGGACGGCCGAGGGCAGCCGCCGGCTGCGGGGGGCGGTGGGCACGACGGCGCCGGGCCAGCCCTTCTGGCCGGGCGCGAGGCGGCGCCACACGGCCGGGGCCGCCCGGGCGTGGGGGAAGACCACGACCCGCTGCTCTTCGCCCGTCTCGCCCCCCGGACGGGGCACGGCGCTGCGGGCATAGACGAGGCAGCCGTCGCCCGCCGGCAGCCCCGCGAGCAGGGCATCGAGGCCCTCGGGGGGGGCATGCTCGGGGCTCACGCCGGGGGCACGAACATCGAGAACACTGACCCCATCGGCATCTTCTTCAACCCGGACCCGGATCGGCTCGCCCGCCACCTCGAGCACCCAGGGCCCCCCCGGCGCACCGGTGGCACCGGGCAGCACGGCCGCCATCACGGCGTCGGCGCCGGCGGCCTCCGCCAGCGGCACCCGCGCCCAGACCCCGCCGCCGGCGTCGACGGAGAGGTCGAGGGGGGCGGTCGGGTGGACGGCGCCGCGGGCGCCCCAGGGGGCCTCCCAGGCGGCGGCCAGCACGGTGTGGCCGGCGGCGGTGGTGGCGGGGTAGCCGGCCAGGGCGGGCAGGGCGCCCCAGTCGCCAGGGGCGGCGGGGAGCTGGCCGAGGGCGGTGCACCGGGCGCGCATCCGGGGCAGGGTGCCCGCCGCGGCGTCGGCCCGGAGCGGCCCGTCGAGCCCGCCGGCCCGCGCCTCGGCCGGCCCCCCGGCCACGAGCAGCCCCCCGGCCACGAGCAGCCCCCGCAGGCCCGCGAGGGGGCCCGGGCGCAGGACGCAGGACGGGGGAGACGGGCGGGGCATGCGCACCCGCTATCGCGCCAGGCCACCGGGAGCGTCCCCGCCGGCTGGGGGCTCCGGGCGGGGAGGCCGCCCCGTGGGTGGTACAACCGCCCCTGCGCGGCGCCCCCCCGCGGGCGCCCCCCCTGCCCGGAGCCCGCATGTCTGGCCACCCCTCGCTCTTCCTCGGCGGCACGGTCGATGCCGACGAGATCGCCGCCCCCTGGCACCTCCGCGCCGACCGCCTGCGCACCCACGGCGTCGTCGTGGGCATGACCGGCTCGGGCAAGACCGGCCTCAGCATGGTGCTGCTCGAGGAGCTGGTGAGCGCCGGGGTGCCGGTCATCGCCATCGATCCGAAGGGCGACATCGGCAGCCTCGGGCTGCTCTTCCCCGCGCTCGACGGCCCGGCCTTCGCGCCCTGGGTCGAGGGGGGCGACGGGGAGGCCGTGGCGGCCCGGTGGCGCGAGGGCCTCGCCGGCTGGGGGCTGGGGCCCGACCAGGTGGCCGCCCTCCACAGCCGCCTCGACCTGCGCCTCCACACCCCCGGCTCGAGCGCGGGCCTCGCCGTCGACGTGCTCGGCAGCTTCCGCCGCCCCGCCGCCGCCGAGCTGGCCGACGCCGAGGGCCGCCGGGCCGTGGTCTCGGCGACGGTCTCGGGGCTGCTCGGCCTCGCCGGCCGCGAGGCGGATCCGGTGCGCGACCCGGCCCATGTCGTGCTCTCGAAGATCCTCGACGAGGCCTGGGGCGCCGGCGAGGATCCCGACCTCGAGCGGCTCGTCATGGCGCTGCTCGACCCGCCCTTCGCCCGGGTCGGGGTCTTTCCGGTCGACCGCTTCTTCCCGCCGGACGACCGCATGGAGCTGGCCATGGCGCTCAACGCCGTGCTCGCCTCTCCGGGCTTTGCGGCCTGGCGGCAGGGCGTCGCCCTCGACGTCGACCGCATGCTGGCCCGCCCCGCCGACAACGGCGGCCGCACCCCGGTCAGCGTCTTCTGCCTGAGCCACCTCGACGAGACCCAGCGGCGCTTCTTCCTCAGCCTGCTGCTGGGCCGGGTCCAGGCCTGGAGCCGCCGCCAGCCGGGCACCGAGGGCCTGCGGGCGGTGCTCTACTTCGACGAGGTGGCCGGCTACCTGCCCCCCCACCCCCACAACCCGCCCACCAAGGCCCCCCTGCTCCAGCTGATGAAGCAGGCCCGCGCCGTGGGCCTGGGGGTCGTGCTGGCCACCCAGAACCCCGTCGACCTCGACTACAAGGCCCTCTCCAACGCGGGCGCCTGGATGATCGGCCGGCTCCAGACCGCCCAGGACCGGGCGCGGCTGCTCAAGGGCATCGGCCGCCCCGACCTCGACGCCACCGTCCAGGGCCTGGGCAAGCGCCGCTTCCTCGTCCACGTCACGGGCAAGGAGACCGCCGTCATCGGCAGCCGCCACGCCATGTGCTACCTGCGCGGCCCCCTCACCCCGCCCGAGCTCGGCCGGCTCTGCGCCCCCGCCACAGCGGCTCCGGCGCCCGCCCCGCCCGCGCCCGCCCCCCCGGGCCCCACGAGCGGCCCGCCCCCCGTGCCGCCCCTGCCCCCCGTGCCCCGCGCCGGCCCGCCGCCCGTGCCCCCCCTGCCCCGCGCCGGTCCGCCCCCGGTGCCCCCCGCCGGGCCG
>CAXQUZ010000547.1:0-7758 GCA_964226865.1 Myxococcota bacterium | reverse complement strand
CCAGAGGGTCCTGTTGAGGGCATCTCCGAAGTCCAGGTGCGTCGAACGCCAAACATCACTTCCACCCATCTGTGCCTCCACCTGAGCAGACCCTACCCCAGTCGAAGAGGTCGACCTGCGACCACCTTTCTCTAAGGGCATCTCCTTGGCGACCGTCTCCGATTCGACAGCCGCGTGGTTTGGGTGGCCCTTCGGCGGGGCAAGGCGAAGGCCTCCCGAAGCGCCTGGACTGCCGCCCGCCGCTCCCGCCTCCCCAGCGAGCGCTCGCCCGTCAGGTAGCGGTCGATCTCCTCGCCGAGGTCCGGTGGCAGTGTGTCGCGAACCGCTCCGATGCGCGTGAGGAGCACCTGCCGGTCCCCCGCGGCGTCCACCGCGCGGGACACGTCCACCTCGTCGGCCGGCACGCGCACGATGCCCATGCGTTTCTTCTGGGCGAGGCCAGCCCGGCGCTCGAGGTTGCGCGCGGCCGTGCGCACCGCGTTGTAGGCCACGCCCGCGATGTGCTTGGGGACGGTGGCGACGGAGGGGTCGTGCCGGCGGTGCAGCGTGCGTAGGATGTCGAGCCAGGCCTCCTGCTCGATGTCGTCTGCTGAGATGGCCGAGGTCGCGCGGCGAGCGGCGTACACGGCGACGATGCGCTGGGCCTCGGGATCCTGGCAACCGGAGCGGATGGCCGCGTGGAGGTCCTCGGGGTGGTGCGGTCGGGCAGCCACGCTCACCCTCCCTCGTCGAGCACGTCGTGCTCGGAGGCGTCTTCGAGGATGAGCCACAGGTCGGGGGGCATCACTTCCCCGAGGGCGCGCGCCGCCGAGATGGGGCCAGCGGCCACGAGGCGGTCCGCCATCGCGTGCATCGCCTGCGACAGCTCGGGCTCGCCCCCCTGGAAGAGCTCGGGGCGGCCGGCCTCGTGCCAGTCCGACACCGCCTCCGCGAGCCCGAAGGCGGTCTCGCAGGCGTCGAAGAGCATCTCCTCGACCTGTTCGGCTGGCGGAAGCGGCGCCTCCGGTGTGGGTGATGCGGCGGTGGGAGCGGGCTCGGTCACGGCGGTCTCCGGCTGAAGGAACGCGGCGCCATCGAACTGGGCGCCTTGGACCACCTGACCGCGAGAACGGCCTGCTACGAGCTTCTTTCGCTGACCTCGTTGACCTCGATCTGTTGCGGTCAGCCCGCCTCCGGGTGATGTTGAACGTGCGACAGCGAAGCGAACGGCGTGAACGCAGCCGACTTCACCTTTGAGGGCCTGGACGCCATCACCGGGCGCCTCCGACAGGCTGCCGACCAGGCCGCCTACTTGGTGGTGCAGGACCGGACCGACCGCTCGAAGGCGGAGACGCTGGGCCGCCTCGACCTCACCCCCGACGCGACGGCGCCCTACCGTCCGGGGAACGAGGCCCCTGCGCCCCCAGAGGCATTGGCTGTGGCTGGCGCGGCATGGGTGGCAGAGGTGGCCCGGCGGAACACCGTGGGCGAACCCTGGCGCCGGTTCCGGGTGAAGGTCTTCGGCCCGAAGGGGCTGCGGCTCGTGGACAGCGGACAGTTCGTCTGCCGCAATGCTGGCTTCGACCTCGAAGAGGCCGAAGGGCCTCACCGGGCGGTACGCCGGGTCGTGCGGGTCCTTCGCCAGTCGACCGATCGGCTCGACCACCTCGTGGCCGAGATGCTGGAGGAGAGGCTGGGTTGAGCCGTGCGGGCGACCACCCCTACCTCCCCGCCGGGCCCATTCCCGACGGAGAGGCCCGGCATCAGCCGGCACGGGTCGGACGCCGGCCGGGGAAGGGTGCGACAGCCTCGGAGGCCGGCGGCGCGACAGGGAAGTGAAGGAGGGCGTGGTCGTCGAGGAAGGTGCGGGTGTGGGCGATGCGGACCAACCGCTCGGCCTCGCGCTCAGCGTCTTCGGGCTCCAGGCCGCCATCGAAGGTGAGGATGCCCGCGCGCTCCTCGAGCTCGGCCGCCAGCTCCTCTGGCCAGTCGGTGCGGTCGCGGGGGAGCACCGCGCCGGCCTTGACCAGGGCGATGAGCGGCCCTCGGACCTCGGCCGCAGCGGCCCGCAGAGCGTCCGAGAGCGCCCCACGGCGGCAGCGGTAGCGAAGCCGAGCCTCCTCCACCCACAGCTTGAGACCAGCGGAAACCAGCTCCATGAGGACGTTCCCGGCCCTCACAGCTCACCGTCCTCGTCGGTCGTCACTCCGTCACTGGAGTGACGGATGACTCTAGATGACATCAAGTCTCTAGACTTAGGAAATTGGCCGTCCACCATTGACGTGCCAACACCAAGAGCGTCTTGCCTATATTTGAAGTCCCCCGAAACAGCGTCATTGATCCGACACCCGTCACCCTCGGCAGGCTCTTCCCCCTCTTCACGAAGTCGGAGCCCCTCCCAGCCGCGAGCACGGCTGGTCCGAACCGAGCGGTAGCCCCGTTCGCGAAGCCCCATGGACAGGGCCTTCTTGGAGCGAGCCCGCTCTCCGTTGGTCTCGCACCAGTGCAGGTAGGCCTCGTAGAGGTCGCGCGCGGTCGCCCGCTCGCCCTCGCCCTCGACGCAGCAGTCGGCCAGGAAGCCGCCGAACGCGTCCATCTCGGCCTGATAGCGGGCGGTCGCCGCCTCCACAGCCACCGGGGCGCCGAGTCCTCCTCGCTTCCACTCCATCGCGCCCCGAACCGCCCACGCGAGGATGCCGGGGAGCTCCTGACCAAGCTTGTCGAGGAGGTGCGGGTCGCGCTCCTTCTTCGGGATGGTCACGGTGAAGGGAACCAGCCGGATGCGGCGCCAGATCCCGTGGTCCGAGCCCCGCACCGTCGGCTTGTGATTCGCAGCCAGCCAGAGCTTGAACGACGGTCGGAACTCGAAGAACTCCCGGAACAGAAACCGCGCGGTGATGATGTCGCCGCCGGTGACCTGCTTGACGAGCGACTCGGCCAGTGGAGCCCCGGCGTCGGCTTCCACAGCGGAGACGAACCGCGTCGACACCAGCCGAGCCAGGTCGTTGCGGACGCCCTCGCCGTCCCGCTTCAGGAAGGTCGTGAAGTCGGCCTGGGTGGCGTAGTCCCCGAGCAGCGCGCGGATGGTCTCGAGGAAGGTGCTCTTGCCGTTGGCACCGGTTCCATAGAGCATGAACAGGGTCTGCTCGCTGGTGTGGCCGGTGAGCGAGTACCCGACGGCCCGCTGGAGAAACCGCACGAGCTCGGCGTCGCCACCCATGCACCGCAGCAAGAAGGCCTCCCAAAGGGGGCAGGCTGCCTCGGGGGTGTAGGCGACGGTCGCGACCCGCGTGATGAAGTCGCTGCGGTCGTGGTCGCGGAGCTCACCCGTCTGGAGATCCAGCGTCCCGTTGGCACAGTTGAAGAGGTCGGGGAACCGGTCGAGCGCGTCGTTCGAGATGGGCAGCAGGGCCTGTGCGAGCTGGGCCATCGCGTTTACCCGCGCGGACGACTCGCTGTCCAGCGCATGCTTCACCAGCGGTCCCCGCGCCTCGGGCACCTCGATGGCGCGCGCCTCGGCCGCCATCGCGCGCAGCATGTCGCGACACCACCGCACCACGCCGCCGTCGGCGTCCTTCACCCAGCGCTTGCCGTCGAAGAACAGCCAGCTCGACCAGGCATGGACATAGCGGAAGCGGTCGCCGGCGAAGGCGGCGAAGCGCTCGGCGTTGCCGAGGTCGGTGCGGTTGGCCGCCAGCAGCACCGACGGCGGCTCGTAGCGGACCGCACTCTCCGCGATGCGCGCGACCTCCTTGTCGTCGAGAGGGGGCTGGCACCGGGCCCGGTTCGTCTGGACCAAGGCATCGTGAATGGTCGCGAGATCCGCGCCGCGCCGCCGCATGGCGCCGGCCAGACTCATGAGCTGGCTGTTGCGCTCACCGGGCGGGATGGGCTGCCCCTTCTCCGCACTGCCCCGGTCTTTGCGGCGCTGGCGACGCCGGCCCTGGGCGAGGGCCTTCACCGCGCCGTCGACGTCGAGGGGGCGGCCGTCGCCGTGCCGGAGCCAGGCTTCGGTGGCCCGCTCCGGGGGGCACGCGGCGACGTACCAGACCCGGCTGATGTCGCGGGCGTTGCGGTCCGCGAAGCCGCCCAGGGCGCCGTTGGCAGCTGCCCAGACTGCGTTGTACTCCCCCGGCTCGATGGGCCGGGACACGAACAGGAGCAGCCGGAAGCAGGCGTCGTCGGTGCCGTCGGCGTGGTGGCTGAACGAGGAGTAGGCCAGCCACGCCCACCCGCGCTCCGCGAGGCTGGCCTGGACCTCCCCTGCGGCCTCGGCGGAGAGGTGGTCGAAGTCGAGCACGAGAGCCGTGATCTCGACCACGCCCGCCTTGCCGCGGGTGGCCCCGTCTCCGTAGACCACGGGCGAGAACGCCGGTGTGCCCTTCTTCTGGGCGCGGAGCTGGTGCGCCCCGCCCACGAGCTCGAGCACGGGGCCCTGCCAGGCCTCGGGGATGCGGCTGCGCTCGTCGGTGAAGCGAGCCGCGCGGAGGGTGGCCTTGGCCACGATGACGCGCTGCGTTCCGGCCATGGCTCAGGTAGCTCCGTTGTCGAAGTCGTCGTCAGACGACAGGTCCGCCTCGCCGAGCCGTCGACCGAGCCCGTGGGCCGGATGCAGCAGCGGCGACAGGTCGATGCCGGTGGCGATCTCGGCCGCCACGATCTCCAGCGCCCCACGGGAGGTGCGATCGAGGTCGTCGCCGAGCACGCGGATGAGGTGGCGCAGCGACGTCACCTGGAACAAGCGGTCGTTGAGGTCGATGACCCGGGCGAGGGACGCCCGCTGACGAGCAGGGCGCGCCTCCTCCGTGAGCGGATGGGGCCGCTGGCGTCGGGGGGAGGGACGCCGGCGGACGTGGGCGAGGTCCGGCAGGACGGTGTCCATCACGAAGCTGCGGAGGCGGGCCGCCCGGTCCATCTCCAGCTTCGACAGCGCGAGCACGAGTCCCGTCTCGTAGAGCACCACGAGCAGGCCGCGCGGAGTCGAGCCGACCGGCTGGCCGCAGGCCGACAGCACGCGGCGCAGGTCGTCGAGCTCGCGGCCCTGCACGAAGGCGAAGTCGTGGCCGTGGGCGAAGTCGTGGGCCCACTCTCCGAGCACCAGGTGCGGCAGCTTCTCGCCGGTCGCGCCGAGGCCGAGGTGGGTGCCGACGTGTCGAGCGAGCCAGAAGGGACGGCCCTCTCGCGTGAGGGTGAGGAGGGGACGGCCCTCGAAGTCGTGGAGGAAGGGGTCGAACGGAAGCATGGGAGCTCCTGGGTGTGGCCCGAGTCCGGGCGGTGAGGCTCCGCCTGCGCGGAGCAGGCGGGGGTCAGCGCTCGGGCGGCTCGGGCGGCAGGGGCACACGGCCCACGCGCCGCTGGAAGCGCCGGATGCAGTCGGTGTCGGGGAAGGCGAGGTCCACGCGGACGCCGCCCTCTTCGATCGTGAGGAGCGGAGCCGCACCGTCGGGCAGCTCCACGCGCACGTCCGGGTCCTCGAGGGTCGCCCGTGCCGTGAGGGTGCCGCGCTCCTGCGCGAGGGTGCTGGCGAGGGTCGGCTTCATCGGGCCGCCCCCTCGGTCAGGCGGTCCAGCCAGGCCCGGTCATCGGGGTCCAGGCGGCTGCGCTCCCGGTCGATGCCGTCCTCGGTGGTGTCCAGCCGCGCCGCAACCTCCGCCCGCGCCTCGGCGATCGCCTGGTCGGCGAGCGCGTCCGCAAGCAGGTCCAGCACCCGGTCAAGGGTCGCCTGCGGCGTGGGGTCGGGGACGTGGACGACGCGGCTCGTGAGCGGTCGGCGGCGTGGACGGGACATGGCGGCAACCTCTGCGGCCCTTCCGGGCGGCGCAGACCGCCAAAGCAGGGGCCGTGCCATGTGCGAGAATGCCGACGAGCACGGCATCTGAATCTCGCAGGCCCATCCGCCGACCCCTGTTGGGCCGCAAACCGCACCGAACGGGCCGCATCGCTGGTCGCTTGGGCCGCATTGGCCCGCTGTTGGGCCGCATTTCGGGGGGAATGGGCCGCATGCGCGAGGGTTTGGGCCGTACCGGCCCGGTTACACCGGCCTTTCTGGCCTGCGAAGACCGCCCGTACTCGCTGAGAATGGCCTACTTGACGCAATCCTGGTTGCGCGAAGGCTCCTCTCGGCTGGCATGCTTCCTGCTCTGCAGGCAGGCTGCGGCGCCCCCAGACCCCGCGCCGCCCAAGGAGAGCCCTCCATGCCCAACGTCGTCACCTACTGCCGCGTCTCCTCCGATGAGCAGGCGGAGAAGGACAACTCCATCCCCGCCCAGCGCAAGGCCCTGCGGGCCTGGGTCGCCCAGAACCCCGGCCACGAGCTGGTCCACGAGTTCGCGGACGAGGGGATCTCGGCCTACGCGCCTGCCGACCGCCGGCCGGGCTTCTGCGAGATGGTGAGCTTCTGCCGAAAGCGAGACGTGGACATCATTCTCGTCCATAAGCTCGACCGGTTCAGCCGCAACCGGGAGGAGTCCATCCTCTTCAAGGGCCTGCTCCGCAAGCACGGCGTGCAGATCAAGTCTGTCTCCGAGCAGTTCGACCCCGACTCACCCCAGGGCTTCCTCTACGAGGGCATGATCGAGGTGATCAACCAGTTCTACAGCATGAACCTCGCCACCGAGGTGCTCAAGGGCATGCGGGAGAACGCGAGCCGGGGCTGGGTGAACGGTGGCACCGCACCCTTTGGCTACCGCCGGGTGAAGGTCACCGACGAGGGAGGACGCGAGCGCTGGACCTACGAGATTGGCGACGAGGACGAGGTGAAGGTCGTTCGCGAGATCTTCTACCTGTCGGTCGAAGAGGGGCTCGGCGGCAAGAGCATCGCGGCGCACCTCAACAAGACCGGCGTCCCAGCGCCACGGGCCGCCAAGTGGAGCCCGTCGAGCGTGAACCACATCCTCAGCAACCGGGTGTATGTCGGCGACCTCGTCTGGATGAAGACGAAGAAGAAGGGCCGGACGGGCCGCGAGGTCACCGAGCAGGACGAGCGCATTGTGGCCCGCGACGCCGTCCCCGCCATCATCGACCGCGACACCTTCGAGCGGCGGAAGAAGGCAGCCCACAAGCGCCGTTTCGCCGCCCACACCAGCCCACACCGCAAGGTCAACTACCTGCTCGGTCGGCTGATCTCGTGCGGCCACTGCGGTGGGAACTTCGTTGGACGTCGCCGCCGCTACACCGACCGGCACGGCGAGCGGCGCGAGTCACGGGCCTACTACTGCTCCGGCTATCTCTACAAGGGCACCTCCGTGTGCAAGTCCCTGCCCATCGACATGGACTGGGTCGAGGGCGTCGTCGTGCAGGCGATACACGCGCGCCTGGTCGATGCGGATGGCTGGGCCGAGCTGGAACAGCGGGTCCACGACCGCATCGAGGCACGCCGCCAGAAGTACGGCCTCGACCCCAAGGCTGCGGAGGCGAAGCTCAGAGAGCTCGACCGGCAGATCCAGAACTACTACCGCGCCATCGGGGGCGGGCTCGACCCATTGGTCTGCAAGCAGCACATCGACCAGCTCGAAGAGCGGAAGGCGGAGATCCGCAGCGAGCTGGAGACCCTCGCATCGGACGACTACTACTCGCTCGCCCTGGAGAAGAACCTCCGCCTGCTCGCTCAGCTGCGAGCCACGCTCGCGGGTGGCTTCGACCGGCTCCCGTTCGGCATCCAGCGCAAGCTCGTGCTGGCCTTCGTCGAGGGTCATGAGGTCCACGAGCGCCGGGAGGTGCGGATTAAGCTCCGGGTCCCGATGGACAACATGGGCGTCAAGGTGCTGAGCGACGAGGCCG
>CAXQUZ010000546.1:0-2674 GCA_964226865.1 Myxococcota bacterium | reverse complement strand
TCAGACGTGTGCTCTCCGATCTCAGGCCACGCCAACCATCTCGCCGAGCATGCCGATCACGAGGAGCACGCCGCCAGCGGCCAGGGCGGGCCCCAGGCCTTGGCGGCCCAGTCCGGTCTTGGATGTCTTGATTTCAGGCATCATACACACCAGTTACCATGGCTCGTCCCCGTCGAGCGACCACCCGGTCTGCGGCCCCCCAACCTGAGCGACCCCATGGATGTGCATCCTCCCGACCCTGGCGTCTTGCCTTTGCTACAGGCCTGCCACGACCAGATCCGCAAGACCTGTCGAGGACTGCGGGCTCTGGCCGCTCCCGAGAATCGTGGCGACCCACGCGCCCCGGCGACTGCGGCGGCCTGCGTCCGCTACCTGCGCATCGGCCTGCCACTCCACGGCGAAGACGAGGACCTCTCCCTGGCCCCCCGTCTCCGCATCCTCCCGGGAGTGCCGCAGTCGACAGTGCACGCCTTGGAGACCATGGAGAGCGAGCATGAGATCATCGACCACGAGGTGGCCCGGCTGATCCCCGGCCTGGAGACACTGATCCGTGGCGCGCCCCACCCCCTGCAGCCCGAGCCTCTCGCCGCCTTGCTCTCGCGCCACCTGGCGCGAGAGGAAGCCGAAGTCTTTCCACTAGTCCCGACCTTGTCTCTCGCCGACCAGGCCGCCATCGTACGCGAGATCCGCCTGCGCCGGGCAGCCCCCTGAGCCCTCGAGCTGACACTGGGTGTGGCGGGCGCACTCCTCAGCGCGTCGCTCCGTCCGTGCGGGCAACATCCAGGCGCACGGTGAGACCTGCGTCCGTGCGTGGAGCGTTGCCCGGCGTGAGCGCCTCGATGCGCCGCACGTTCCAAGACACGACGCCCCGCTGGTCGATGCGACCGTCCAAGCGGGCCATCAGCTCGGTGCCGGGCTGATAGAAGTCCTCGGACAGGGCACCGAGCCGCCCGTAGCGAGGGTCGACGTGGCGGACGTGGCTGCGCAGACGCATCCGGCCCACGACCTGGGGATGGTCCGCCACCCACTGAAGCAGGTCGGTCTCGAGCCGGGCCACGAGCTGGGTACCTCGGGTGGCCAGATTCCCCCCCAGCTCACACCGCAGGGCAAGCGGCGCGGTCCACTCCTCCGGGGCCGACCAACCCACCTCGCCCCGCAGCACGCGGTCCTGGGCGAGCACCACCCCGGCAGACTCCAACTCCCAGCCCGCCGCCGGCACCCGGGAGCCCTATAGCTCTCCGTAGTTGAGGCTCCGCTGGCGCAGGAAGAGATCGGGAGTGTCGAGGTCGGCGAGAGAGCCCCCCACGCCCTCCAGCACGAGCCCCGACGCCACCTCGGCCTGGGCGCGCAGCCCGTCGATCCAGCCGAGATCCTCGAGCCCCGAGGTTGACGCCGCCCCCTTGATCGGCGCCAGTGAGCCTGCCTGTACCCGAGCCGGCCCGAGCCACCGCTCAAGATAGAGCTGGCGCAGGGAGAGCGCCATGGGGTCGGTCTGGTCACTGTCGCTGAGGCCGTGGTAGCTCGACCACCGGGAGGTGTAGTCGTCGCCGGTGACGGCCATGACCACCAAGTCGGTGTCCAGCAGGGTCTCGATCTCGGCCCCGACCAGTGCACTGTTCTGGAGACAGTGCGCTCCATCCGGGGCGTGGATGCGGTCGTAGCGGCTGTCGAAGCTAAGGGTGGCATGCCGGAGGGGGCCCGGCGGAGGGGCCTCGGCCCGGGCCACGACGGAGCACGCCAGCAGCGCCAGAGCGGCGAACATCACGGCTCCACGGTTCCAGAGGGAGTCGCACAACTATCGGCAGCGGTGGAGAGCCGGCCACCACCGCCCCTACTGTGGTTCGCCCTCGCCCGGCCCCTCTCCCAAGGCTTGGAACCCGGTCGCGGCGAGCGTGGAGTGAGGCCGCGCGCCACCAGGGGGGCTCGCCGCGGGTGCTCCCGTCACGGGAGCGGAGGACCATCAGGTCGTGAGGGTCAGACATGGAGCTCTCGGGTCATGTAGAGAGTCCGCGCCGGCCCGGACTGCCCGGGTCGCAGCACTGCCACCATGGAGTCGCCGCGGTTGCCCGCGGTCGGCACGCCCGTGTCGGGGTGAAGGAAGGCGAGGCGCCGGTCGGGCAAGCGCAGCTCGACGGCCTCCTTGTGGAGCAGCCGGTGGTACCGGGTGCCCGGGGACGGGGGCACGAGCATGGCCACCGTGAGGCCCTGGTCCCGGGCCCGCACCGCCGCCTCCACCCACCTCAACAGTCCGTGCCCCCGGCCCCCCTTGCGAGAGTAGGGCGGGTTGCAGAAGGCAGCGGGACGCTCTGGGGCACACCGGTCGACCCACGAGCAGCGCAGTGCGTCGTCGTCCGGCGTGAGGTGGTGCTCGACGAGGGCATCGGACGGCCCTGCCGACGCCGCATCCAGCCCGAAGCGGAGTTCCCGGTCGAGCTGGGCGAAGAGCCAGGGAGGCGTGCGCTAGAAGTCTCGGGCCTCGAGCTCCCACCGGGCGGCCAGCGCCGCCGAGCGGGAGGCCTGGCCCCGGTCGCCACGGAGCCGGCACCGGGCGCTGCACCAGCGGTGGCGGGTCGAGTTCGGCCGGACGTGCTCGCCGCAGCCCTGGCACCAGGCCGAGGCGGGCCGCGTCTCTCCCGGGTGGCGGTGGGCCCACGAGCGGCAGGCCGGGGAGCAG
>CAXQUZ010000545.1:0-10273 GCA_964226865.1 Myxococcota bacterium | reverse complement strand
CGGCAGACGCGCGCGCATGCGGTGACTGGAGTTCAGACGTGTGCGCTTCCGATCTCTCCGCCCCGGGCCGCGTCCCGGGCCCCGGCGCCCCAGAGCGCCCCGGCCCCGGCGGCCGACGCCCCCCGCGAGCCCGTGCCCCTGCCCAAGCCCCAGATCCCCGGCCCCCCGGGCCCGGCGCGGGGCCGCCGGCGCACCAACCGCTTCCGCATGAAGCCCACCGAGGCCCGGGGGCCGGTCATCCGCGAGAAGGCCCCCTCGGCCGTCAAGGTCATCGAGCTCGTCGACGACGGCAGCAGCGCCCCCGCTCCGGCGCCGGCCCCGGCGCCCATCAACCGCTCGGCCCCCTCGGGCCCCCTCGGCCTCGACGACCTCTTCGGCGGCGGGGGCGGCGAGGGCTTCACCCGCATGCGGGTGCGCCGCAGCAAGAAGCCGGCCAAGGACGCGTCCAGCCCGTCCAAGACCGACACGACCCCCGACAGCTCGAAGAGCTGAGCGGGGGCCGGCAGGCGGCGACCCGGAGGCCGCCGGCCCAGCGGGGCCTCAGCTGAGGAAGCCCTTCGAGATCACGATGCGCTGGATCTCGGAGGTGCCCTCGTAGAGGGTCGTGATGCGGGCGTCGCGGTAGAGCCGCTCGACCTCGTACTCCTTCGAGAAGCCGTAGCCGCCGTGGATCTGCAGGGCCTTGTCGGCGCAGAAGTTGGCCGCCTCGGAGGCGTAGAGCTTGGCCATCGAGCAGGCCTGGCCGCACTTGGCGGCCTGGACGGCGAGGGGCTCGTTCTTGTACTTGTCCTTGAGGACGGCGGCCTTCCAGGTGAGGAGCCGGGCGGCCTCGATGCGGGTGCCCATGTCGGCGATCATCCACTGGATGGCCTGCTTGGTGGCGATGGGCTTGCCGAAGGCGACGCGGGCCTTGGCGTGGGCCACGGCCAGGTCGAAGGCGCGCTGGGCGATGCCGAGGGACTGGGCGGCGATGCCGATGCGGCCGCCGTCCAGGGTGGCCATGGCGACGTTGAAGCCGCGGTCCTGCTCGAAGAGCAGGTTCTCCTTGGGCACCTTGAGGTTCTCGAAGAAGAGCTCGGAGGTGCCGGAGCTGGCGATGCCGAGCTTGTCCTCGACCTTGCCGACGTTGAAGCCGTCCCAGTCGGTCTCGACGATGAAGGCGCTCACGCCCTTGTGGCGCAGCTCGGGGTCCTTGTTGGCGTAGGTCACGCAGAAGTGGGCCTGGGGGCCGTTCGTGATCCAGATCTTCGAGCCGTTCAGCACGAAGTCGCCGTTCTCGTCGACGCTGTAGCGGGTCTTCTGGGCGGCGGCGTCGCTGCCGGCGTCGGGCTCGGTCAGCGCGTAGCAGCCGATCTTCTCCCCGCTGGCGATGGGCGCGAGGTACTTCTCCTTCTGCTCGTGGGTGCCGAAGGCGAGGATGGGCCAGCCCGCGAGCGAGTTGTTGACGCTCATGATGACGCCCACGCTGGCGTCGGCGTAGCTCACCTCTTCGAGCGCGCAGACGTAGGACAGCACGCTCATGCCAGCGCCGCCGTACTCCTCGGGGGCGAAGATGCCCATGAAGCCCATCTCGCCCAGGGCCGCGACGAGCTCGGCGGGGAAGGCGTGGGTGCGGTCGCGCTCGGCGGCGCCCGGCAGGATCTCGTTGCGGGCGAAGTCGCGCGCGAGGTTGCGGATTTCCTGGGCGTCTTCGGGAAGGGTGAACATGGGGGGCTCCGGGAGGAGAGGGAAGAGGGGAGGGGGCTCAGCGGCCCGTGAAGGCGGCGCGGCGCTTCTCGATGAAGGCGGTCATGCCCTCGGTCTGGTCGTCGGTCGCGAAGCACTGGCCGAAGGCGCGGGCCTCGTGGGCCAGGCCGGTCTGCTGGCCGGCCGCGGCGAAGCCGTCGACCACCTGGCGGAGCAGCCGCACGGCCACGGGGCCCTGGCGGGAGATGCGGGTGCCGAGGGCCACGGCGGCCTCGACCACGTCGTCGTCGACGATCTCGAGCACGAGTCCGAGGGACAGGGCCTCCTCGGCGGGCACGTTGCGGCCGGTCATCATCAGCTCGAGGGCCCGCTGGCGGCCGACCCGCTGGGCGAGGCGCCAGGTGCCGCCGAAGCCGGGGATGACGCCGAGCTTGACCTCGGGCTGGCCGAAGACGGCGGTGGGGGCGGCGAGCACGAGGTCACAGGCCATGGCCAGCTCGCAGCCACCGCCGAGGGCGAAGCCGCGCACGGCGGCGATGGTGGGCGCCGGGAAGGTCTCGAGCGTGCGCAGCACCGCCTGGCCGCGCACGGCCATGGCCTCGGCCTCGGCGGGGCTGAAGGCGGCCATCTCCTTGATGTCGGCGCCGGCGGCGAAGGCCCGCTGGCCCGCGCCCGTGAGCACCAGCGCCCGCAGCTCGGTGGCGGCGAGGTGGTCGAGCAGGGCGCCCAGCTCCCCCACGAGCTCGTGGTTGAGGGCGTTGAGCGCCTTGGGCCGCGAGAGGGTGACGAGCGCGATGCCCGGCGCGGGGTGGGAGAGCGCGAGACAGCGCAGGTCCGGGAGGGGCGGGGCGTCGGTCATCGGGGCCTCGGGCGGTGCGG
The DNA here is from genome assembly GCA_964226865.1 of Myxococcota bacterium. Classification (GTDB taxonomy): domain Bacteria; phylum Myxococcota_A; class UBA796; order UBA796; family UBA2385; genus CAXQUZ01. Next base: position 7,708 of record CAXQUZ010000545.1, on the reverse strand, counting down.
GGGGAGGGAGGGGGGCCGGCACTCAGTCGCCGTAGGTGTAGAAGCCCCGGCCGGACTTGCGGCCGAGCCAGCCGGCGTCGACGTGGTTCCGGAGCAGCGGGCAGGGCTTGTACTTGTCGCCGAAGCCGTCGTGGAGGACCTCCATGATGGCCAGGCAGGTGTCGAGGCCGATGAAGTCGGCGAGGGTCAGCGGGCCCATGGGCACGTTGGTGCCGAGCTTCATGGCCGTGTCGATGTCTTCGACCGAGGCCACGCCCTCGTAGAGCGCCTGGACGGCCTCGTTGATGTAGGGCATCAGCACCCGGTTGACGATGAAGCCGGGCACGTCGCGCTGGCTCATCACCGTGGTCTTGCCCATGCGCTCGGCGACGGTGGTGACCAGGGTGGCCGTCTCGTCCGAGGTGGCCAGGCCGCGGATCAGCTCGACGAGCTTCATCACGGGGACCGGGTTCATGAAGTGCATGCCCATGAAGCGGTCGGCGCGGTCGGTGTGGCGGCCCAGGTCGGTGATGGAGATGGAGGAGGTGTTCGAGGCGAGCACGGCCTCGGGCGCCATCACCCCGGCGAGGCCCTCGAAGATGCGCACCTTGAGGCCGTGGTTCTCGGTGGCGGCCTCGATGACCAGCTGGGCGGCGCCGACGGGGGCGAGCTCGGCGCTGGTCTCGATGCGATCGAGGGCGGCGGCGGCGGCGGCCGCGTCCATCCGGCCCTTCTTCACCTGGCGGCCCAGGTTCTTCTCGATGCTGGCCCGGGCCCGGTCGAGGGCGGCCGGAGAGACGTCGGTGAGCACCACCCGGTGGCCAGAAGTGGCCGCGACGTGGGCGATGCCGCTGCCCATCTGGCCGGCGCCGACGACGGCGATGCAGCGCACCTGGTCGGCGGTGAGGACGGGCGAGGATGCTGTGGTCATCGATGTCTCCGTAGGGGGCGGTCGGGGCGCGGTCCGCCGACGGGACCGGGGGCCCCGGGACCGGGAGCCCCTCCGCACGGCGACCGGAGCGAAGGCCGGCGGGTAACGCAGCACACTGGTTGGGGCGAGTCTGGCCGAAGTCGGTTAAGGGGGCGGGCCGGCGCGAGACAGGCCCCGTTCAGTCACCGACTGCACGGCCCGTGCTCCTGCCAAGTCTGCCCGCCTCGACGAGCGTCTGGCGCTCTCGATGCCGCCCTCGTCCCCTGCGCAGCCGCGCAATCGCCCTCTCCACAGCGTCCCGGCCCGAACCGCTCTCGGGACGCTGCCCAGATTCGGAGCGCCAATGTCCGCCGACACCCCGGCCCTCTACCAGCACACCCGCCGCCCCGAGTGGGGGCTTGCGATCATTGCCAAGGAGAATCGCGACAGCCGCGACTACCAGTTCCAGGACGGCAAGATCCGCACCATCAAGGAGGGCTTCTACCACCTCCTCGAGGCCGTCGAGAAGCCGAACGACGACTCCTCGCGCATCGTCGGTGAGCTCGAGCTCCAGATGGACCGCCTCGCCACCCGCTCCCGGATGCTGGAGCGGGCCAAGAAGGAAGGCAAGAAGATCTTCACGGTGAAGGAGCAGCTCGCCCTCTTCACCCAGCGCTTCCCCGGCGGCTTCACCGACGCCCACTACGAGGAAGAGGTGCGCGGCATCGGCGAGGGCGGGCGCAAGAAGCGCAACCGCGACCGCTCGCTCGAGATCGCCCACGAGAAGCTCAGCCTCGACGCCATCAACGAGATGATCGACAACGGCGACGTGGAGGGTGTGCGCACCGCGTGGATCGACGTGCTCGGCAGCACCGACATCGCCTCCACCAGCACCGACGCCCGCCCGATCAAGAAGCTCGAGGGCCAGGCGGTCGTCGACTTCGCCTACGGCGTGCGCGCCTTCCTCTACGGCGACGGTCCGCTGCCCCAGCGCTTCTCGACCTTCATCGCGCTGCTCTTCGACCTCGAGGTCGACAAGCCGACCTGGCCGATGGTGACGGTGCCCCTGGGCCTCGTCTTCCCCAACGACCACTACTGCATCAAGCCCAGCGTCTTCCGCACCCAGTCCCGCCGGCTGGCCCCGGAGATCAGCTACACGACGGTGCCCTCGGCCGCCGTCTACAGCGGCTACAAGCGCATGTCGGACGAGCTCGGTCGCCAGCTGCGCAAGAACGGGCTCGAGCCCCGCGACAACCTGGACGTCTTCGCCTTCATCTGGGAGACGATGCGTCCGGGCATGCGCAAGGCCCTCGAGGCGGTCGCGACCTGAGGGTGCGGCCTCTCCTGCTGCCTGGCGGCCCGCGCCGGGGCCTCCCTTGACCGGGGAGGCCTCCCGCGGGCCGCTCGCGTTCTCGGTCCACGGCTGCCGCACCGAGGCCGACCTCGGGCTGGCCATCGGCAGCGCACTCGGGGTGGCGCCCGTGGGGGCCGCCGGGGCGCTCCGGGCCCGGCTCGCGGCGCCCCTGCCGCCCCTGCGGCTGCGGGGCCTCGCCGCCGATCCCGAGGTGCGCGCCCGGGTGGCGGCCCTGCTCGACGGGCTGGACTGGGCGCCGGCGCCCCGGGAGGGCGGGGCGGGCCATGAGAATGCCGATCTTGAGGGCTTTGTCGCAGGGCTTCCCGGCGCGCCCGGGCCCGGTCGGATCGAGACGGCGCCCGGGCGGGTGGCCGGACGGGGGACGGGGCCGACCACCCCCGAGAGCCGCGCCCACGCCCGGGCCACCCTGGCCGCAGTGCTGCGGGTGGCGGACGGCGCGCCCCCGCCGGCGGGGCTGGCCTGGCCCGAGCTCCTGGCCCTCGACCAGCTGGCGGCGGAGGACCCGGCGCCGGCCCGGCGGGCCCAGGCCCGGGCGGCGGCGGCCCGGCTGCGGGTGCGGTGGGGCCAGCCCGCCGCGGCCCAGGCCCGCCTCGACGCGGCGGGCCGGGATCCCGGCCAGGTCGGGGCGCCCGCGCTGGCCCGGATCGATCGGGCGCGGGCCGTGGTCGCCCTCCACCTGGGCCACCGGGGCGCCTGGCAGCGGGCGCTCGCGGCGGCCCGCCAGCGCCTCGGCCCCGGGGCCACGGCCGAGAGCCGGGCGGTGCTCGCCATGGAGCGCGGCGCGGGGCTGCTCGACGCCTGGCACGCGCCCGAGCCCGCTGCGGAGGCCTTCGCCCTGGCCCAGCTCCACTGGCGGGACGCGGGCGACGCCGGGGGGCGGATCCGCGCCCTCATCGGCGAGGGCCGTGCCCTGGTCGCCACCGGGCGTCCGCTGCCGGCCCGGGCCCGCCTCGCCGAGGCGGTCGCGCTCGGGGCGGCGCCGGAGCTGGTGGCGCCGCTCCAGCTGGCGCTCGGGGCGCGGCTGGCCGGGCCGCCGGGGGGCCCGCCCGGGGGGCCGGCCGAGCAGCGCGGCGCCCGGGCCCTGGTGGTGGCCGAGCAGGCGGCGGCCCGGGGCGAGGCCGAGGCGGCCCAGGCGGCGGGCGAGGTGGCCCTGGCGGCCTGGCGCGCGGTCTCGCGGGCAGCCGGGGTGGGCGCGGCACAGCGGGTGCTCGGGGATGCGGCGGCCCTGGCCGGTGCCGAGGCGGCCGCCGACGCCTGGTACCGGGCCGCCCTGGCGACCTTTGCCGCGGTGCACGACCGGCCCGGGGTGGGCACGACCGTCGCCCACGCCCGCCGGGCCCTCGGTCCGGGGCGGCGGGCGGGCTGGGAAGAGATCGCGGCCCTGCTCGCGCCCGGGGACGAGACCACGGCGAGCCGCGGCGGGCGCTGCGCCCCGGCGGGGGCCTAGCCGGCGAAGTCGGCGAAGAAGACCGCGGCCATGCCCGAGCTGGAGCTGCCGTTCGGGCCGCCCAGCAGCACGTCGCCGTCGCCGTCGCCGTCCATGTCCCAGCCGGCAGCGCTGGTGCCCCACCAGTCGCCCTCGGAGCGGGACTCGAGGTAGATGTCGGCGTCCTGGGCGTTGTGGATGCCGCCGGCCTGGAGCTCGCTGCCCATGAAGATGTAGGCGGCACCCCGCACCAGCTGGCCCGGGTAGCCCATGCGCACGACCATGAGGTCGTCCACCCCGTCGGCGTCCACGTCGAAGCCCGACTCGCCGCCGATGGTGAGGCCGTCGTAGTCGCTCTCGCCGTAGATGGTCGCGTGGGCCAGGGTGGCCGCCGCGCCGCCGGCCGCCACGTCGTCGCCGTCCAGCAGGTACACCTCGCCCGTGCCCTCGATGACCGCGTTGCCGTCGGCGCCGTGGGCCGAGATGGCCACCTCGACGTAGCCGTCGCCGTCCATGTCGCGCAGCACGGCGAGGTGGAGGCCGAGCTCGGCGCCCGCCGTGCCCGTCACGAGGGTGTGGTCGGTGAGCGCCTGGCTGCCGCCCCCGTGGATGGCCGTGCCGTCGACCAGGGCCACCATGCCGGCGGCATCGGTGTGGGTGTCGGAGCCCACGAGCAGATCGGGAATGCCGTCACCGTCGATGTCGTGGCCGCCGACCACCTCGCCGCCCACGCCGGAGTCGTCGAGGATCAGCTCGGCCGAGCTGGCCAGCATCTCTCCGCCGGTCGCCGCGACGGTGGCGCCGTCCCAGACCCCGACCCAGGTCGAGACCGCGAACTCGCCGAGGGTGGGGTCGTTCAGCCGCACCCCCGTGCCGCCGGCGATCTCGTGGTAGCCGTCGCCGTCGACGTCGCCCACCGAGTCGACCTGGAAGCCCACGAGGGCGGAGCTCAGCTGGGCGATGGCGTCGTTGGGGTAGAGCGGGCTGCCCATGGCGGCCGCCTCGACCTCGGCGCCCGAGTAGATGACGACGGCGCCCGTGCCGCCGTGCTGGGGCGCACCGAAGGCGATGTCTTCGGTGCCGTCGCCGTCGAGATCGCCCACCCGCGCCATGTCCCAGCCGAGCCAGGAGCCGTTGCCGCTGGTGCCGGCGAAGCCTGCCACCTCGGCGATGGACGAGTTGTCGGGGGCGCCGGAGGAGGCCGGCACGCCGCCCGGGAAGAGGAGGGCGCGGCCCTCGCAGGCGCCCACGTTGCCGTCGGCCCCACAGACCTCGGTGGTGCCCGAGAGGGGCGCGCCCACGAGGAAGTCGTCGACCCCGTCGCCGTCGACGTCGTCGAGGGGCAGCACCGACATGCCGAACCAGAAGTAGCCCGAGGCCACCGAGCCGTAGTAGGCCAGGGAGGCGTCGAGCTGGCTCGGGTTGTCGATGGTGCCGTCACAGTCGGCGTCGGCGCCGTTCAGCCGCTCGGTCGCCTCGGTGCCGCCGTAGGTGAGGGGGTCGAGGTCGTCGCAGTCGTCGCCGCCGGCCTCGACGGCGTCGTGCTCGTCCCCGTCCTGGTCGGCGTCGTTGAAGTCACAGTTCTCGTCGACGCCGTTGTACCAGATCTCCTCGGCATCGGGGTTGATGGCCGCGTTGGTGTCGTCGCAGTCGGTGGCCTCGGTGCCCCGGCCCTCGTGGCCGTCGCCGTCGCAGTCGTTGGTCTCGTCGTCGAGGCTGGTCGGGAAGCCGTCGCAGTCCTGGTCGATGCCGTCGTAGCAGAGCTCTTCGGCGCCGGGGAAGGCCGTGGGGTTGCCGTCGTTGCAGTCGTCGCCGCCGGCGCGCTCGGCCGCGTGGCCGTCGCCGTCCACGTCGACCAGGTCACCGTCGCCCGCGCAGTCGTTGTCGACGCCGTCGTAGGGGATCTCCGCGGCGCCGGGGTAGGCCAGCGGGTTGTCGGGCTCGCAGTCGTCCGCATCGAGAACGCCGTCACAGTCGGCATCCGTGGCAAGGTCACAGTCGTTGGTCTCGCCGCCCTCGTCCCCCGCGTCGCTGCCGTCGCTGGCGCCGGCGCCCGTGTCGGCGCCGTCCTTGCCGCTGCAGGCGAGGAGGGTGAGGGGAAGGAGCAGGAAGGCAGCGCGAGACATGGCGACTCCAGTGGCGCGACCAGCGCCGCGGCCCGGGGGCTGCGGTCGGTCTGGGACGGGTCGGTTCGGGGCTCGGGATTCGCGCGCAAGAGCGGCGCACCCAGGGCCGATAGGGTACCGCCCGGGGCCCGGCGCCGCCATGCGTGCCCGGGCCTCTCCGCGCTTCCTTTGCGCGCCCTTCGCTTCCCGGGGGTCCCCCCATGTCCGCCCTCGCCGCCCTCTCTGTCGTGCCCTACGCCGTCCTGGCCTTCTTGCTGGGGGCGGTGCCCGTCGGGCTGCTGCTGGGGCTGCTCGCCCACGACGTCGACATCCGCAAGGGCGGCAGCGGCAACATCGGGGCCACCAACGCCTGGCGGCTGCTCGGGTGGAAGGTGGGGCTGCCGACCCTGCTGCTCGACGTGGCCAAGGGGGTGCTGCCGGTGGTGCTCGCCCAGGTGGCCCTCGACGGGGGCCCGGGCCCCGGGATTGTGGGCCTCGCGGCCATCCTGGGCCACTGCTACACGCCGGCCCTGCGCTTCCAGGGGGGCAAGGGGGTGGCCACGAGCGCCGGGGTGCTGCTGGCCCTCGCACCGGTGCCCACCCTCGGGCTCGTCGCGCTGTGGACGGCGGTGGTGGCCACGACCCGGCGCAGCTCGCTCGGCGCCCTCGTGGCGGTCGGGGGCGCGCCCCTCGCCATCGGCCTCTGGTCTCCCCAGTGGCTCTGGGTCGTCGGTGGCATCGCCGTGATCGTCGTGCTGCGCCACACCGGCAACATCCGCCGCCTCGTGCGCGGCACCGAGCACCGGGTCTGAGCCGGCGCCGCCCGGCCGGGGCTCAGATGGGCGACTCGTCGATGATGACCTGATCGCCGGGCTTCAGCTTCACGTCCGACTCGCGGCCCCGGTGGATGTTCTTCAGGTTGATCTCGATGCGCTGCTCGCCGCGCAGCAGCACAACCCTGCGCAGGTTCGCGAGCTTCGAGGCGCCGCCGGTAGCCGCGACCGCCTGGGTGAGGGTGACGCCGTCGCGCCAGGGCACGGCCCCGGGCTTGGCCACCTGGCCCGAGATGAAGACGACCTTGCCGCGGCCGATGTTGATGACATCGCCGGCCTCGACGCGGATGTTGCCCTCGCCGAGGTTCATCAGGCGGTCGAGGCTCACGGTGATGGGCTCGACCGTGCCGAGGCGGGGCCGCTTGACCTGGACCTCGTAGGTGGCGAGGTCGCCGTCGACCTTGACCCCGCCGGCCTCGGCGATGACGCTGATGAGGCGGGCGTCGCCGCGGAGGTGGTAGGTGCCCTGGCGGTCGACGGCGCCGAGCACCTGGACCGGGCGGCTGCCGAACTCCTTGACCTCGACGACGATCTCGGGGCTCACGAGGTAGCCGTCGCCGTAGCGGGCGATGAGGGTCTCGGCGATCTGGTCGGTGGTCTGGGTGGAGACGGGCACCCGGCCGATCCAGGGCAGCTCGAGCTGGCCCTTGGGGCCGACGACATAGTCTCCGGTCAGCCGGTCTTCGCCGTAGACCTTCACCGAGAGCACGTCGCCGGCGCCGACGGTGTAGACCGCGTCGGCGGGCGGCGGGGGCGGGGGCACCTGGGCGCGGGCCCGACCGGGCGCAGCGGCGAGCAGCACCAAGCCCAGCAGGGCGCCGGCAGCGGCCGGGACGCGCCGCAGGGGCGAGGAGGAGCGTGCGGGGGGGGGCTTGGTCTGGGGCACGTCGCCTTCTGGGGTCTGATCGGCGCCCGGTGGGGCGGGAGGGGTGGGGGCTGCGACCCGGGCGCCCGGTGGGGGCGTCCGCGGCGGGCTTGCCGGGCATTGCAGCGCCCCGGCGGGCGGGGGGGCGGGCCGGCCCTGCGGGCGGGGGGGGGGGGGCCGAGCGGAGGGCGCCCGGGTGCGAGGCCCCGCTCGGG
>CAXQUZ010000544.1:0-39327 GCA_964226865.1 Myxococcota bacterium | reverse complement strand
GGCGTCGCCGACGGCGGCCAGGGACCAGCCCGCCTTGTCGCCGGCGGTGACCCCCTGGGCGACGAGGTCGGCGTCGTCGGCGACGAGGCTGCCGCTGGTGGGCCCGAGCAGCAGGTAGACCGCCCCGGCGTCGGCGCGGCCCGCCGGGTCGGCGTGGCGGGCACCGGCGGCCAGGTCGTCGATGCCGTCGCCGTCGGCGTCGAAGCCGGCGGCCACCGAGAAGCCGAGGTTGTCGCCGCTGGCGCTGCCCGTGAGCTGGAGCCGGGCCGCGCCGGTCAGCACGGTGCCCGTCGCCGCGCCGCTGTGGAGCCAGACCGCGCCGGCGTCGCTGGCGCCCGCGTTGGACTGGAAGGCACCGACCCACAGCTCGGCCACCCCGTCGCCGTCGTGGTCGCCGGCCGGGGCCAGTGCATAGCCGAAGAGATCGGCCAGCGCGGCGCCCTGGAAGCGGGCGGCGGCGTCCTGGTCGAGGTCGAGGGCGCCGCTGAGGGGGCCGGTCACGAGGAAGACCGCCCCCTGGTTGCGCAGGGCCGTGCCCCCCTCCCAGGCGTAGGCCGAGACGAAGACGTCGTCGTAGCCGTCGCTGTCGGTGTCGCCGGCGGGGGCCAGGGCCCAGCCCGCGAGGTCGCCGCTGGTGGTGCTGGAGAGGGTGGCCGTGCCGTGGGTGTCGAGGGCGAGGCTGCCGCTGAGGGGGCCGGGCAGCAGCACGGCCCGGCCGCCGCCGACGCCGGGAGCGCCGACGAGCAGGTCGTCTTGGCCGTCTCCGTCGAGGTCGCCGACGGGCGCGAGGGCGGCGCCGACCCCGTCCCCGGCGGCGCCCTGGACCTGGGCCCACGCGTCGGCGGGCGCGAGGCTGCCCCAGGGCCCACAGACCCCGACCGTGCCGTCACAGTCGCCGTCGACGCCGTCCCCACAGACCTCGGTGCCGCCCGGGAAGGCGTGGCCGGCCGTGTCGTCGCAGTCGGTGGCGTCGGCGACGTGGCCGGCGGGGGCGGTGCAGGCGCGGGTGGGGGCGGCGGGGTCGCCGAAGCCGTCGCCGTCGGTGTCGGCGTGCCAGTCGCGGGCGTCGGAGGCGGTGGGCTCGTCGACGGTGCCGTCGCAGTTCTCGTCGCCGCCGCCGCAGGTCTCGGGGGCGCCGGGGTGGTGGCTGGCCTGGGTGTCGTCGCAGTCGCCCCCCGTCGCCACCCAGCCGCTCGCGGCGCTGCAGGCGCGGGTGGTGCGCAGGTCTTGGCCGTAGCCGTCGCCGTCTTCGTCGAGGTACCAGTCCTGGGCACCCGCGGCGTCCGACTCGTCGATGACCCCGTCGCAGTCGTCGTCCACCCCGTTGCAGGCCTCGGTGGCCGAGGGCGAGACGGCGGCCGAGCTGTCGTCGCAGTCGTCGGCGGCCGCGACCCAGCCCGGTCCCGGCGCACAGCTGCGGGTGGCGTGGCCTGGGTCGCCGTGGCCGTCCCCGTCGGTGTCGGCATGGACGACTATGCCGTCCTCTGCGCCGTCTTCGTCGGTGATGCCGTCGCAGTTGTTGTCGATGCCGTCGCAGCGCTCCTGGGCGCCCGGGTGGACCGTCGGGTCGCCGTCGTCACAGTCGCCGGCGGCCGCCACGTGGTCGACCGGGGCCCCACAGGCGGCCACCCCGCCCGCCGCCGAGCCGGCACCGTCGCCGTCGGCGTCGCGGTACCAGAGCGGGGGATCGACCGGGTCCTCGTCCGTCTGGCCGTCGCAGTCGTCGTCTTGGCCGTTGCAGCGCTCGTCGGCGTGGGGGTGGACCGCTGGGTCGCTGTCGTCGCAGTCCTCGTCGGCCCCGTAGCCGTCCCCGTCGGCGTCCGGCCCCGTGCCGCTCGTGCCCGGGCCCTCGACGGCGGCGGGCTCTTCGGGGGCCGGGGCACAGCCGAGGACCAGCCCGAAGAGACAGAGCAGCGAGGGGGCAGCACGGGCAGACACGACGGCGACACCGGGGAGCGGGGCCCCCCCCAGCGGCCAGGGCCCGCCCGCACTTGACGCGAGATCGGTCGGCGATCGCCCGGTGCGCGCCGCCGCGGGGCCCCGTCCGTGTGCGCCCGGGGACGCCGCCGCTACACTGGGGCCGTGGGCCTGCCCGGGCCCGACCGTCCCCCCCGCCCCTCGCCTCCTCCGGAGCCTGCATGCCTGGTCTCGCCGTCCCCGTCGCCCTCCTCGCCCTGGGCGGCGCAGCCCACGCCCAGAGCGTGGTCTCCGAGCTGGGGCCGGCGGTCCAGCTGCCCACCAGCGGCGCCTGGGTGCGGGCCCTGCCCGACGGCGAGGGCGGCTGGCTGCTCGGCATCGCCACCCAGCGCGGCTACGGCATGATCCCCATGACCTCGACCGGCTCGGGGCCCTCGGACTGGACGGTGGCCGAGGCCGACCGGTGGTGGCTGGTCGAGCAGGACAGCCCCCAGCTCGACGATCACAACCTCGTGGCCTGCCCCGACGGCAGCTGGCTCCACGTCGCCACGGGCACCTCGGCCCGCCAGGACGACTCGGCCTGGTGGTTCCGCCACTCGGCCACCTGGGAGACCACGGCCAGCGGCGAGGTCGAGGTGGCCTCGCCCAACATGCACCACTCGGATCCACCGGTGATGTGCAGCGGGCTGGCCCAGGGGGTGCTGGTCGGCCCCCAGGAGGGCCACAGCGGCGACACCGTCTTCATGGAGATCGGCGACAGCGGCCCGGCCACGGTGGTGGCCACCCTGGTCCAGCGGCCCGATCCCGTGGGCGGGGCCATCTTCGGCGACGACGCGACGGGCACGATCCACCGCATCGGCACGGACGGCCCGGCCGGTCCCATCCTGCGCACCACCTACGACGGCGACTGGAACGAGCTCTCGGCCAGCACCGAAGAGCCGCTCACCGAGCCCTACATGGTCTACTGGCCCCAGGGGCGCATGCGGGTGGGGGACCACTACCTGCTCGCCACCCTGGGCAACCCCGAGCGCGGCGGCGGCGGCAACCGCACCCGGCCCTTCCTCGTGGTCTACGACCTCGACTGGAACCACGTCGAGACCATCGACCTCGTGCCCGACGGCTCGGCAGACGGCGCCGCCCGGCCCTGGATCTCGCGCCAGGGTGACCTCATCCTGCTGAGCTGGGATGCCAGCCTGAAGCCCTATGTGATGGGCATTCGCATCGACCGCGACGTGACCGGGGACGACCCGGAGCCCGGCGAGGCGGACGGCGGCGGCAGCGACGGTGCCGGGGCCGCGGACGACACGGGCGGTGACGCGAAGGACGGCGGCTGCGGCTGTGGGGCGGCGGCCGCGCCGGCGGGTGGGCTGGCCTGGCTCGGGGCCCTGGCCCTCGTCGGCTGGCGGCGCCGGTCCTGAGCGCGGCGGCCCCCGTGGTCCCGCTCCGCCAGATCGTGCCGCTGGTGGGGGGGATCGCACTTGACGTGGCAATGGGGCCAGAGCAGGATGCGGGGGCACCGTCCGCTTCCCGCGCCCGCCCCTGTGGCCCGGCCCGGCGGCGGCCGGGTGCCCATGGGTGATCGAGCGACCGCCTCCCGCGCAGCCCGCGGCGGGGGAGGCATCGCGTGGAGGGTGGTGTGTCTGGCCAGCTCAATCCATATGTGGCAGGGGGACCGGTGGGGGGCCAGGCGGCCTTCGTCGGGCGCCAAGACACCCTCGCCGACCTGATCGGCGCCATGCAGTCCGGGCCCGCCCCGGCGGCTGTGGTGACGGGGCTGCCCGGCAGCGGCCGCACCAGCTTCATCGAGGAGCTGGCCGCCCAGATGATGGACGTCGACGGGCTGCGGCCGGTGCGCTTCGACCTGCGCGAGTGTGTGCGCGAGCCCCTCGACGTGGCGATCTCGGCCTTTGCCGGCGAGCTCGGGGCCTCGCTCGAGCTGACGATGCCCGCCCTGCGGGGCTGGGCCGAGGCCGAGTTCCGGGATCGCTACCTGCCCAATGTGTTGCAGAACCTCGGCGAGAGTGACCGCATGGTCATCATCATGGACGAGTTCCCCATGGTGTGGGACCCGGTCTCGCGCCAGGCCTCGGGGGCCTTCTTGCCCTGGCTGGTGGGCGTGATGGAAGAGCTGCCCGGGCGCTTCGGGGTGGTCTTCACGACCGACCTGCGGCGGCCCGGCCACGACGCCGTGCTGCGGCGCTACTTCCCGGCCCCCCTCCGGCGGGTGCTCGGGCCCCTCGAGCTGGCCGCCGGCTGGGCCCTCGTGCGCCAGTCCCAGGCCGCCGGCAGCCTGCGCTGGTCGAACGTGGCGGTCGAGCGGGTGCTCCAGCTCACCGGCGGCTGGCCCTACCTGAGCCAGCTGCTCTGCAGCGCCGTCTGGACCCGCAGCCGCCCGGCCGCCCTCGCCGGCGCCGTGCCCACGGCCGATCGCCGGGACGTCGACGAGGCGGTCACGACGGCCCTCGACCAGGGCCACGCCTGGCTCGAGGCGCTGTGGTCCGGCGTGCCCCCCGCGGCGCGGGTGGTGCTGGCCTGTGTGGCGGGCCAGAAGGAGCACGTGCTGCCCCGGGCCGAGCTGGCCGCCCGGCTCCACGGCTGTGGGGTGCGGGTGGTGACCGACGAGCTCGAGGCGGGGGCCGTCCAGGAGCTGCTGCGCCAGGGGCTCTTCCACCAGCGCGGCGAGCAGATCTTCGTGGCCGCGCCCCTGATCCGCGCCTGGCTGCGCCGGGCCCACCCCGTCGCCCAGGAGCTCGAACAGCTCGACCATGCCGTGCCCGAGGCCGAGCGGCTCTTCCACCAGGCGAGCCAGCTCTGGCGGGGCGCCCGCCACGACGGCGACCGCACCGAGGCCCAGCGGGCCCTCGATGGGGCGCTGGCCCAGAACCCCAACCACGCCGGCGCGATGGCCCTGCTCGCCACCGTGCACGAGGCCCGGGGCGACCGGGCGGCGGCGGTGCGCAGCCTCGAGATGCTCCACGAGATGCTGCCCGGCAAGGCCCGGCCCCTGCTGGTGCGCACCCTCATCGCCCAGGCCCACGCGGCCCCCACGACCAGCGAGAAGGCCGCCGTCTACCGGCGGGTGCTCGAGGTGGCGCCCGGCCACGCCGAGGCCACCCGGGAGCTCGCCCGTGTGGCCCACGAAGATGCCGTCGTGCAGCAGGTCACCGGCGAGTTTGCCCGGGGAGGCGCCCCGGTGCCTGCCCCCGCCCCCGCCCCGGCGCCGGCCCCGGTCGACGTCGCCCGCCAGGCCCAGCTCGCCGCCGTGCTCGACCGCGACCGGGACGCCCCGCCCCCCGGCGCGCCCCACGAGCCCGTGCCCCTCGGGCCGCCGGGCCAGGCCCCAGGGCTGCGCCCGGTGGTCGAGCGGGACTGGGCGCGGGATCTGTCGCGCCAGACCGCCCTCGAAGCCACCTACCAGGGGGCCCTCCAGGCCCTCGAGCAGGGCCAGCCCGAGGTCGCCCAGCGCCACCTCCAGCAGGTCATCGCCGAGCGCCCGACCTACCGCGAGGCGGCCCGGCTGCTCTACCGGGCGGTCGAGGGGGTCGATCCCGAAGCGCTCAAGAGCCGGGCGGCCGCAGGGGTTCCCCGGCCGGTCTTCGGGGCCACGGTGGCCGTGGCGGTCGCCCTCGCGGCCACCTGGCTGCTCGGCGTGCCCCCCCCCCCTCGGCACGGCGGCACCCGAGCGCCAGCTCTCGGCCCTCGCGGCGGCCCCCGCGCCCGCCCCGGCGCCCGCCCCCGCTGCGGCCGCCCCGGTCCCGGCCCCCGACGCCGCTGCCCCCGACGCCGCCGCCCCTGGCGCCTCCGCCGCCGAGGCCGCGGCGCCCGCCCCCGCGCCGGCGGCCGACGCCGGTCCCTCTGCGGCGGCGCTGGTGGCCCAGGGCTGGCGGCTCCTCGACGACAAGCGCATCGGCGACGCCGAGCTGGCCTTCGACCGGGCCGTGCGCCGGGGCGGCGGGGCGGACGCCCTCTACGGACGGGGCTATGTGGCCGAGCAGCTCGGCCGCACGGGACTCGCCCGGCGCGACTACTGCGCCGCCCTCGCGGCCACCCGGCCGACCAGCGACACGGCCCGCGAGGTCGAGGCCCGGCTGCGGGCCATCCAAGAATCCTGCCCCTGAGCGGACCGCTGCCGCCCGGGGCCCTGTGTCCCGGAGCGCCGATGTCCGCCTCCCGTCCGACGGCCCGCTGGGCCCCCTGCCTCGCCCTGCTGCTGCCCCTGCTGGGCGCCTGTGGGGGCGACGAGGCCAAGCCCGCCGCCGACGGGGCCGGCTCTTCCCCAGGGACGGAGGACGACGCCGGCACCGACGGCGACGGCGGCACGGACGGCGGCAGCGACGGCGACACGGCGGCGCCCCTCGGCCCCACCATCACCTTCGCCCCCTCGTGGCAGTGGGTGGGGCCCGGCACGGCCCGGCTGCGCATGGACACCATCGAAGATGTCGACATGACGGTCGTTCTCGACATGGATGGCGCCGAGTCCAGCCAGGTCATGGACCGCACCGCCCACACCCTCTCCTACGCCTGGCCGGTCGAGGCCCTGCTCGACCAGAGCGACCACCCCGACCTCGCCGGCACCCACCACCTCCACGAGCTGGTGGTCGAGGGGCTGGCTCCGGGCACCGTGCTCGGCTGGCGCATCGACACGGGCATCGAGGAGCTGGCGGGCACTCTCCACGCCCCGCCTGCCCCCGGCGGGGCCTTCACCGTGGTCTTCTTCGGCGACACCATGTCGCCCTTCTCCGACGGGGTCTTCCAGGCGGCGGCGGACGCGGCCCCCGAGCTGATGCTCCACGGCGGGGACCTGCAGTACATCCCGAACCCCCTCGACACCTGGGCCGGGCTGTCGTGGGCCCTCGCGCCGGTCTCGTCCCAGGCGGCCTTCCACCCGGCCGTGGGCAACCACGAACACGAAGACATGGACGAGTTCACCGAGATGTACACCCGCCTCTTCGACGGCCTGGGCACGGCCCCGGCCCCCGAGGGGGCGAGCTACTACCGCCTCGACCACGGCGGGGTGCGCTTCCTGGCCATCGACACCGAGGGCGCGGGCGACCACCACCTCTCGGCCCCCGACAGCCTCCAGCTCGCCTGGCTCGAGGCCGAGCTTGTCGACGCGGCCGCCGATCCCGACATCCACGCCGTCGTGCCCTGGTACCACCGGCCCATCTACACCCTCGCCGAGCACGCCCCCGATCTCGGCCTGCGCGAGCGGCTCCACCCCCTGTTCCGCGACCACGGCGTCCAGCTCGTGCTCCAGGCGCACAACCACAGCTACGAGCGCATGGTGGCCGACGGCGTCACCTACATCACCGACGGCGGCGGCGGGGCGCTGCTCTACGACGTGAGCGCCCAGGCCGAGGCCTTTGCCGACGAGCTGCCCCTGCGGCAGGCGGCGAGCCAGAGCTTCGGCTACACCCGCCTCGACTTCGACGGCACCACCGTCTCCCTGGTCCGCACGACCGCCGAGGGCGAGCGGGTCGACGCCACCACCCTCACGCTGGAGCCCCTCCGATGAAGCAGATCACGATTCCCCGAGAGGGCGATCCCCGCGTGCTCACGGTGGTCGAGGCCCCCGACCCGACCCCCGGCCCGGGCGAGGTGCGGGTGCGGGTCGAGGCGGCCGGCCTCAACTTCGCCGACCTCATGGCCCGCATGGGGCTCTACCCAGACCGCCCCGCCCTGCCCTGTGTGATGGGCTACGAGGTGGCCGGCCGCATCGACGCGGTGGGGCCGGGGGTGGACGCGGGGCGGGTGGGCGAAGATGTCGTGGGCATGACCCACTTCGGCGGCCAGAGCTCGGTGGTCTGCATGCCCGCCGTCCAGGCCGTGGTGCGGCCCGCGGGCCTCGACGCCGTGACCGCCGCGAGCATCCCCGTGACGGGCCTGACGGCCTGGATGATGCTCATCGAGATGGGCCGGATCCGCGCCGGTGACCGGGTGCTCGTCCACTCGGCCGGCGGCGGGGTCGGCCTCGCGGCCCTCGACCTGATCAAGTGGAAGGGCGCCGTCGCCATCGGCACGGCCTCGGCCAAGAAGCACGACTTCCTCCGCGCGCGCGGCTACGACGAGCTCATCGACTACCGCAGCGAGGACTTCGCCGCGGCGCTCTCGGGGGCGCCCGGCCTCGACCTCATCCTCGACCCCATCGGCGGCGAGGCCTGGGCCAAGGGCCTCTCGCTGCTGCGGCCCAGCGGCCGGCTCGTCTGCTTCGGCTTCTCGGCCAACGCCCAGGGCAGCGCCCGCAGCGTGTTCAGCGTGCTGAAGAACATGGCGGCCGTGCCCTGGCTCAAGGTCAACCCCATCTGGCTGATGAACCAGAACGTCGGCGTGATGGGGGTGAACATGGGCCACATGTGGGACGAGGCGGAGCGGGTGGCCGGCTGGCTCGACCAGCTCCTCGGGCTGTGGAAGGAGGGGGTGCTGCGGCCCCATGTCCACGCCACGGTGCCCTTCTCCCGGGCGGCCGACGCCCACCAGATGCTCCACGACCGGCTGAACTTCGGCAAGGTCGTGCTCGTCCCGGACTGAGCCATGTCGTCCCCTGCTCCGCCCCCCGCCGCGGCCCCTGCGCCCGGGGCTCGCCCGCCCCTGCGCGTGCCCCACGTCATGGCCCTGCTCACCATCGTCGTGGCGGTGATGAGCGCCGCGAGCTGGCTCATCCCCTCGGGCAGCTATGTGCGCGAGACCGTCAGGGTCGGGGCGCTGACCAAGCAGCTCGTGGTGCCCGGCTCCTACGCCGCTCTCGACAAGGTGCGCACCCTGGGGGGGCTGCTGCTGCCCCCGGCCGAGCTCGGGGCGGGCGAGGCGGCGCCGGTGAGCCTGCTCGGCTTCCTCAGCGCCATCCCCCGGGGCCTCGAGCAGTCGGCCGACATCATCTTCTTCATCTTCATGATGGGCGGGGTCTTCGGCATCCTCCAGGCCACCGGCGCCATCACGGCGGCGCTCGGGCGCCTCACCGAGCTCTTCGCCGAGCGGGTGGGGGTGCTGGTCGTGCTGCTGGGGCTGCTCATGGGCATCGGCGGCTCGACCCTGGGCATGGGCGAGGAGTTCATCCCCCTCGTGCCCATGTTCCTCATGCTCTCCCAGCGCCTCGGCTACGACCGCGTCTTTGGCCTGTCTATCGTTGTTCTCGCGCCGGGCATCGGCTTCGCGGCGGCCACGACCAACCCGTTCACGGTCAACATCGCCCAGAAGATCGCCGAGCTGCCGCTCAACAGCGGCTGGGAGCTGCGGGTGGTCTTCTTCGCCGTCTGCATGGCCCTGACCCTCGGCCACATCCTGCGCTATGGCGCCCGGGTGCGGCGGGATCCGGCGGCGAGTGTGGTCCACGGCATCCCCGACCCGGCGGGCCTCGACCTCGGCGAGGTTCCTGCCCTGAACGGCCGCCACATCGGCATCCTCGCCATGTGTGGGCTGCTCTTTGCCGGCATCATGGTGGCCGTCCAGACCGAGGGCTGGTGGCTGGCCGAGATGGGCGGCGGCTTCTTCCTCATGGGCATCCTCGCCGCGGTCATCGCCGGCATGTCGCTCGACCGGGCGACCCGGGCCTTCACCCACGGCATGTAGGAGATGGTGGTGGCGGCGCTGGTCGTGGGCTTCGCCCGGGGCATCGTCGTTGTGATGACCGACGCCCAGATCCTCGACACCATCGTCCATGCCGCGGCCGGGCTGCTCGACGGCCAGTCCCGCCACGTCGCCGTCCAGGGCATGCTCCTCTTCCAGAGCCTGCTCAACGTCTTCGTGCCCAGCGGCTCGGGCCAGGCGGCGGTCACGATGCCCCTGATGGCGCCCCTGGCCGACCTGCTCGGCATCACCCGCCAGACCGCCGTGCTGGCCTACCAGTGCGGCGACGGCTTCTCGAACATGGTCATCCCGACCTCCGGCACCCTGATGGCCATGCTGCTCATGGCCGGCGTGCCCTACGACCGCTGGCTGCGCTTCGCCCTGCCGCTGGTGGGGGTGTTGTTGCTGACCAGCGCGGTGTTCCTGGGCATCGCCGTGTCCATCTCCTACCAGTAGCCCCGCCCCTGGACGCCCCATGCGCTCTCCCGCGCCGGACACCCTCGCCCCGACCCCCCACATCGACTGTGACCACCCGGCCGTCGTCGCCTTCGCCCACGAGACGGCGGGCGGGCGGGCGCCCCGGGCGGCGGCCGTGGCCCTGCACCACCGGGTGCGCGACATGGTGCCCTACAGCCCCTGGAACGTGCGCCTCGACCGCGACGGCTTCCGGGCCAGCGACGTGCTCGCCCGCGACCCGGCCCAGGGGGCCCACTGCATCGACAAGGCCCTGCTGCTCGCGGCGGCGGCCCGGGCGCTGGGCATCCCCGCGCGGCTCCACTTCGCCAACGTGCGCAACCACATCGGCACGGCCCGGCTCGAAGAGCTCCTGAAGACCGATCTGTTGGTCTTTCACGGCTACACCGAGCTCTGGCTGGAGGGCCGCTGGGTGGCCGCGACCCCGGCCTTCGACGCGGGCCTCTGCGCCCGCCTGGGCGTGGCCCCCCTCGACTTCGACGGGGTGCACGACGCCATCTTCCAGGCCTACGACGGCGACCGGCGCTTCATGGAGCGGGTCGACGACCACGGCGCCCACGCCGATCTGCCCTTCGAGGCCATGATCGCCGCCTGGCGCCAGCACTACCCCCACATCATGGCGGCGGGGGTCTGGCCGCGCCCGCCCCGGCGGGACGGGGGGCCGTCCCCGGCTCAGTAGCAGTTGCTTCGGGTGGCGGCCGCGACCGGAGCCGTGCTCGGGGTCCAGGTGGCCGTGACCGGATCGAAGGTGCCGACCTCCCAGACCTCCCGCGCCTCGAGCGCGGGGGGGGCCAGGGTGGTGATGAGGGCGCCGTCGTGCCACAGCCGCAGCTCGGCGGTGGCGGGGGTGTCGCCGGTGTCGTCGCGGTAGAGGTGGACCCGGACCACGTGGGGCTCGGGCCCGGGGGCCGCGACCTGGGCCAGCTCGAACTGGATGGCGCCGGTGCGGTCCTGCGTGCTGCCCACCTTGATGTCGTCGTCGGTGTCGGGCGTCTCGTCGGGACCGGGGGCGGAGCTGTTGCACCAGCTGGCGTCTCCGGGGGTCTCGAAGAGCGCCGCGTCGCCGTGGGCGAGGTGGAGGTCCCAGTCGATGGGGTCGGTGCTCTCGGTCTCGGCCAGCAGCTCGACCACGAGGGCATCGCTGGGCACGAAGCGCACAGGGCAGCGGGCCGGGGCGCTGTCGCCCGCCGTGTTGGTCACGACCAGCTCGACCTCGTGGTCTCCCGAGAGCAGGGAGCGCACGGTGTAGTCGTCGAGGGCATCGCTGACCTCACGGTGGGCGGCGCGGTTCTCGGGGAGCAGCCGCCACCGCGCCTGCAGCCCCGTGCCGGTCGGGTCGATGGAGCCCGAGCCGTCGGCGGTCCACTCGGTGAAGGTGGTCGCCTCCGCGGGGCCGCAGGCGATGACCGCGGTGGGCAGCAGCGCAGGGTCGACGCCGGTGTCGTCCCCCGTGTCGCCGCCGTCGCTGTCGCCGCCGTCCCCGCCGGTGTCGCCGTCGCCGCCGGTGCCGCTGTCGCCGTCCGTGCCGTCCGGACGGCCGCTGTCGTCGGTGGTGTCGGCGGACGGGGACCCGGCCTTGCCGGCGGGATCGGCACAGGCGGCGAGCAGGCCACCGAAGAGGAGGATGCGAGAGGGGGACATGGGATCTCCGGGGAGGTCATGGGGTATCCCCCTTGTACGCTCCCCCGTCCCTTGCTGTGACAGCCCGCTGTGCGGCGGGCTCAGGCGAGGCCGTCCCAGAGGTGGGGCGGGCGGCGCTCGGCCAGCGCAGCGGCGACCCGCGCCAGCAGGGCATCCGGGGCGAAGGGCTTCGCGAGAACGGCGTGCAGTGCGGGATCCACGCCCCGGTCCGCCAGGGCGCTGTCGTCGTGGCCCGAGACCAGCAGGGCCGGCAGCCCGGGCTCCATCGACTGCAGCAGGGCCACGAGCTGGGGCCCGCCCATGCCGGGCATGACCACGTCCGAGACCACGAGATCGACCTCGTGGCCGTGCTCGGCCATCCACTCGGCCACCCGCTCCGGGTCGCCGAAGTCGACCACGGCGTAGCCGGCCCGCTGCAGCACCCGCACCATCGTGATGCGGACCGCGTCGTCGTCGTCGACCACCAGCACCATCTCGCCGCTGGCGGGCGGCCTCGCCAGCCGGAGCCGGGGGGCCGTGGCCGGGGGGGAGGGGGCGGCCGGCTGGTGGCCGGTGGCGGCGGGCAGCCGGATCTCGAAGGTCGCGCCCATGCCGGGGCTGCTCTGGACCGAGATGCTGCCGCCGGCGCGGCTCACGATGGTCTGGACGGTGGCGAGGCCCAGCCCCGTGCCCGACTCGCCCTCGCGGGTGGTGAAGTAGGGGTCGAAGATGCGGGCCTGGAGCTCCTCGCTCATGCCCTCGCCCTCGTCGCTCACCTCGACACAGACCCAGGGCCCGAAGCGGAAGCTGCGCACGGTGATGCAGCCGCCCCGGGGCATGGCGTGGCCGGCGTTGACCACGAGGTTGAGCACCACCTGCTCCAGCTCGGCCCGCACCATGCGCAGCAGGCCCGGCGCGCCGTGCTGGATGTCGAGGCGGATGTCTTCGGGCAGCAGCTGGCCGAGCAGCGGCTGGAGCTCGCGGAGCACCGTGTCGGCCTCGAAGACCTCGCGGTCGCCCGACCGGGGCCGGCCCAGGGCCAGCAGCCGCCGGGTCAGCCGGGTGCCCTGCTCGGCGGAGGCGCGGATGTGGTCGAGGCACTCGGCGGCCTCGGGATCCTGGCCAAGCTCGGTCTCGAACATCAGCTCGACATTGCCGAGAATGGCCGTGATGACGTTCTTCATGTCGTGGGCCACCCCGCCCGTGAGGCGGCCGAGGGCCTCGATGCGGCGGGCCGACTGGAGGGCGCTCTCGAGCTGGTCGCGGTCTTCCTGGACGCGCGAGAGGGCGGTGAGGTCGATGATCGAGACCAGCATGCGCTCCTGGCCGCCCACCGTGAAGGGGGCCCAGTCGAGCCGGGCCGGGAAGGTGGAGAGGTCGGGGCGGGTGCAGGTGGTCTGGGCCGGGGGGCTCTCGGGGCGGGCGACGCCGAGGCTGGCGGGGCTCTGCTCGAGGAGGGCCTCGAGGCTGCTGGAGAAGAGCCGGCAGGCCTCGGGGTTCGCGTCGAGGCAGCGGCCGTCGCCGTCGAAGAGCAGCAGCCCGCAGCCGGCGGCGTCGAAGAGGCCCTGGTAGTAGCGCTTCTGTTGCTGGAGGCGCAGGTCGGCGGCGATGCGCTGGTCGATCTCGCTCTGGAGCTGGTGGTTCTGCTCCTGCACGGCCCGCAGGCGGCGCCTGAAGGCCCAGACGGCCAGGCCCACGAGCACGAGGGCGCCCACGAGGCGCAGGGGCCACAGCTCGAACCACCGGTAGGGCACGAGCAGCCGCAGCTCGCGCAGCGGCCCGGGGGCGCCGTTGGCCCCGACGGCCCGCACCTGGAAGCGGTGGGTGCCCGGGGCGAGGTCGACCAGGCGCACCGAGCTGCGCGAGGTGGGTGGACCGAAGGGCACGGCGTCGACGGGCCGGCCGCCGGGCACCAGCCGCCACTGGAAGCGCGCCCGCTGGGAGGGGCTCAGCACGGGGCTGCTGTACTCGATCTGGACGTCGCGGCCGTCGTCGGCGTCGAGGGTGACGGCGGCCTCGGGCAGGGCGCGCTGGCGGGCGAGGGTGCCGATGTGGTCGATCTTCACGACGCCGGCCTGCTGGGAGGGCAGGGGCTGGCGGCTGTCGAAGGAGACCAGGTGGTCGATGGTCGACAGCCACAGGGTGCCGTCCGGGGCGGCGTCCATGGAGGGGCGCACCCACCCGTTGGCCTCGCCCAGGTCGACCGTCTCGACGCCCAGGCGGCCGGGCTTGCCGTCGACCACCCGCCAGAGCTCGCGGAGGGCGAGGCGGTGGAGGCCCTGGTTGCCCTGGATCCACAGCCCGTCGCTGCCGTCGGGCAGGATGGCGCTGAGGAAGCGGTCGCCGAAGCCGTGGGCCACCGGGTCGAGGCGGCCCGCGCCCCGCTCGGTGAGGAAGCCGAGGCCGCCGCCATCGGTGGCGCCCCAGATGACGCCGGTCTGGTCGACATGCGCGGCGCGCACGGGGCCCCAGGCGAAGCCCGCCTCGCCGGTGACCTGGCGCCACTGGCCGTCGGCCTCGATCCAGAGCCCCGTCTCGGTGCCCAGCACCCGCTCCTCGCCCCGCTGGGCGCGCGCGAAGATCCGCCCGAGCTCGGCGGGCACGGGCAGGTCCCGCAGCCCGGCGTCGGCCGTGCCCCCGAGCAGCCGCCCCGACTGCAGCCCCACCTCGAGCGCCCCGGTGGGGTCGACCCGGAGCATCGAGACCTGGTCGCCCTCGGCGATGGGGGGCACCACGGGCACGGGACGGGACGCGACCCCGTCGTGCACGAAGAGCACGCCGCCGCCCACCACCAGCCGGCCCCCGGGCAGCGCGCCGATGGCCGAGATGCAGCCCGTGGCATCGACGGGAATGTTGAGCATCACGGCGTCTTGGGGCTTCCCGTCCCGGAATTGCTGCAGCGTGTTGCAGCCGGCGATGGCCCAGGTGTCGCGCCCGGCGCTCACCACCGGCCCGGGCAGGGCGTCGCCCCCCTTCTCGTGGAGGTGGTGGCTCTCGAAGGGCTGGGCCGAGACGTGGCGCAGCCCGCCGCCGGCCGTGCCCACCCACAGCGAGCCGTCCTCGGCGGGGTGGACCGAGGCCACGGGCCAGCCGAGGTCGAGGGTGTGGACGGGCACCAGGCGATCGGCCTCGAGGGCCGTCCGTGCCGCGGACCACGGGCCGAGCAACACCAGGGTCGTGTTGCGCACGGCCCAGAGCTGGCCGGTGCCGTCGAGCACGAGGGCCGCCTGGGCGTCGCGGCGCGAGCCGAGGGGCAGCCGGTGGATCACGCCGTCGGCCCCGCGGAGGGCGAGGCCCTGGTTGTCGAGCCACCACAGGCCCCCGGCGGGGTCGCGCCAGTGGGTCTCGACGGACCGGTCGACCAGGAGCCGGCGCGTGCCGTCGGCGGCGAGGCTGAAGAGCTGGCGGCGCGAGATGAAGCTGAGCTCGCCCTCGGGGGTGCCCTGGAGCTGGGAGCAGGGGCCCTCGTGCAGGGTCGTCCAGCTGCCGGCGGCGCTGCGGTGGAAGAGGCCGGCGGTCGAGGCCACCAGCAGCCCGCCGGCGCCGTCCGGGCGCAGATCCGAGGGCACGGCCCGGGCGAGGGGCAGCGGCTGGTCGACCTGCTGGTAGCTGCCGGCCTCCCAGCGCCAGAGGCCCTGGCCCTGGACCCCCACCCAGAGCCCGGGACCGTCGGCGAGCACGGTGGTGGTGCGCGCGAGCTGGGCCACCTGGCCGGGCGAGCCAGGGGCGTCGTCGAAGCGGTTGCCCGTGAAGCGCTGGAGTCCGCCGAAGGTGGCCAGCCACAGGTAGCCGTCGGCGTCCTGGGCGATGTCGGCGACCGTGCCCTGGACGAGGCCCTCGTCCATGCCGTAGTGGTCGACCCGGAGCTGGCCGTCGTCGGCCCAGGCCGGTGCCGCCGTGGCGAGCAAGCCGGCAAGCAGCCCGGCGAGGCACAGGGCGGCCGCGCGGCGGGTGCGGGCGGGGACGGGGGACGGCGAGGGCACGGCGGGCTCGGGCGGCGGGAGGGCCCAGCCTACCGCCTGGGGCGCCGCAAGATCTCGGGGGCACCGGCCCGTCTCGGGCGGAGACTGCCGCATTTGCAGCATGCCCGCCGTGGCACAGTCCTGGCGCCCGCGCGGCGGCCCGGGCCCGGTCGGCGCCTACTCCGAGAAGGACCAGGTGATGGTCAGGTCGCCGGCGTAGAGCGGATCGTTGTCGCACTCGCCCGTGTCGACCATGATGGGCTCGGTGTGGGAGAAGCTGTGGGTGGTGCCGCTCACGACGAGGTCGACGCCCGACTCCCAGCCGCCGCTGCCGTCGTCGCCGTAGAGGGTCCAGGCGGTGGGGCTGTGGAACACGAAGCCGAAATAGGCCTCGATGGGGTGGTCGCCGCCGTCGAGGATGTCGGCACAGCTGTTGTCGGTGTAGGTGAGGGCGCCGTAGAAGGTGCGATCGCAGGTGGCGCACTGGGCGGCCGGGTCGGTGACCTCGGTCAGGGTGGCCGTGTAGCGGGTGGTGCAGTCGTCGACCTGCTCGTCGAAGTCGCCGAACCAGGTCTCGCAGGTGACCTCGAAGCCGTCGAAGTCGAAGGCGCCGTCGTGGGTCAGGCTCGTCGGCCACCAGCAGGGGGCCACCTCGGCACAGTCGCTGTCGTCGCAGTCGGCGAGGCCGTCCTCGTCGTTGTCGAGGCCGTCGGTGCAGTCCGACTCGGGGGGCGGGGGCTCCTCGCCGTCGCTGCCGTCGCCCCCGTCCGTGCCGTCGGCGCCGTCGCTGCCGTCGCTGCCGTCGCCGCCGTCGACGCCGTCGACGCCGTCGGTGCCGTCGTCGGTGCCGTCCGTCTTCTTGACCGCGGTGGACTCTTCGACGGGGGTACAGGCCGCGAGGGCGACCAGGGCGGAGAGGACGAGCTGGCGCATGGGGGGCTCCCGGGAGAGGCGGACGGGCCGGACCGGCGACCGGGACGGGGCGGGAGGTCGCCACCGGAGCGGTCGCTGTGGGGCGCAGGGTAGCAGCTTTCGGGGCCGTCTCCGCAGCGGTCGGCGCGGAGAGGCGGGGGCGCCGGCGGCAGCCTCGGCGGCCTGCAGGCCCTCGCAACTGGCAGCCCACGGCCCTTCTCGGGCGATCCTCTCCGCATCGCGCCCCTGCGAATGGGATGATAAGGTCTGCGTCTGGCCGGTGCGTCCGCTCGGGTGCGGCGTGGCCGGGTGTGGGTCCCGTGACCGATTCGGTCGGGGCCCTTCTCGAGAACACCGTCCCTCCCGGCGTCTTGACGTGACGCCCTGGCGGGCACCACCGAACCAACCGGGCACGCCCGGAAAGGAAGACATCATGCGCAGCTCCACCGGCCTCCTGGTCGTCAGCCTCGCCTCGACCCTCGGCGGCTGTGGCCTCGCCGACAAGTTCAAGGTGGATCAGTCCTACTGCGAGGCCGTCTGTGACTGGGCCGTCGCCTGTGTCGACGGCGAGTCCAGCCTGACCGCCGAAGAGGCCATGGAGCGCTGCATCGCCGCGACCGAGGCCGAGGATCCCCAGTGCGGCGGCGCCGAGGAAGACCTCGACAAGGACGATGTGCTCCTCCTCAACACCTGCATCGACAAGCAGAAGGAGCAGTCCTGCGACGCGCTGACGGGCTCTGAGCAGGCCGTGATGACCGGCACCCCCCCGGTCGCCCAGTGCCTCGTGGCCTACGGCGGCGGCTCCGACGCCATCGTCGACGTGGCGACCTCGCTGCCCGACGCCTCGGCGGTGGTCGAGCTCCAGGACATCCAGGTCTACAACACCTACAACAACGCCCGCAACGCCGTTCTCGAGACCGGTGCCGAGGTCTGCATCCGCTTCGAGGAGACCTTCTGCAACTACGCGATCGACTGCATGGAGTCGAAGACCACCGACTTCGGCGACATCCGCGACGAGGTCTACGGCAAGTGCCTCGACACGGTGATGGGCAACATCACCGACTCCTGCATCGAGGGCGAGCGCTACGACTCCATCCTGCCCGTCGACTACAACCTCGCCCGCTACTCGGCCGAGGAGTGCATGGACTCCTGGGACGACCAGGCCGCCAGCGAGGGCGCCTGCTCCCTCTTCACCTCGACCCCCCCGACCATCTGCGCCGGCGCCTTCTCCTCCGCCGAGCAGGTCGAGACGGTCATCACCGGCGTGGTCAGCCTCGCCGGCGACTACGACATCTCGCTCTGAGCGGGCGTCCGGTGGCCCCCGTCCTGGGGGCCCGGGCATCCTGGGGCCGGTCTGCCTGCGGGCGGCCGGCCCCTCGTGCGTCTTGGGCGCGCCCCGGGAGGCTCAGGCCAGCCGGGGGATCGTCTCGAAGCCCGCGAGCTGGCGCCAGGTGGCCCCGAGCACCATCACCGCCCAGGGCAGGTACCAGATGAGCCCGATGCCGCAGGTAAGGGTGGCGCCGATGTAGCCGGCCATCAGGGCCATCACGATGAGCATCATGGCGACCAGGTTCTTGGCGGTCAGGGTGGCCGAGGTGCGGATGGCCGCGACGACGCCCATGTCGCGGTCGATGACCGCCGGGATGGCGAGCAGCACGAGGAAGGTCACCGGGGTGCCCAGCCAGCTCAGCATGGGGTGGACGAGCACCCCCAGGCCGAGCACAGCGGCCGGCACCAGCACCCCCGTGGCCCGCAGCCACACCCGCAGGGGGAAGGCGTCGGCGAGGCGCAGCGGGTGGCCGGCCGCCCGGCGCAGGCCCAGGTTCCAGGACGAGGCGTACATGAGCCCGTTGAGCGGCAGCATCACCACCAGGGCGACGAGGTGGTAGCGCCAGTCCGTGGCCAGGGACTGCATGCGCTGGGCGAAGGCGGGGCCGTCGGCCAGCAGCTCGAGGCTGATGTCGGAGAGGAAGACCCCCATCACGAGCACGAGGCCGACGGCGTAGGCCAGGCCGATGATGCTGAAGGCGACGTGGACCATGAGCTTGGCGCCCGCCGTGAGCCGCCAGGCCTCCTTGAGAACGGCGCCAGCATCGAGCTTGTGGGTGCCGGCCAGGGCGCGCTCCAGGTCGCCGGGGGCCAGGGGCCGGTTGGCGTCGTCGGCGCTGCCGCCGAGGGTGGCCTGGGGTGCCTGGTAGGGGTTCTCGGTGGTCATGGGGCCTCGGGGGCGGGGTGGGGCCCGGTGGCCCGGCAGATGAGGATGCGGCGGCGCTCGTGGGCACCGGGCTCGTGGAGGGTGCGGACCACGGCGAGCCAGGGGTGGGCGGGCAGCAGGGCCTCGAGGGCCGCGGGATCCTTGTAGAGCAGCCAGAGGCGCCGGGGACGCCGCTCCAGGCTGGCGCGAATCTGGTCGAGAACAGCGTCCAGAACGGGCTCTTGGAAGGGGGAGTAGAACCAGATGACCGTGACCGTGTCGGGCAGCACGTAGCGGCGGGCGTCGGCCTCGACCACCTGGAGCTGGCGGCAGCGCAGGGGGGCCCGGGTGCGGGCGAGGTTGTCGCGGGCGATGGCGACCAGGGCCGGCGAGAGCTCGACGCCGATCACCGCCTGGAAGGGGGCGTGGGCGGCGATGACGAGGGCCCGGCCCATGCCGGCGCCGTAGTCGAGGAAGACCTCTTCGCCGGGGCGCAGCGAGATGCTGGCGAGGGCGCGGCGCAGGCTGCGGTGGTCGGAGGGGGCGTACTTCTCGGCGTGGGGATCGGTGATGCCCAGGGCGGCCGGGTCGATGCGATCCCCGCTGCGGATGCCGAGGCGGCGGTCCCAGACGGCGTCTTCGGCGCGCTCCACGGCAAAGGCGGCGAGGTGGCGCAGGGTGCGGCGCAGCCCCTCGTCGGCGAGCATCTGGCGCAGCTGGGGCAGGGGACGGGTGGCCATGGCGGGGCGGCTCCGGGACGGGGGCCAGTGGAGCACGGACGCCGGCCGCCGTCCACGGTGGGGGGCCGCCGGTCGCCGCGCCGGGGGCCGCCGTGTCAGGCGAGAGCAAAGGCTGGAAGCACCGAGCGGACGATGTTGACAGCCGCGGAGCGGGCGCCCATCCTCCCGCCATGCGCGCCCCCTCCCCCCTCGCCGTTCTCGCCCTGCTCCTCTTGTCCGGCTGTGCCGACGGGGGGGACGACAAGGCCGCCGCCGCCGACAGCGGGGCCCGCCCGGGCGCGTCGGACGGGGGCACGGAGGCCGACGGGGGCGACGGGAGCGACGGGAGCGACGGGGCCACGGGCACGGACGGCACGGACGGCACGGACGGCACCGACGGGGGCACGGGCACGGACGGTGCGGACGGCGGGGACGGGGACGGGGGCGACGACGGCCTGCCGCCGCTCTCGCTCTCGCCCAAGGCCGCCCTGGGCCAGCTGCTCTTCTTCGACCGCGAGCTCTCGGGCAACCGCGACCTCGCCTGCAGCTCCTGCCACCTGCCCTCCCACGGCCTCGGCGACGGGCTGCCCTTCGCCACCGGTCCCAACTCGGTGGGCCTCGGGCCCGACCGCAGCTACTCGGGCGATCCCCTCGAGGGCCGCAACGCCCAGCCGGTCTTCAACCTCGACGCCGTGCCCGCCCTGTTCTGGGACGGGGCCATCTCCGGCTCGCCCGAGACCGGCTTCGACCACATCCACGCCGACGAGCTGCCCCTGCCGCCGGGCCTCGAGAACCCCCTCGCCGCCCAGGCCATGTTCCCGGTGGCCCAGCCCGCCGAGATGCGGGGCTTCGAGGGGGATGTCGACGTCTTTGGCGCCCCCAATGACCTGGGCAACATGTCCCAGGACGACACCTACGCCATCTGGGATGCCGTGATGGCGCGCATTCTCGCCTTCCCCGACTACGGCGAGGCCTTCGCCCGGGTCTACCCCGAGGTGCCCGCCGACGAGCTCGGCTTCGTCCATGCCGCCAACGCCCTGGCGGCGTTCCAGCTCGAGGCCTTCCAGCTCCGCAACAGCCCCTACGACCGCCACCTCGCCGGCGAGGCGGACGCCCTGAGCGCCGCCCAGCTCCGGGGCCTCGAGATCTTCGAGGGCAAGGCGGGCTGTGCCGAGTGCCACAGCGGCCCCGACCTCACCGACCTCGCCTTCCACAACGTGCTCGCCCCCCAGATCGGCCCGGGCCGGGTCTCGGGCGACTACGACAACGACGGCCGCGACCTCGGGCGCTGGCGGGTGACCGGCGCCGAGGCCGACCGCTACGCCTTCCGCACCCCCACCCTGCGCAACATCGCCGTGACCGGCCCCTACACCCACGCCGGCGCCTACACCAGCCTCGAGGCGGCCGTGCGCCACATGCTCGACCCCGTCCCGTCCTTTGCGGCCTACGACCCCCGCCAGCTCCGGGCAGATCTGCGCGACCAGGTCTACGACAACGCCGAGGTCATCGCCGAGATGCAGGCGGGCCTCTCGCCGCGCATGGTGCCGCGCAGCCTCAGCGAGGACGAGCTGGCCGATCTCCTGGCCTTCCTCGAGAGCCTGACCGACCCGGCCATCCACAGCCTGCCGGAGCGGGTGCGGCCGGCGGCGGTGCCCAGCGGGCTGCCCATCGACGGGCGCTAGGCTCCGGCTAGCGGGCGGTGCCGGTGGCCGTGACCACCTGGCGGCGCTGGTCGAGGGGCAGCGAGACGCTCTCGCCGTCGAGAAACACGACCCGGAGGGCGTCGAGCTCGCGGTCTTCGCCGTCGGCGGTCCAGCGTCGGGCGACGTGGGCCCGGGCCTCGGCGCGGAAGCCGTGGCTGGTCGAGCTCTCGAGGTTGTGGGCGATGGTGCGGCTGCCGTAGGTGGCGAGCAGCTTGGCGCCGAAGGCGGGCTGGCCCGAGGGCAGCCGGGCCTCGACGGCCAGGAAGTCGGCGCGGGTGCTGTTGACCAGCAGCCGCATCGCGTGGCCCCCGAGCAGGGCCCGCCCCAGCAGCACGTCCTCGTCGCCGTCCCCGTCGATGTCGACCCGCAGCGCGCTCATCTCGTGGGCCTCCTCGTCGAGGCCCAGCGCCGCCTGAACGGGCGGCATCTGCTGGCCGGCGGCGTTCTGGTAGACGAAGAGGTGCTGGGGGTAGGGCTGGTCGGGCCACTCCAGCGAGGCGGAGAGCACCACGTCGAGGTCGCCGTCGCCGTCGTAGTCGAGGGGCACGGGGGTCCAGGTGGTGGTGTGGTCGCCGTCGTCGGTCTTCTCGAAGGAGCGGGCCGGATCCACCCCGAGGGCCCGGCCGTACTCCACAAAGCTGCCGTCCCGGAAGAGGCTCACCCAGGGCCAGCCGTTGTCGGAGGTGAACAGGTCGAGGGCGCCGTCCCCGTCGATGTCGAGCAGGGCCGTGCCCATCGGCGAGTCGCCGACGTGGAGGGGGCCCTGGGGGTGGGGGCGGGAGCCGCCGGCGCCGTCGCCGAGGAACAGCTGGACCCCGACCCCCGTGCCGAAGCCCGCGAAGCTGGTGCACACCAGATCGGCGCGCCCGTCGGCGTCCACGTCGCCCAAGGCGAGGCCCGAGTCGGCGCGGCAGGCCGGCAGCTCGAGGGGGCCGGTGATGCGGCCGGCGTCGAGGGCGAAGTGCACGGCGTCGCAGGCGAAGTAGTTGCGCACCGAGATGTCGAGGTCGCCGTCCATGTCGAGGTCGTGTGCCTCGAGTCCCCAGACCAGATCCGAGACCGTCATGCCCTCGGCCTCGGGGGGGCTGCACTGGTTGACCGGGGCGCCGTGGCCCAGGTCGCTGGCCGTGAAGGACTGGCCCTGGCCGTCGTTGAGCATGGCCTCCAGCACGATCTCTTGGGGCGGTGGCAGCCCGGTCTCGGTGCCGCTCTCCATGAACAGGGCCGCGATGGCCGCGGCGTGCGCGGCGGGGTCGGCGGCGCGGGCTGTGAGCACGTCCACGTCGCCGTCGCCGTCGATGTCGACCGCCCGGGCGGAGGCCACGGGCCCGAGGTCGTGCCAGGGGGAGAAGCCGCAGTCGCCGTCGTTGTGGAGCACGACGGCGTGGCCCAGGAACTGGGTGAGCACGAGGTCGGGCAGCCCGTCGCCGTCGAGGTCGCCGGTGGAGACCTGGGTGTCGGGCTGGATGAGGGCGTTGAGGCGGGCGGCGTCGAGCGCGGGCGGCCAGAGCGAGGGGAGCTCGGCCGCGAGCAGCCGGGGCTCGAGGGGGCGGGTGGCCGCACAGCCGGGGGGCCGGGGGGCCTCGGCCGGAGCGCCCGTGTCGGTGGCGGCGGGGGCCGCGCTGTCGGGGACGGCGGGGGCCTTGGTGGGGGGCGGGCAGCCGGCGGCGAGGCCGAGGAGGAGAACCGGGGGGGCGGGTCTCATGCGCGGGGGGCCGCGACGGTGCGGCCCCCGGGGGGTGGGGGCGGTGCCACGGGGGCCGAGACGGGGGGGCGCGGGGGGCGCGGTGTGGACATTGCTGCTCCGGCGTGCAATCTCGACAAGAGGCTACCGCTCGCGGTCTCGGGCCACCAGCCGTGCGATACTGGTCCCCCCCCGCAAGGCCGCCCGGCGCCCCCTCTGGCCCCGGCGCGCCGCCTGGTCCCGCCCCGGAGTGCCCCGGTCTGCCCCCGCCGCCCCCCTCGCTGCCCTGCCCCCGGCCCTGGCGCGCCTCGCGCCGCCGCCCCTGCGGGTGCGCTACGCCCGGGTGGGCCAGGCCGGGCCCTTCGCGCTGCCCCGGGTGGTGCTCGAAGAAGACTGGGGAGACCCCTGGATCGAGGGCGACACCGTGCGCTTTCGGCGCCGCACCCGCGAGCTCGGCCCGGCCGGGAGCCCGGCGCCGGCGGACGGGGGCCGGGTCGTCGAGGATGCCCTGGTGGCCTACGGTCCCGAGGGCCTCTGCGACCTGGGCACCTTCGACCGGGCGGGCACCCTGTCGCTGTGGAGCCCGCCCCAGGTCGTGCTGCCCGCCGCGCCCGCGGCCGGGGCCCAGTGGTCGGCCGAGCACCGCCGCGGCGACGAGACCACCGCCCGCAGCGTCGAGCTGCTGGCCTGCACCGACCACCCGGGCTGCCTGGTGTCGGTGGCCGAGATGCGCCGTGCCGGCGCCGTGATGGTGCTGCGGGTCCACTTCTCGCCCGGCGACGGCTTCGGCGGCTACCAGGCCCTCATCCAGCGCGAGGGCCAGCCCCCCATCCGCACCTGGACCGAGGCCCTCACCGTCCAGGTCCGCCCGGCGGTCTCCGCGTCCTGAGCCGTCCCCCGGAGCGCCCATGGCCACGCCCTTCAAGGAGAACATCGACGCCGCCGCGGTGGCCCGCCTCGGCGCCGGGGTGGCCGCTGCTGCCGCTGCCCGGGGCCTGCCCTTCGACCGGGCCGCCTTCGTCGCCGAGGCCACGGCCGGTCTCGCCGCCCGCGAGCTCAAGGATCGCGTCCAGCACGTCGCCCTCACGCTCCAGCACGGGCTGCCGCTGGCCCCGGCGCCCCTCTTCGGGCTGCTGGTGGCGGCCGCCGGCCCCCCTCTCCCCGACACCACGGCCGTGGCCCAGCACTGGCACCTCTGGCCCCTGCTCCAGGTCGTCGAGAACCGCGGGGTCGAGGATGTTCCCGCTGCGCTCGGTGCCCTGCGGGAGCTCACCCGTCGCTGGTCGGGCGAGTTCGCCCTGCGGCCGCTGCTGAAGCACGCGCCCGACGTCGTCTTCGCTGCCCTCCTCGAGGGACCGGGCGCCTGGGTGGACGACCCCTGCCCCCACGTCCGCCGCCTCGCCAGCGAGGGCAGCCGCCCCCGCCTGCCCTGGGGCATGCGCCTCGGCGCCCTCGAGGCCGATCCCGCCCGCAACCTCGCCCTGCTGGCCCGGCTGCGGGACGACCCCTCGGCCTACGTGCGGCGCTCGGTGGCGAACCACCTCAACGACCTCTCCAAGGCGCATGCCGACACGGTCTGCCAACTGTGTGCAAGTTGGATGATCGACGCCCCCGTGCCCCGCCAGCGTCTGGTGCGCCACGCGCTCCGCACCCGCCTCAAGGCCGGCGATCCGGCGGCGCTGGCCGTGCTGGGCTTCGGTCCGCCGGCGCTGCGGGTGGGGCCCCTGGCCCTGTCGGTGCCCGAGGTGGCGGTGGGCGGCCGGCTGGGCCTGCGGGTCACCCTCGAGAGCACTTCCGACCAGCCCCAGCGGCTCATGGTCGACTACGCCGTCCACTACGCCAAGGCCGACGGCAGCCTGCGGCCCCGGGTCTTCAAGTGGACCGTGCTCACCCTCGCGCCGGGCGAGCGCCGCAGCCTCGTGCGCCACCACAGCTTCGCGCCCGTCACCACCCGCACCCTGCGGCCCGGCCCCCACGCCGTCGACCTGCGGGTCAACGGGGTCGTGGGCGCGCCGGTGGGCTTTCTGCTGCGGGCCTGAAGCCCCGCCCGCTCAGGCCTTCAGCCCGTCGCGGGTGACGACCTCTTCGAGCAGCTCTTCGATGACCGCCCGGGCCCGGGCCGTGTTGCGCCCGAGCCAGCCGTGCAGGGCGGCGTCGGCGGGGGTGTTGGTGGAGCAGCCCGCGGCGTACTCCTCGAAGCCCACCAGGGTGCGCACGATGGCGGCGAGGTGGTTCGGGCACTCGCAGTCGAGGCTGCTGCGGAGCTCGATGAAGCGGGCGAGCTGGTCGTCGGTGAAGCGGCGCGCCGGGGCGCTGCCGTCGGCGGCGGGCACGGCCACGGGCGGCGGGGCGCCCTGGACGCCGGTGGGGGCGCCGGCGGCGGTGCTGAGGGCGTGCTGCTCGACGACGGCCTGGACGACGGCAGTGGCCCGGGCCGGCTGGGGCACGAGGCGCGCGCCGGCCGAGACGAGCTGCTGGAGCACCCGGGTCGTGGTGTAGCGGTAGAGCACGACCGCCTGGGTGGTCTCGAGGGCCTTGAGCGCGAGCTGGAGCGCGAGCCGCGGGGCCTCGCCGAGCAGCTCGAGGTCGGCGACCAGGACGTCGACCTCGCCGCTGCAGGTGGCCGTGAGGCCCCCGACGGTGGTGGCGCTGGCGACCACGTCGAGCTGGGAGGAGGGGGTGTTGGCGGCCTCGAGCTGGGTGGCGAGGCTGGCGTGGAGGATGGCCACGCGCACCCCGCCCGCGGCTTCAGAGCTGGGGGCCTCGACCGCGCTCTGGAGCAGGGCGGCCGCCTCGCTGACCTTGTAGCCCTGGTCGATGAGCTGGCGCACGGCATTGAGCCGGGCGAGGTCGGCGTCGGAGTAGAGGCGGTAGCCGTTGGCGGCCCGCTCCGGTGAGACCAGCTCGTAGCGACGCTCCCACGCGAGCAGCGTGTTCCGGGGGATGCCGGTGAGGCGGGCGACGGTCTTGATCTGGTAGGGCATGGCTTTCACGCGGCGGGGCAAGGTCTGATTGTAGCCCAACCCTGCGCAAAGTCCATGACAAAGTCATGGCATCCAACAGAAGTCCGCCCGGGCACGGGGGGGGCCGGCCCGCCGCCGGGCGGCGGTGGGGGACGGTGCATCCGCAGGTCAGCCCTTGCATCTGGCGCAGCGCGCCCGGGGCCCGGCCTCAGCGCACGTCGAAGAGCTCGCTCTCGAGCACGACCGCGTCGGCGCTGGCCCACACCTCGACCACCCGCACGGTGTTGGCGTCGTCGAAGGTGGCGTCGGTGAGGAGAACGGTGATGCCCGCCTCTTCCCAGAGGTGGGTGCCGTTGCCGTGGAGGTGGCCGCAGAGGTTGTGGTGCACGGCGCCCGGGTGGGTGTCGAGCACGTCGATGAGCTGGGCGGCCTCGTCGTCCAGGTAGCCGCCCGGGCCGAAGAACATGGGCATGTGGGTGAGCAGGATGGCCCGGCCGGCGGGGCCCGCGTCGAGGGCGGCCAGCTCGTCGGCCAGGAAGGGCAGGGTGCCGCCGTCGAAGTCGTGGAGGTCGGGGGTCTCGCCCCACAGGGGGTCGAGCTCGCGGCTGTTCCAGTCGAGGCCGATGAAGCGCACGGGGCCGTGGTCGAAGGCGAAGTTGTGGAGGTGGCTCTCGCCGCCGCGCTCGGGGTTGGGCACGGGGGAGGGGGCCAGCCGCCAGCCGGGCAGGGTCGCGCCCATGGCGGCGAGCTGGTCGGCGAAGGTGGCCTGGAAGCCCGGCTCGTCGCCCACCTGGATGGGGTTGTCGCCCTGGACGGGCACCCAGGGCACGGGCAGGCCGGCGAGGCTGTCGCGGGCCAGGTCGAAGCCGCCGCCCCAGGCGATGTCGCCGAGAATGAAGACCAGCTCGATGTCTCGGGGCTCGGCCTCGGCGGCGATCCAGTCGACGGCCTGGTCGAGGCGGTCGAGGTTGGCGGTCGCCCCCGTGACGTGGGGATCGGCGATGACGGCGAAGGTGAAGGCCAGCGAGAGGGGGGCCGGCGGGTCGGCCTCGCCCGTGTCGCCCGGCTCGCCCGTGTCGCCGCTGGACCCGGTGTCGGGGGCCCCGCTGCTGGCCCCGGTGTCGCCGGGAGCGGCCGCCTTGGCCGCGTCGGGGGCGGCGTCTGGGGAGCAGGCGAGCAGCAGCAGGCTCAGGGCGACCATCGGGGCCTCCGGGAGGGTGGGGCGGGGCGCCGGGGGAGGATACCCCGCGGCCGGTCAGCGCTGGCCGGGTCCGCTCCGGGCGCCGGTCCCCCCGTGGAGTCTCGATGTCGTCCCGTCCCCGCCTCGCTCTCGCCCTGCTCCTGCCCGCCCTGGCCCTCGGGGGCTGCACCGGGGACGGCGGCAAGTCCGACACCGGCGGCAGCACGGACGGCACGGACGGGAGCGACGGCACGGACGGCACGGACGGCGGCGACGGCACCGACGGCACCGACGGCACGGACGGCGGCGACGGGACGGACGGCGGCGACGGCACGGACGGCGGCGACGGCACGGACGGCGGCGACGGCACGGACGGCGGCGACGGCACGGTCGAGGGCTGCCGGGCCGACCCGGGCGCGGCCGACAAGGACCGGGTGGTGCTCGTGTCCTTCGCCTACAACGACAGCTACGAACAGGTCGACTCCTGGGGCGTCTTCACCCTCGACGCGGCCGGCGGGCTGACCGATCTCGACACCCGCATCGCCGTCGACCGGGCGACCTCGTCCCGCCCCGTCTTCACCCCGGACGGCTCGCTGCTGCTCATCGCCGGCGACGACGGCGACCTCGGTGTGGTCGCCGTCGAGGAGGACGGCAGCGTGCGGGTGGTCGAGTCCCACTGGAACGCCGGCTTCTATGCCAGCGCCGTGGCCATGGACCCCTCGGGTGAGCGGGCCTGGATCCTCAACCAGAACTTCGAGGACGCGGGCGGGGGCATCACCGAGATCGCCCTCGACTGCGAGACGGGGCTGCCCTCGCTGGTGGGGCCCGTGGCGAGCTCCCGGCTGGCCGGCGCCCTGCTGCCCCTGCCCGGCCGCCCGGACCGGGCCGCGCTGGTGGCCTACCACGGCCCCGACGGCGACACCGAGGCCGACGTCCACCTGCTCGAGCTGCCCGCCGGCACGGTCGTCGACGAGGCGCCGGCCTTCTCCCACCGCGACGCCTTCTACGGCGACGCCGCCGTGCTCCCGGGGGGCGAGCTGGTGCTTGTCACCGACGTGAGCTCCTGGAGCGGCATGCCCCAGGGGGTCGGTGCCGTGCGCATCGAGGGCGACACCCTCACCCGGGCCGGCTTCGCCGAGGTCTACGACCCGGCCAGCATCGCCGTCTCGCCCTGGGGCGACGCGGCCCTCGTGGCCAGCGCCTTCGGTGACGCGGTCGAGCTGGTGACCGTCGACGCTGCGGCCCCCTCGCCCCTGGCGGCGGGCGGCCGGGTGGCGACCGCGGGGGTGCCGACCTGGATGGTGGGCGTCCAGCGGGGCGGCCTCGCGGGCATGGTGCTCATGCTCGAGGCCGAGGGCATCCGCCAGCTCGCCTTCGACGGCGCCGGGGGGGCCAGCGACCTGGGCCGCCACGACCTGCCGGCGGGCATCGACCAGGTGCCCTACGCCCTCGCCGTCCAGCCCTGAGCGGCCCCGGGCTCAGGCCAGGCGCCCGGCGAGGCCCACGGTCGCGCGCGCGAGGCGCTGGGCCAGGGCGTCGACCCCGGGCCGGTCCACGGCCGCCGCCCAGCCCCCCTCCCAGCGGTCGAGCCAGGGGTGGTGGTGGGCTGCGGCGGGCCCCTGCTGGAGGTGGTCGAGGGCGAAGAAGAGCTGCCAGGGGCCGAGGCTGCGCAGCGCGCGCCCGAGTCCGGCCCAGACCCGTGCCTGTGCGGCGGGGGGCAGCGCGGCGATGCCGGTCTCCAGCGCGGCGAAGAAGGCCCGGGTGCTGCGGCGGCCCGTGCGGGACTGGACGGCGTAGAGGGCGGGCAGATCTGCGAGCAGCGCGGTGTGGCCCGTGTGGAAGAGGGCCATGATGACGGCGTTCTGGATGCTGCGGGCCCGCACCCCCTCGGCCGAGAAGCGCCGGGCCGAGGTGCCCAGCCAGCCGGGCAGCCGGTGGTAGCGCCCCCCGGCGGCGTGCAGGCGCTGGCCGAGGCCCTGGTCTTCGAGAAAGGGCAGCGCCGTTGGGTAGCCGCCGAGGGCGTCGAAGGTCGCGGCGCGGATCAGCAGTCCCTGGTCGCCGTGGGTGGTCTCGGGGCGGCCGAGGGCGCTCTTGGCCTCGTAGAAGCCGAGGTCGAGGCCGTGGGCGGCGGCGTCGACGAAGCGCAGGGCGAAGTGGCCGGCGTCGTGGGGGCCGAGCACCGTGCGGGCGAAGGCCAGGGCCGCCGCGAGCTGGTCCGGGGGCCCGAGCCGGCTGTCGGCGTGGAGGAAGAGCAGCCAGGGGGCCCGGGCGCGGGCCCGGCCGGCGTTGAGCTGGCGGCCCCGGCCGGGGGGCCCCTCGACCACGGTCAGCCCCCGCTGCCGGGCGAGGGCCGCGGTCCCGTCCACCGAGCCGCCGTCGCTGAGAATGGTCTCGAGCTCGATGCCTTCTTGGGCGTATAGCCCGTCGATGAGCGCCCCCAGCCCGGCCGCTTCGTCCAGGCTGGGGATCACCACCGAGAGGGCGGGCCGGCCCATGCTCAGGCCTCGACCAGGCCCCGCTCCCGCAGCAGCGCGCCCACGTCCGGGTCGCGGCCGCGGAGCGCCCGGTAGGCGGCGTCGGGGTCGACGCTGTCGCCCCGGGAGAGCACCTCGTCGTGGTAGCGCTGGGAGAGCTCGGGGTCGTAGAAGCCCGCC
Organism: Myxococcota bacterium; assembly: GCA_964226865.1. Classification (GTDB taxonomy): domain Bacteria; phylum Myxococcota_A; class UBA796; order UBA796; family UBA2385; genus CAXQUZ01. The sequence goes on along the minus strand of CAXQUZ010000544.1, from coordinate 9,782 downwards.
TCGGCGAAGGCCTCGGCCGCGTCGGCCACGAGGGTGTCGGCCCAGAGGTAGCTGTAGTAGCCGGCGGCGTAGCCCTCGCCCGAGAAGACGTGGGCGAAGGCGGGGGTGCGGTGGCGCATGACCACCTCGGCGGGCAGCCCCCAGTCGGCGAGGATCTCGCGCTCGGCGGCGTCGACGTCGGTGACGGGGGCGGTGCGGAGGTGGAGCTCCATGTCGACCACGGCGCTCGCGAGGAACTCCATGGTGCGGAAGCCGCTGTCGGCGTTGGCCGCGGCCTGGATGCGCGCCAGGAGGTCGGCGGGCAGCGGGGCGTCGGTCTCGGGGTGGCGGGCGAAGCGGGCGAGCAGCTCGGGGGTCGTGAGCCAGTGCTCGTTGAGCTGGCTGGGGAACTCGACGAAGTCGCGGGGCACGTTGGTGCCGGCGAGGCTGCGGTGGGGCACGTCGCTGGCGAGGCCGTGCATGGCGTGGCCGAACTCATGGAAGAGGGTGCGGGCCTCGTCCATGGTGAGGTAGGCCGGCTGGCCTTCGGGGGGCCGCAGGAAGTTGCAGGTGTTCTGGATGATGGGCGGCACCCGGGCCCCGTCCGCGTCGGTGGTCTGGACCCGGTAGGCGTTCATCCAGGCCCCCGAGCGCTTGCCCTCGCGGGCGAAGGGGTCGAAGTGGAAGAGGCCGATGTCGCGGCCCGCGGCGTCCCGCACCTCCCAGACCCGCACGTCGGCGTGGCCCACGGGCACCTCGGCCGGCGAGAAGCTCCAGCCGAAGCGCGCCGTGGCGGCCCAGAACATCGCCTCGCGCAGGGGCTCGAGGCGGAAGTAGGCCTGGACCTCGGCCGGGTCGAGGGCGTGGTCGCGGCGGCGCACCCGCTCGCCATAGAAGCGGGTGTCCCAGGGGGCGATGGTGATGCCGGCGCCCTCCTCGTCGGCCAGGGCCTGCATGGCGGCGACCTCGCGGGCGAAGGCGGCCTTGGCCGGGCCCCAGATGCGGCGCATGAGGTCGACGGCCCGGTCGGGGGTGCGGGCCATGGTGTGGGCCAGCACCTTGTGGGCGTGGGTGGGGTGGCCGAGCAGGGCGGCGCGCTCGCGGCGCAGCGCCAGGATCTCGGGGATGAGGGCCCGGGTGTCGGTGGCGGGACGGAGGGCGCCCCGGTCGACGAAGGCCCGCCAGACGGTCTCGCGGAGGTCGCGGCGGGTGGCGAAGCGCAGGAAGGGCTCGACGGCGCTGCGGGTGTTGAGAACGGCCCATGCATCGGGCTTTCCGCGAGACTCGGCCGCGGCCTTCATGCTGTCGACGAGGCCCGCCGGCAGCCCGTCCAGGCCCCCGGCGTCGAGCCAGGTCACGACCTCCTCCTCGTCGGCCAGCAGCCGGTCGGAGAAGTCGGTGTAGAGGGTCGAGAGGCGCTGGTTGATGGCGCTGACCCGGGCCCGGGCGGTGTCGTCCAGGGCGGCCCCCGCCTCGACGAAGCGCCGCAGGATGCGGTCGACCAGCCGGGTCTGGACGGGGTCGAGGCCCCCGGCGGCGGCCACGGCCTCGACGCGCTGGTAGAGCCCGGCGTCTTGGTAGATGGCGTCGGTGCGGGCCGAGAGGCGGGGCTCGAGGCGGCGGCGGATCTCGCGCAGGGCGGGCGACGAGAAGGAGAGGCCCCAGGTGCCGTAGATGGCCCAGAGGCGCCGCAGGTCTTCGCCCGCGGCCTCCATGGCGGCGACGGTGTTGGCGAAGTCGGGGGGCGCCGGGTCGTCGCGGACGGCGGCCAGCTCGGCGGCCTCGTCGGCGATGGCCTGGACGATGGCCGCCTCGAAGTCGGCGGGCTGCACCGTGTCGAGGGGGGGCACGCCGCCCATGGGACCGGACCAGTCGAGCAGCGAAGAGCGAGGGGCGTTCATGGGGAGCCTCCGGGCAGGGACGAGAGGCTATCCCAACCGGGCCGCGCCGCCGCCGGCACCCTCAGCGGCCGACCTGGACCGCCGCGCTGTCGCTGCCGCCGCAGTCGCTGGTCACCACGACGGTGGCCGGTGCGCTGGAGAGGCGGACCTTGAGCTCGTGTCGGGCGCCGCCGCCCTTCTTGTTGCTCATGGCGCCGAGGTCGACCCCGTCGGCCGCGACGCGGAGCGTGGCGCTCTGGTCGACGGTGGCCGTGACCTGGAGCTCGCCCTTGCGGCTGCCGTAGTCGGCGCCGGTGACGGCCACGGTGCAGGCGGCGGGCGGGGCCGTGACGGTCACGGTGGCGGTGGCGGTGGCGGTGGCGCCGGCGTCGTCGGTGACCGTGAGGGTGGCGAGGTAGGTGCCGGCGGCGCTGTAGCTGTGGCTGGCGGTGGCGGTGGTCGCCGTGCTGCCGTCGCCGAAGTCCCAGGCGTGGGCGACGAGGGTGCCGTCGGGGTCGGTGGAGGCGCTGCCGTCGAAGGCGATGCTGTCGCCCAGGGTGGCGCTGTAGGGGCCGCCCGCGTCGGCGGTGGGGGCGAGGTTGCCCGTGCCCGTGCTGCCGGTGGGCACGACCAGATCGGCGAAGACCAGCAGGTGGTCGGCGGCGTCGAGGCTGGTGCTGCTCGGCAGGGCGCTGCCGAACTTGGCGAGGCCGCCCCCCAGCCCCTCGTCGGCCGAGTCGTAGACCTCGGCGGCCGTGCCCAGGTTGCCGATGGCGTCGCTCACGAAGAGGTAGTCGAGGCGCCGGCCCGAGGCGGGGCGGGTGCCGTCGTCGCCGTCGAGCTGGAGGGCGTCGAGGGAGAGGGCGTGGTCTTCGACGGTGGCGAAGGGGTCGTTGTCGATGCCCGTGGTGGCCAGGGCGGCCTGGAGGTCGGCGCCGAGGCGGAACGCGCTGGGCAGCCCGGTGGGGGTCGACGTGAAGACGAGGGGCGAGCTGGGGAGCGCGTCGATCTCTTCGTTGACGTCGCCCATCACGACGAAGGCGTCGGTGGCCGTGTCGAGGTCGGCGACCACCTGGCCCACCCGCAGCGACTCGACGGCCCGGCGGAACTCGTCGCTGTTGGCCGTGCCCGACTTCCAGTGGGTGGTGACGACGGTGAGGGTGTCGCCGGCGGTGGTGATCTGGACCTCGACCTCGAGGATGTAGCGGGTGAGGTCGTTGGCGGCGGTGTCGCCCGAGAGCTGGTCGGCGCTGTGGACGGTGACCCCGACGATGGGGTGGTCGCTCAGCACGGCGCAGCGCAGGGCGCCGAAGGGCCCGGCGTCGGCCACCTCCCAGTCGAGGTAGCCCGCCTCGAGGGCGAGGCTCTCGAGGTTGGCCACGTCGGCGCTGCTCGCGACCTCGTTGATGGCGACCACCTGGGCGCCCACCCGGCTGAGCACGTCGACGGCGGCCTCGTACTCGACCGAGCCCGGCGCCCCGACGGTCTGGAGGTTCCAGGTGGCGACGCGCACGTCTTCGTCGGCGAGGGCCGGGGCGCTGGCGAGGCCGAGGAGCAGGGCGGGCACGAGGCGGCAGGCGGCGGGCATGGGCGTCTCCGGGCGCGGGACCCCGGGGGCCCCGGGGGGCGGCCACGATAGAGCAAGCGGCGGCCAAGATGGCCCAGAAGTGGACGTCTTGGGGCAGATTGCCCCCCCCCCTTGTGGCCAGGGCGCTCCGGCCCGTCCGCCCCCGAGCCCGGGGGCCCCCAGTGCTCAGTCGCCGGCGCGGTAGCGGGCGATCCACGCGGCATTTCGCGCGTCGCCCTGGCGGCGGCTGCCCGGTGGGGGCACGGCCACCGTCTCCGGCGCGGCCACCCCCAGCCAGCCGAGCACCCGCCGCGTGGTGGCCACGGGATCGGCCGTCAGCTCGGCATAGGTGACCCTGAGCACCGGGGCGTGGGCGAGGCGGGCGTCCCAGGCGGCCGCGCCGGCCGCGAGCTGGGCGATGCGCCGGGCGATGCGCCGCCGCCGGTAGCGCACGGGCCCGAGGCGCCCCGGGAGGCGGGTCTCGGCCTGCCAGGAGGCCCAGCGGCCGGTCTGCAGGGCGAGCTCCCACGAGACGGCCTGGGCGACCCGGTCCTCGCGCACGATGCGGATCCAGCGCGCCGTCGCGAGCAGCCCCGAGACCGCCGGCCGGTCGGCCCAGCGCTGGGCGTGGTGGTGGTGGAGCTTGAGGCCGAAGCGGCCGTCGCTGCTGCGCCGGGCCTGGACGGCGGCGAGGTGGGCGGCGAGGCGGGCGTCGCTCCAGCGGCCGTCCCGTCCCCAGCGGCCGGCCAGCGCCCCGACGGCGGCGCCCTGGAGCCACTGGTTGCGACGCCGGTCGGCCGGGCTGCCGTGGCGCAGGCTCCAGTCCCGGAGCTGCATCGGGTTCAGGTACTCCTTGGGGGCGCCCGCCCGGCCCGTGCCCCAGAGCAGCCGGCAGAGCAGGGTGCTGCCCGAGCGGGGCTGGCTGGCGACCACATAGACCAGCGCCGGGGGCACGGGGGCCGGGGCCAGATCCCAGTCGGGGCCGTTGCGGGGGTCGAGCAGCAGCCCCGGGGAGGGGGCGCCGGGAGGGGAGGACGGGGGCACGGCGGGCTCGGGGCGGGACGGGGGACGCGGGGGGCCACGGCGGGCTCCGGGGGCTGTACCCTGTGGCTCCGCCGCCCGGGACGCTCCGGGGGACGGGAACCGCTCGCCGCCCGGCCGTGTCGGAGCCGCCCACCGCGAGGCCCCATGTCCGCCCCCCTGCTCCCGCTGGTCCTCGCCCTGTGGGCCTGCACCGCCGCGCCCGACCCGGAGGCCGGCTCGTCCGCCGCAGGCGCCGCCGCCCTGCCCGCCGACGCCCCGCCCCTCGACCGGCTCCGGGCCGGTGAGCTCGGCGCCCTCGCCGCGCTGGCCCAGGACGACGACCCGGTCGGCCAGCTCGCCGCGCGCCTCGTGGCTCTGGAGCCCGAGCGGGCCGCCGTGCACGCCGCCGAGCTGCCCCTGATGACCGCCGCCACCGAGGAGGCCCTCGCCAAGGGGGCCGTCGAGGTGGCGGCCAACCGCCTCGGCCTGGGGCTGCTGGCCTTCCCTGCGGATCCCCGACTCCAGGCCCTCCTCGACGAGCTGCTCGCCGCGGCGGCCCAGGCGCCGGATCCGGTGCGGGCGGGGGCCACCGCCACCCTGGCCATGGTGCTCGACGGCATCGGGCAGCGCGGGGCGGCCGCCCGGCTGCGGGCCGAGGCCGACGCGGCGGCGCTGCGGGCCCGCTACGACCCCGCCCGCCTCGCCGAGACCCGGGCCGCCCAGGCGGGGGTGGGGCTGCCGGCGGCGCTGCGCCTCTTCGACGAGCTCGACCGCAGCGATGTCACGGCCCTGGACTGGGGGGCCGTGGCCGCCGGCGGGGACCGGGCGCTCTCGGCCCTCGTGGCCGCGCCGGGCGCCCGGGCCGCCTGGCCCAAGCTCGCCGACACGGTGCTGGCCACCGGCGCCGCCGTGCCCACGGTCGCCGAGGCCAAGGCCCTGCTCGACGCCCGGGTGGGGGCCCTGGCGCGCCAGGGGGTGCCCGCCGAGGTGGTGGTGGCCGAGTGGGTCCAGGGGGCCCTCGGCGCCCTGGATCCCTGGAGCCGGGTGGTCTGGCCCGCCGAGATCCGCCGCTGGCAGGCGGGCCACGCGGGCGTCTACCAGGGCCTCGGCCTCGAGCTCGCCCGCGGCCCCGGGGGGCGCGTCGTCGTGGCACGGCCCCTGCCCACCGGTCCGGCGTGGACGAGCGGTGTCCACCAAGATGACGTGATTGTGGCTATTGTCGAAGAAGATGGCAGCCGGCTGGAGCCCGACCGCCTGGCCCCGGAGGCGCGGCTCGCGGCCGCCCGGGACGCCCTCGTGGGGGCCGCCGGCAGCCCCGTGCGGCTGGTGCTCGAGCGGGACGGGGCGCCCCTGGAGCGGGCGCTGGTGCGCGGCGACGTGCGGCCCGAGACCCTGCGCGGCTGGGCCCGGGGCGACGACAACGCCTGGCAGACCCTCTTCGACCCCGCCCACGGCCTCGCCTGGGTCGCCATCGACCGCTTCAAGCCCGCCACCCACACCGACTTCGACGCCCTCGTGGCCCCCGAGCTCGACCAGATCCGCGGGCTGGTGCTGGATCTGCGAGGCAACCCCGGCGGCGATGTCAACGCCGCCGTCCAGCTCGCCGACCGCTTCATCGCCGACGGGCTGCTCGCCGATGTGCACGGCCGGGTGCCCCCCGAGACCGGGCCCGACACGGATCCGGTGACGGGCGCGCCGCTGGCGGAGTGGAACGAGGCCGTGCCCGGGCATGCCCTCGAGGGGGTGCCCGTGGTGGTGCTGGTGGACGCCGAGACCGCGAGCGCGGCCGAGGTGCTGGCCGGGGCGCTCCAGGAGCGGGCGGGGGCCCGGGTCGTCGGCGCGCCCACCTGGGGCAAGGGCCTGGCCCAGGTCATCCACACCGATCCCGAGGGCGAGGCCGCGGCCCAGTTCACCAACCTCGTCTGGACCCTGCCGAGCGGCCGGCGCCTCTCCCACCAGCTCGCGGGCGGCGGCGGCATCCAGCCCGACCTGCCCCTCGTGCTCACCCCCGGCGAAGACTTCCAGCTCGACCGGGCCGCCACCCTGCGCGGCGCCCTGCGCACCCACCACGACGGCAGCCCCATGCACCCCCTCGACCCCGGCCACAACGCCGAGCTGCCCGTGCTGTCGGAGGATCCCCTGCAGCTGCTGGCCCAGCTCCTGCTCCGGGCCGAGCTGGCCGGCCGCTGAGGGACTGGGGCGGGGCCGGCGCCCCGTGTAGGATGCGGGCCCCACGGACGGCGGTCCGGTCCGCTGTGTCCGCCCCGTCCCCGGCCCGTCCCTGGCGATCCCGCCTGCCTTCCCCGGAGTGCCCGTGTCCGCTGCCGCCTTCCTCGACCGCGTCTTCGCCCATGCCCCCCGGGGCCCCGTGTCCCGCTTCACCTTCGAGGCCTGGCGCCACGGCGACCGCCCCACGAAGGAGGGCTTCGGCATCCTGCCGATGGGCGGGATCGACGTCGAGCGGCTCGCCGGGCGCATCATGGACGTGGCCAGCTACCGCGGCAACATCGACTATGTCGAAGAGTCGCGCATCGTGGCCGGCCCCGAGCACCGCCCCCCCACGGCCGTGCGCTTCTACCAGCGGGTCAAGGTGCCGATGCTGGCCGAGATCCAGATGGAGCTCGTGATGACCGACTTCGGCGAGCGGGACGGCTGGCGGGTGCTGGCCTGGTCCCAGCAGGACGCGGCGACGGCGGCGCTCAACCCCAAGCAGGGCGCCCGCAGCGCCTACAACGTCGGCGCCTGGCTGCTCAAGCCCGATGCCGTCGGCTACGCCCTGAGCTCGGCCCCCATGAAGTCCGACGTGGGCCGCCTCAAGTTCGCCGCCCTGACCAAGGGCGCCGACGCCGGGGCCCCCAAGGTGGTCCAGGCCAACATCGAGGGCATGGTGCGCTGGTCCCAGCGCTGAGGGCCCGCGCGGGCGGAGGGCGGGGCCCCCGGGGCCGTCCGGCGGTGCCGCGGGCTGGCCCTCTTGCGCTACTGTCCGGGGCATGGCCGCCCCTGCCCCCGCCCGCGACACCCTGACCCGCCGCCTCGTCGTGCGGGCCACCCGGCTGCTGCTGCGCTTCTTCTTCCGCCGGGTCGAGGTCACGGGCCTCGAGAACCTGCCCCGCAGCGGCGGCGCCGTGCTCGTGAGCTGGCACCCCAACGGGCTGGTCGACCCGGGCCTGATCTTCGCCGAGTCGCCCGCCAGCGTCATCTTCGGCGCCCGCCACGGCCTCTTCGACTTTCCCGTGCTGGGGGCCATCCTGCGCGGGGTGGGCACGGTGCCCATCTACCGGGCCATCGACACGGCGGGGCTGCCGCCCGAGGCCCGCCGGGCGGCCAACGAGAAGAGCCTCGACGCCCTCGCCGAGGCCGTGGCGGGCGGCGCCTGGTCCTGCCTCTTCCCCGAGGGCGACAGCCACGACGCCCCCCACCTGCTCGACCTCAAGAGCGGCGCGGCGCGCTTCTGGCTGCGCTCCCGCGAGCTGTCGCCGGCCTCGGCCCCGGCGCCCGTCATCATCCCCGTGGGCCTCCACTACGACAGCAAGCGGGCCTTCCGCTCGAGCGTGCTCGTGGCCTTCCACCCGCCCCTCGACGTGCCCGAGGCCCTGCTCCGCATGGCGGGCGATGTTGATGAGAGTGCCCGCCGGCAAGCCGTTGTCGGGGTCACCCGCCTCATCGACGCCAGCCTGCGCGAGGTGGTCCACGCCACCGAGAATTGGGAGCTGCACCACCTCATGCACCGGGCCCGCAAGCTGGTGCGGGCCGAGCGGGGGGCCCGGGCCGGCGGGCGGCTGGGCAAGCCCGACATGGTCGAGCGCACCTGGGGCTTCGCGCGCATCTGGACGGCCTACTACGCCCGCCGCGACACCCACCCCGAGGCCGTGGCGGCGCTCATCCTGCGGCTGCGGGAGTACGACGCCGACCTGCGCGCCCTGGCCATGGAAGACCACGAGCTCGACCGGGGCCCGGCCCTGTGGCGCCCCGGGCTGGCCGTGCTGCTGGGCGTCCAGGCGGCGGCGGTCTTCGTGCTGCTGCCGCCCCTGCTGCTGCTCGGGGTCGTGGTCAACGCGCCGGCGGCCCTCGGGCTCTGGGCCCTGAGCAAGGCCGTCAGCAAGCGCAAGAAGGACGAGGCGACGGTCAAGCTGCTCTTCGGGGCGGTGGCCTTCCCCCTCTCGTGGCTGGTGGCGGGCATCATCGCTGCCCGCCTCGACCTCGCCGTCAGCCTGCTGCTGCCCCAGCAGTGGTCCCACACCCCCCTCGCGGTGGGGCTGCTGGCGGCCCTGCTCACGGCGATCGGCGGCCCCCTGGCCCTGCGCTACCTGCGGCTGGTGCGCGAGACGGCCCGGGCCCTGCGGGTGCGGCTCACCCGGGCGCGCCGGCGGGCGGCCCTGGCCCACCTCAAGACCGAGCGGGGCGCGCTCTTCGATGCCTTCATGGGGCTCGTGGGCGCCCTGGACCTGCCGGGCTCGGTCGATCCCCGGGGGCGGGTGCGGCGCTCGGAGCGCTGGGACGCCGCCGGCAGCGGCAGCGCCGAGCGCATCGGGGTGGCGCCGGTCGCCGGGGCCGAAGAGTAGCGGCGCGGCTCAGGCCACCCGGCGCACGAAGCGGCGGAGGGGGTCCTTGACCGCCGGGTCGAGCTGGCGCCACTCCCGGCGCACCCGGGCGCTGCCGGCGCTGAGGCCCTGGACCATGCGGGCGCCGAGGCGGCCCCGGGCCCCGGGGGGCAGGAGCTCGACGGCCACCACCGCCCGCCGGTCGGGCCAGAGGCGGTGGACCGTGCCCGAGCCCGGGGCGGCGCAGGAGTCGATGCGGGCGAGGCCCGGGTCGGCGAAGGCCTGGGCCATGGTGTCGAGCTCGAGCAGCACCCCGGGCGACAGCCGCGAGACCCGCTCGTCGAAGGCGATCTTGAAGCCGAAGGCCGTGTCGCCCGAGACCAGGTCGAGCTTGCTGGCGACCAGCCGGTACCCGGCCCACAGCTCGTGGCAGCGCAGGCCTCCGTCGGCGGCGGCGGCGGCCATGGCGGCGACGAGAAAGGCCTCGTCGTGGGGAAGAGCGCGAAAGGATGTTCCCTCGCGGCCCTTCCAGCCGGCGTGCTCCAGGGCGAGGAAGCGCTGGACGGCGGCGGCGGCGGCCGGGCCCTGGGGCTGGAGGTGGCGCACCGGGCCCAGCTCGGCGAGCTTGCGGCGCTGGCGGGCCAGCTCGCGGCGCTTCTTGGGCTTGACAGAGCAGATCAAGTCCCCTGACGGAAGCCGCAATGCCGAAACCACGCCCTCGCATCGCTCCCGGTGATGAGGTCCATAGCGAGGGCGATTGCGTTGTTGAGCGCGTCTCGGGAGCGTGCCTTC
>CAXQUZ010000543.1:0-9449 GCA_964226865.1 Myxococcota bacterium | reverse complement strand
AAAGGACTTCGACATGGTCACTCCGGGGGCCTCGGCGGCGAGGCGGCAGCGGGGGGCTGGCGGCAGGGCCAGCGGGAAGGGAGGGTGCCCGCACGCGGTGCGCGGGGCCGGCACAGACGGTGGGTGTGCGCCGGGGGCCCGGGGGCGGGACCAGACTGTCATCGGTTGCTCGCTCGTGCAAGTTGAAGTTCGCGGCCCAATCTCTCGCCAGAGCCCGCCCCGACGCCCCCGAGAACCCCGGGCTCCACGCCACTCCCCGGCAACAACACACACAACACAAGGCCCGAGAGCCTCACCCACTCGACACACGTGCCCTGGCACCCCGGGGGGCGCGGGGGCCCCGGCACCGTCGCGCCCGCCGCGTTCCGCGATAGGCTGGCGCCCCGCCCGGAGCCTCTCCTGCCCCCGACCTCGCCCCTCCGCCGTGCCTGGGACCACCTCCACGGCGCCCTCCACCGGCCCTCCCACCCCGCCTGGCGGGCGGTCGAGGGCCTGGTGTGGGCGACCATCGCCCTGTCGGTGCTGCTCGTGGGGGTCGAGCTCGCCCTCGGCAGCCTGCCCCCCGAGCTCTACCGCCTCGACCAGGCCCTGCTGGTCTTCTTCGGCACCGAGGTCGCGCTGCGCATCCTCACCTGGCGCCCGCCCGAGCTCGACCTCTACCGGCTGGGCCCCGGCGAGCGGCTGCGGGCCCACCTGCTGGGCCGGCTGCGCTACTGCCTCCAGCCGCTCGTGCTCTTCGACATCGTGGCCGTGCTCGCCGTCGTGCCGGCGCTCCGGGGGCTGCGCGCCCTGCGCATGCTCCGCCTCGCCCGGACGGTGCGCTCGGTGCCCCTGGCCAGCCCCGTGCGCGGCCTCGTCCAGGCGATCCGCGAGCACGGGCTGCTCTATGGCCTCGCCTTCAGCGTGCTGGGCTTCGCCACCGTGCTCGGGGGCACGAGCCTCTACCTCGCCGAGGCCCGCACCAACGCGGGGCTCTCGAGCCTGGCCGACGGCATCTGGTGGGCGCTCGTGACCCTCACCACCGTCGGCTACGGCGACATCTCTCCCACCACCACGGTCGGCCGCTTCGTCGGCGGCGGGCTGATGGTCGTGGGCATGGTCACCCTGGCCCTGTTCGCCGGCATCGTGGGCAACACCATGCTCAGTTCCGTCATGCGCGTGCGCGAGGAGCAGTTTCGCATGAGCACCTCCATGAACCACGTCGTCGTCTGCGGCTGGGAGCCCGGGGCCCGGATGCTGCTCGACGCCATCCTGGCCGAGATCGACACCGAGTCGACCGAGCTGGTCATCTTCGCCCCCAAGGAGCGCCCCGCCGACGTGCCCCCGGAGTTCCGCTGGGTGACGGGCGATCCCACCAAGGAGAGCGAGCTGGGCAAGGTGCGCATGGAGATGGCCGACGCGGCCCTCATCGTGGGCTCGCGCCGGCTCTCGCCCCAGGACGCCGACGCCCGCACCCTGCTCACGGCCTTCACCGTGCGCTCCTACATGGCGGCCCAGCCCTCGACCGCCCGGCGCCACCGGCCGCTCTACCTCGTGACCGAGATCCTCGACGCCGAGAACGTCAACCACGCCCGCACGGCCGGGGCCGACGAGGTCATCGAGACCACCCGCATCGGCTTCTCGCTGCTGTCGCACGCCATCGTGCAGCGGGGCACGGCCGAGCTGCTGGGCCGCATCACGGCGGCCGGCGCCCACAGCCTCTACGTGGGCACACCGCCCCCCGACGTGGCCCTGCCCGCCGACTTCGCGACGGTGGCCAAGACCCTCAAGGACCGCCACCAGGTTCTGGTCATCGGCCTCACCGACGCCCGGGGCCGCGACCAGACCCTCAACCCGCCCGACGACCGCAGCGTCGCGGCCGGCGACCGGCTCATCTACCTGGCCGAGGCCCAGGTGCTGCCCGGAGGGCCGCTCGGCGCCTGAGGCGGGGGCCTCAGCGGCTGAGGTCGGTGACCATCGACAGGAGCACCCGCTCCCGGAAGGGCCGCAGCACGACCCCGGCCGTGGCCCAGTCGCGGGCCGCCTGGACGAGGGCCCGGTCGGACTCGCTCACGAGCAGCACGGCCGGGCGGCCGGCGGCGGCATGGTCGGCGAAGCGCGCCCCGAGGTCGCCCGGCGCCAGCCCCTCCGGCGCCACGAAGACCAGGTCGGCGGGCGCCGCCCCGGCGGGCAGCAGGCGGTGGCCGCCCGCCGCCAGCACCAGCGCCAGCTGGAGCCGGGTCATCTCGGTCCCGCCCTCTAGAGCGATGGTCTTGCCCATGTGTCGGTCCTCGTGCGCCGGGGGCCCGGGGCAGGCAGCGGCCCCGCCCCCCGCCTGTGGAACCCGATTGCCCCCCGCCCGCAAGGGGCCGCCGTCCCCCGCCCGGGCTGCGGGGTAGGCTGGCGGCGCTCGGTCGCCGGGCACCACCCCCGGAGGGCCCCGTGCCGCCCGCGCCCCCCCGAGAGCCCTGGCCCCGCCGCGACCGCGCCGCCGTGCTGGCCCTCGTGATCGCGGGCGCTGCGGGGGTCGTCGCGCTCCGCAGCGGCGCCGGACTCTGGGGCGCGATGGGCACGGACGCGCCGCTCTGGGGGCTGACGGCCCTCGACCTGCGGGTGGGGGCGCCGCCGCTGGTGCCGCCGCTCTACCCGGCGCTCACGGGGCTGCTCCACCGGGCGGGCCTCGGCCTCGTGCCCGCCGCCCAGCTCGTCGCCGGCCTCGGGGCGGCCCTCGTGCCCGGGGCGGTCGCCGGCGCGGCCCGCGCCGGGGGCGCAAGCACCGAAAACGCCCTGATTGCGGGCATCTTGGCATTGATCATGCCCGACCTCGGGGCCTGGTCCCAGCAGGTCCAGCCCGACAGCCTCGGGGCCCTCCTGCTCGTGCTCGCCGGAGGGGCCCTCGCCGTCCACAGCCGGGCGCCCGGCCGGGGATCGGGCCTCGCCCTCGTCGCCGTGGCCACCCTCGCGCCCCTGCTGCGGGCCCACGGGCTTCCCCTCGCGGCGCTGGCGGTGCTCGCCCTCGTGGCCGTGCCGGGTGGCCGCCGGTGGGCGCCCCTCGCCCTCGCCGGCTGGTGGCTGGGGCCCCTGCTCGTCGGGCTGCGCCCCGGGCCCCACCCCCTCGCCCAGCCCTGGGGCGACCGGGCCGGCGGCGCGCTGTCGGCCCTGTGGGCCACCGATGCCGAGGCCGTGCCCTACATCCGTGAGCTCCACCGCGAGGCCCGCCGCGCCTACCTCGGGCTGCTCCACACGGGCGACCGGGGCGCCCAGATCCGCTGGCACGCCGGCCGCAGCCTGCGCCTCGCGACCGACGGCTGGCTGCTCCTGGCCGCGTCCGCCGCGGCGGCGGTGGCCGGGGCCGTGCGGCGCCGGCGGGGCCCCCCGGTCGTGCCGGCCGCGCCCCTGCTCGCCCTCGTCCTGCCCCTGCTGGTCACCCTGCCCGCCCTGATCATCTGGTCCCAGCGGCGCCACGTGCTGCTCGCCGTGCCCCTGGCGCTGGCGGGCCTCGCCGCAGCGGCCCCCCGGGGCGGGGGCCGGGCCCGGGCGGGGGTGCTCGCCGGCGCCGTCGCGGTGGCCTCGGTGCTCGTGCCCCGGTGGCCCGGCACGGTGGCGGCCCTCCAGAGCGAGCGCCCGCGGGCCGAGCACTACGCCGCCCTCGGGGACTGGGTCTGTGAGACCACCCCCGACACGGTGCTCTTGGGGGGCATCTTCCAAGACGTGGGCCTCTACTGCCCCCGGCCGCGGCACGACCCGGACGGCAGCCTCGCCGACTGGCACACCGCGCTCATCAGCGACCGCCCGCCGCCCGCCACCGCCCTGCCCGGCCAGTGGCGCCCGGTCCACACGGGGCCCGGCGGCCTGGCGGTCTACCGGCTGGTGCCCGACGGGGGCGCCCCCCTGCCCTGCGCCGCGGGCCACGCCGCGCCCGACACGGCCCACCTCGCCGTCGCCGCGGCCCGCGCCCGGTGGGAGGGCTGTGCCGGCGCTGACCTGGCGCAGCCCCCGCCCGCCTCGCCTGGGCAGCCCGCCCCGCCGGGCGAATGATGTCTTCCCCTCCCGGAGCCCCCATGCCCGCCCCCCTCCGCGCCCGCCCCTTGTGGCGCGCCCTGCCCGCGCTGCTGCTCGCCGGCGCCGCCTGTGGCCCCAGCGGCGAGCCCCCGGCCGAGCGGGCCCAAGACGAGCTCGTGCTGCGCATGGGCGACCACGCCGCCGTCGCCGACGCGGCCCGGGCGGCGCTCATCCGGGGAGAGCTGGCCCCGGCCCAGGCGGCAGGCACCACCCTCGCCCGGAGCATCGCCGAGGCCCCGCTGCCCGCGGCCCTGGCGGCCCACCAGTCGGCCGCGGGCGCCGCCGCCCAGGCCCTCGCCGGGGCCCCCGACCTCGAGCAGGCCGCCCTCGCCTTCGGCGCCCTCGGGGCTGCCTGCGGGGGCTGCCACCGGGCGAGCGGCCGGTCCCCCACCCTGCCCCCGGTCGACCTCTCGGCCGGCACGACCCTCGCCGCGCGCATGCAGCTCCACGATCGGGCGGCCGCTGCGGTCTGGGCCGGCCTCGTGCTCGATGATCCGGATCGCCTCCGCGCCGCCAGCCGGGCGCTCCAGGACGCGCCGCTGCTGCCCGGCGCCGGGGCCGCCGACACCGCGCCCCTGCCGCCCGAGGTGCGCAGCCTGGAGATCCAGGTCCACGACGCCGCCGCGGCCGCAGCCCGGGCGGCCGATCCCGCAGCCCGCGGCCGCGCGTGTGGGAAGATGCTCGCCGCCTGCGCGAGCTGCCACCACCGGCTAAGCGCGGGTCCCGACCACTGACGGTGCCGCCCCGCGTCGCCCCGCCCGTCCCGGCCCCGTCGGCCCCGTCCCGACGCGCCCCCCTCCCGAGCCGCGGAGTCCGCGTGCGCCGCCGCTACATCGCCATCGAAGGTCTCATCGGAGTCGGCAAGACCTCCCTCTGCCGCATCCTCGAGGCCGAGTGGGGCGCCCGCCTGGTGCTCGAGCCCTGGGAACACAACCCGTTCCTGGCCTCGTTCTACGAGGACGCCGAGCGCTTCGCCTTTCCGGCCCAGATGTTCTACCTCGCCACCCGCTCCTCCCAGCAGCTCAACCTCCGCCAGGAGGACCTCTTCGAGGAGCTGGTGGTGGCCGACTACGTGTTCCAGAAGGACCGCCTCTTCGCCGAGCAGACCCTCAACGTCGAAGAGCTGGCCCTCTACGACCGCTTCGCGCGCATGCTCCGCACGGCAGCCCCGCGGCCCGACCTCGTGCTCTTCCTCGATGCCCCGACCGAGACCATCCTCGGCCGCATCCGGAACCGGGCCATCTCGGCCGAGCAGGCCATCCAGCCCGACTACCTCGATGCGCTGCGCCAGCGCTACTACGCCCTCTGGGACCGCTACGAAGACGCCCCGGTCTACGTGCTGAACACCGACGACATCGACTACATCAACGACGCCGACGCCCGACGCCACGTCATGGACATGCTCCAGGGCTGGATCGAGGGCAAGCCCCTGCCCGGGGCCCCGGCGGCCTACGCGACCCAGGGCCCCGAGCAGCTCAACCTGTTCCAGGGCGGCGCCGGCTGAGCGCCCCGCGCACGACGCGCTCTCCGAGAACGGCGACGGGCCCTGCCATGGCGCCAGGGCCCGTCCGGTTCTCGGCAGGGCCGGGGGCCTACCAGACCTCGCAGACCTTCTCGGGCACCATCGTCGTTCCGGCCTCACACTGGAAGGCCTCGTGGAACTCGGGCAGCTGGGAGAGGGTGCCGATGATGCGGTACTTCGCCGGGCTGTGGGGATCCGAGCGCACCTGCATGGTCAGGTACTCGTCGGTGGCCTTGGAGCACCAGCCCTGGGCGAAGGAGATGAAGAAGAGCTGGTCGGCGGTGAGGCCGGGCACGGTGGCGGGCTCGCCGCCGTCGCGGGCGACGCTCGCCTTCCAGGCCCGGTAGGCCACGCGGAGACCACCGATGTCGGCGATGTTCTCGCCGTTGGTCAGCTCGCCGTTGACCTTGAGGCCGTCGGCCACCTCGAACTGGGAGTAGTAGTCGGCCACACAGCCCGTGCGCTCGGAGAAGCGGTCGCGGGCGCCCTCGGCCCACCAGGCGCGCATCTTGCCGTCGCCGTCGAACTGGCTGCCCTGGTCGTCGAAGCCGTGGGTGAGCTCGTGGCCCATCACCATGCCGATGGCGCCGTAGTTCATGGCGCTCGGGTAGCTGGCGTCGAAGAAGGGGGGCTGGAGAATGCCCGCGGGGAAGGCCATCTCGTTGAGGAGGGGGTGGTAGTAGGCGTTGACCATGTGGGGCGGCATGAGCCACTGGCTGCGGTCGGTGGGCTTGCTGGCCCGGGCGATGACGTCCTCGTGCTCGAAGCTGCGGCTGGCGAGGATGTTGGCCACGTGGGCGTCGCCGGCGATGGTCAGGGACTGGTAGTCCTTCCACTTGTCGGGGTAGCCGATCTTGTTGACCAGCTTGTTCTTCTTGCCGATGGCGGCGGCCCGGGTCTCGTCGTCCATCCAGTCGATGCCGCCGAGGCCGGCCTCGAAGGCGTCCTGGACGTCGGCGATGAGCTGCTGGGCCGTGGCCTTGCTCTCGCCAGCGAAGCGCTCCTCGACGTAGAAGCGGCCGACGATCTCGCCGAGGCTGCCGCCGGCGACCCGGGCGCAGCGCTTCCAGAGGGGCGACTGCTCGGCCTGGCCGGTCACCTTCTTGCCGAAGAAGGCGAAGGACTCGTCGGCGTAGGCGGTGGGCAGGTGGTCGGCGGTGTCGCGCAGCACGGCCCAGGTCATGTAGGCCTTGAGGGTCGGCATCTTGGTCTCGGCCATGAGCTTGGCCACCGCGCCGAAGACCTCGGGGGAGTCGAGGCTGATGTCCTCGATGTGGCTGCCGTGGAGGCCGGCGAGCCAGCCGTCCCAGTCGAGCTCGGGGGCCGCGGCCTTGAGGCCCGCAAGGTCGACCTTGTTGTAGTTCTTGGTCGGGTCGCGCAGCTCGGCCACCGGGCGGTGGAGCTGGGCCAGCTTGGTCTCGAAGGCCACGACGGCCTTGGCGGCCATCATGGGCTTGTCGACCTTGCCCGACATCTCGAGCATCTTGGCCACGTGGGCCTCGTAGTCGGCGAGCAGCGCGGCGCCCTTCTCGTCGCCCTCTTCGACCAGGTAGTAGTCGCGGTCGGGCAGGCTGAGACCGGACTGGCCCATGTGGAGGATCTGGAGGCCCGGGTCGACGAAGTCGCCCTCGACGTAGGCGCCGAAGAAGAGGTCGATGCCGCCGATGTTGAGGGCGCCGATGGCCTTGCTGAGGCTGGCCATGTCGGTCACGCCGTCGATCTCGGCGAAGAGGGGCGCGAGGCTCTCGAGGCCGGCCGCGTCGCGGGCGGCGGTGTCCATGCAGGCGCCGTACATGTTGCCCATGCGGGCCCAGTCGGCGTCGCCGGCGGCCGGATCGGCGGCGGCCTTCTCGAGCACGGTCTTGAGGAAGTCCTCGTTGGTCGCGTTGATCTCGGAGAAGGAGCGGGTCCAGCGGGGGCGGTCGGAGGGCAGCTCGGTGCGGTCGAGCCAGCCACCGCAGGCGTAGCGGTAGAAGTCGTCGCAGGGGGCCGCGGCCTGGTCCATGTCGCCGAGCACGGCCTTGGCGTAGTCGGGCAGCTCGGTCTTGGCGTCGGCAGCGTCGGCCGGCGGGGCCTTCTCGCCACAGGCGGCGAGCACGCCGAGGGACAGGGTGAGGAGGAGGGCACGAGACGACATGGGAACTCCGGGCAGGGCCCGCGCACCGGCCCGCAGCGGGCGGGGGGCACAGGGCGAAGAAGGTCGGGATCGGGACGGCGCCGGCCCCAGCGGGGCGGGACGCGGCCCGGGACCGCACGCACGCGAGGCCGCGTGCGCCGTGCGGCAGGGCGCCTATCGCGAGGCGGGGGCGGGGCCCACCTCGGGAGGCCAGACGAGGCAGTGGTCGTCCTCGACCTCGAGCCGCAGCGCCGCCGGCACCCCAGCCGGCAGGGGGCGGGCCCAGCCCGAGACGAGGTGGCCCCAGTGGCCGCCCGCGCCCGGACGGTTGTGCATCACGGCCCCGGTCGCGTAGCGGGCCTCGAAGACGAGCACAGCCCCCGCCGCCGGGGCCGCCACCGCCGGCAGCTCCAGCGCGTGCGCGCCCTCGACCGCCGCCCCGTCGAGGTCGGCGCCGAGCGTCCACCAGGGCAGCCAGGAGATGGGGCCCAGCACGGGCGGAGACGGATGGAGAAAGCCCATCGGCGGGGCATCTTGGAGCAAATCAGCGAGGGGTCCCAGCGCGAGCTGGTGGGCGGCGGCGACCGCGTCCAGGGCCGCCCGCGCCCGGCGGGCCTCGGCCAGCGGCAGGTCGTCGGCCTCGCCCACGAGGGCCACGCCGAGCCGCAGCGCCGCCGGAGCGAGGCGGCCGCCCGGCGCGAGGTGGAGGTCGGCGTGGGCCATGGCATCGAGCAGCCCCTCCGAGAGGGGATCGGGGCTCAGCAGCTCGCAGAAGGCGAGGTCGACGGGCGGCAGCGCACCCGGCGCGAGGGACTCGATGGTGCAGGGGCGCACCTCGACCACGTCCTCGAGGCCGTTGGCGCGGACCAGGGCCCGGGCCTCCCGCCACAGCTCGGTGGGCTCGAGGGCGATGACCCGGCGGGCACCGAGCCGGGCCGCCAGCACGCTGAAGAGCCCCGTGCCACAGCCCACCTCGAGCACCGTCGCCCCGGGGGCGTGGGCCCGCAGGGTCTCGATGAGCACCGCGTTGCGCGCGGTGTCGGCGAGCATGCGGGCGTGCTCCCAGGGGTCGGCGAAGTCGGCGAAGACGGACATGGTCGGCTCCGAGGCCGGGGCTGCCCGGCAGAGGGGGGGCCCCACAGCACGGGGGCCCCGCCGCCCTATCGCCCGGGCCCGGGCCGCTCCACGCGCCGCGCCCCTGCGCGGTCGGGGCCCGTCCGGACAGATGCTGACCGCCCTGAAGCGGCCCGATCGGATACCCGGCCGCGTCGTCCCCCCTGCGATGCCACACGCGGGGCCCGCCGCCCGGGAGAGTCCATGTTCGCCGCCCCATCTGCACTTGCCGCGGTCCTGCTGGCCGCCGCTCCGGCCCACGCCGGCGACCTGCCTGGCGTGCCGCTGGTCTTCGATGAAGATCCCCGCAAGGGCTGGGTGCTCGGCGCCGACCTGCCGCCGGCCTTCGTCGAGGCGGGGGTCCAGCCCGGCTGGGTGCTCGAGGCGGTCGAGGGCCAGGCCCTCCAGAAGCTCGAGCGCCCCGAAGACGCCCGGCTGTCGGTGGCCCGGGGCCCGGCGCGCCCCGTCCAGCTCGGCTTCCGCACGGCGGGGGGCGAGGTGGTGGTCGAGGTCCAGCGCGCGCCCCTCGTCCAGGCCGAGTCCATCGGCGTGCTGCCCTGGCCCGCTGGCTACACCCCCGCCGAGGGCTACGACACCTGGAAGGTCCAGCGCGACGGCACCCTCGTCCGGGTCGACGCCGCCTTCAAGGCCTGGGCC
>CAXQUZ010000542.1:0-13028 GCA_964226865.1 Myxococcota bacterium | reverse complement strand
ATCGCAACGGACGACGGGGTGATCGGGGCGGTCATCGGCTGCCGGGACGGCGCGACGGAGCGGGTGCGGGTCGTGATGTACGCGGCGGCCTGGGACGACCGCTACCCGGGGGGCTCGGTCGACCGGGTGCTCGGCGCCGTCGAGGCGGCGCACGGCCGGGGGGTGGACGTGCAGGTGGTGCTCGACGACTCGGAGTGGATCCGCGACAACGGCATCAACGACGCGGCCGAGGCCCGGCTGGTGGCGGCGGGGGTGCCCCTGCGGCGGGCGGCGGCCAGCGAGGTGGTGCATGCCAAGGTCGTGGTCTGTGACGACCGCACCCTCGCCAGTGACGCGAACTGGTCGTACTCGGGCCTCGAGCTCTACCACGGGGCCACGCTGGTGCGGGACGATGCCCAGGTGGCGGCGGCCGCAGCGGCCTGGGCCGACGGGATCTGGGATCTGGGCCGCACACCCTGAATGGGCCAGCGGGGGCCATCCTGGGCAACCGGGGGCCCGCGGTCTCTGGGGGGGGAGGGGCTCATGGGGCCGGGGCCGCCGTCCGTACCGGGGGCTGCGGTGATGGAGACCTGGACCCCGAATGGCAGCCCCCCAAGACCCGACCTCCCCCCGTGCGCCGACCCCGGGCCCGTCGACGCGGCGGGCCCCCGCCGCCCTGCTGGCGGCCCTGGGCGGCACGACGGGACTGGTGCTCGTGGCCCTCGCGGCCCGTCCCGAGGCCCCCCGAGACCACCGCGACCGCGACGCCGGCATGGACCGCGCGGTGGCGGAGGCGGCGCCGGCCCCCCGGTCCCGGACGGCGGTGCGGACGGCGGTGGACCCGGTCGCGGCCCCGGCCCCGGTCTCGGTGGCCGCGGCGCCGGTGGCGGATCCCTGGACGGGGGTGGCCCCGACCCTGCCCGACACGGTGATGGTGCGGCTGGAGGACCCGGCCCAGGCCCCCGCCGTGGCGCGCATGCTGGGCGGTCGCCTCCGCCGGGCGCCGGGACCGAGCGGCTACGCGATGATCACGCTGCCCCAGGGGCTGGCCGTGCCCGCGGCCGTGCAGCGGCTCCTCGATGACCCCCGCACCCTCGACGCCGGGCCGGTGGGCGTGGTGCAGGGCGTGGGCAAGGGCGGCAAGCAGGCCACCTCGTCGACCGAGACCACCTCGTCGACCGAGACCGCGTCGTCGACCGACGGCGGCGAGACGACCACGAAGAAGGGCGGGGGCAAGCCCACGAGCACGACCACCAGCTCGGTCTCCACCACCGCAGAAGCCGACGCCACCGCCGAGGCCGACGCGACCGACACCGGTGCCCCGGCCCCCGAGGACCTGCTCGCCAGCGATCCTTTCGCGGCCGACAGCGACCCCGTCCCGACCGACGGGACGACGGACGCCCCGTCCACCGACAGCGCGTCCACCGACACCAAGTCCACCGCGACCGTCTCCCCCGACGAAGAGGCCCGCCTCGCCGACAGCACGACCGAGACCACCACCAGCGCCGCCGACCTCTGCGCGCTGACCGGCCAGAGCACGGGCGTCGAGCGCGCCCACGCCGGCCAGTGGCACCTCGACCGGGTCTCGGCCCCCCTCGCCTCCCAGCACGACTTCGCCGCGATCACCGTGGCCGTGCTCGACACCGGGGTCGCCTACGAGACCCACAGCGACGCCAGCGGCAGCTACGTGGTCGCCCCCTCCCTGGTCGACGTGCCCGTCGTGGCCCCCTGGGACTTCGTCAACGGCGACGCCCACGCCAACGACGACCACCAGCACGGCACCCACATCGCCACCACCATCGCGGCCCGGGGCGCGGTCGAGGGGGTGGCGCCCGGCGCGACCCTGATGCCCCTCAAGGTGCTCGACGCCCAGAACCGGGGCAACGAGCTCGACCTGATCGACGCGCTGTACCATGCGGTCGACAACGGCGCCGACATCGTCAACATGAGCCTCTCCTTCCACCCGCGCTACCCGGGCTCCCTCGCCCTGCACGAGGCCCTGCGCACGGCGGCGGAGGCGGGGGTCATCCTCGTGGCGGCAGCGGGCAACGACGGGCTGGAGCTCACGACCCACCCGGCGGCCCACGGCGACGTGATGGCGGTCGGGGCGGTGGGCGCCGCCGCGGGGACCGTGCCGAGCCCGCCGCCCTATGCCAACCGCAGCGCCCGGGTCGAGGTGGTGGCGCCGGGCGGTGACCTGGGGGCCGACCTCAACAAGGATGGCGTTCCCGACGGTATTCTCGCCGAGACCATCACCCCGGGGAACCCCACCGAGACGGGGCTCTGGCTCATGGCCGGCAGCAGCCAGGCCGCCGCCATCGCCACGGGCGCCGTGGCCCATGCCCTCGCCGGCGGTGTGGCCCCGGAGCGGGTGCCCGCGGTGGTGGCCCAGGCGGCCCAAAGCGCGACCGGTGTGGCCCTCTATGCGCGGGGCATGGGCGCCGGTCTCGTCGACCTGACCATGACGGGGGCCTACGCCTGCGCGGGCAAGGACGCGGGGCCCGCCACCGAGACGGTCTGGGCCTCGATGGTGCCCGTGATGGTGCGGGACGGGGACGGCGGCGTCTTCCCGCGCACCCAGGTCGCCCTGGTCGACGCCACGGGCCAGCCCCTCGCCGGCCTCGCCGCCCACGCGACGCTGAGCGGCAGCTCCTCGGGCCACCTCCAGTGCACCACCGACGCCCAGGGCCAGTGCCTGCTCGACGGCGCCGCCGTGGCCGCCCTGGACCGCAGCGGGGCGGCCCTGCCCCTCTCGTGGAGCCTGAGCCTCGACCTCGTCGTGGACGACAGCGGCTGGCTCGCCCGCCGGCCCCGTCCCCTGCTCCACACCAGCGACGCCCTCGAGCTGCTGGTGACCGCCATCGACGACGCGGGCGCCTCCGACAGCATCCTCGCCCTCGAGTGGACCGAGACCCGCGACGCCCGGCTGGGCGAGCTGGCCGCGGGCTTCTCGGTGGTGAACGCCGGCACGGGGCTCAGCAGCAGCCCCCTCGGGGTCGTCGTCAACCGGGCCGCCCTGCTCGAGGCCCAGGGCACCGACGTCGAGGAAGCCACCCTGGCGGTCGATCTCGACGGCACGGGCCTCAGCAGCAGCCCCCTCGGCCTGCTCCCCCTCACCCAGCTCCACTTCTCGGGCACGGGGCTCAGCAGCAGCCCCCTCGGCCTGCTCTCCTTCTCGCTGGTGGCCATGCAGGGCGCCGGCCTCAGCAGCAGCCCCCTGGGCCTCAGCTGGGAGTCGCTCGTGCTCGGAGACACCAGCACGACCCTCGACCTCGAGGGGGTGGCCCTGGACGGCGGGCGCATGGACCTGTGGACGGGCACCATCGACGGGGCCAGCGCCGAGGGCAGCACCCTGGCCTTCATCGGGGCCAGCGGCGGCTGGAGCGATCCGGACTCGGCCCTCGGCGGGGCGGCCCTGCTCCTCGGCAGCGGTGCGGTCGACGCCGCGCCCGAGCGGGTGGGCAGCCTCGGCAGCGGCCAGGGCGCGGCGGCCCTCGTGCCCTGAGCCGGAGGCCGGTGTTCCCCGGGGAACACTCGGCCGCGGACCGCGGGGGCCGGGCGGTCGAGGCAGTCCGGGACGGCCCCGGTGGTGGGCATGCCCGCGGTCTGCGGGGCCGGGCCAGCGCGGGGCCCGCTGCGGCATGTCCCGAATGTCTGATCTGCCGCAGACATCGGGGGCACGCCACCCGGTAGGTTGGAGGTCATCAGCGCATTGCTGAGGTCTTCCGCCCAGGTTCATCCGATGCTCGGCTGGCTCCGACGCGCCCTTCAGCCCGACCCGCCGCCCCCCCAGGCCCCTCCGGCCCCGGGGGTCGGCGGGGTGCTCGGGGGGCGCTACCGGCTCGACGCCCGCCTCGGCCGGGGCGGCACGGGCACGGTCTTCCGGGGCCGCGACCTGCTGCTCGACCAGGACGTGGCGGTGAAGCTGCTGCGCCGGGAGAGCCCGGCCCTCCAGCGCACGGGGGTGGTCGACCTGCGGCGGGAGGCGGTGGCGGCGATGCGGGTCTCCCACCCGGGCATCGCGCGGGTCCACACCTTCGACAGCGACCCGGTCAGCGGCAGCGACTTCATCGTCATGGAGTACATCGACGGCGCCACGCTGACCCGGTGCCAGCGGGCCCGGCCGGACGGGCGGCTGCCCCTCGACGTGGTGGGGCCGGTGATGGTCGACGTGCTCGACGCCCTGGCCTGCGCCCACGAGGCCGGGCTGGTCCACAACGACATCAACCCCGCCAACATCATGATCACCCGGCGGGGCCAGGTGAAGCTGCTCGACTTCGGGCTGGCCGGTGCGGCCCGGGGCGGCGGCGGGGCGGCCATGATGGGCACCCCGGCCTACCTCAGCCCCGAGCGCATCGCCGGCGAGCCGGCGGGCCCGACCAGCGACCTCTACTCGCTGGCGGCCGTGCTCTTCACGATGGTCGACGGCCAGCCCCCCTTCGGGCGCGATCCCTCCGTGGCGGTGGTCGGCCACACGACCCAGCCCCTGCGCGTCTCGCCGCTGCTGCCCCGGCCGGTGGCCGCGGTGGTGAACCGGGCCATGGCCAAGCGCCCGGACGATCGCTTTCCGGGCGCCCGCGACATGGCCCAGGCGCTGCGGGCGGCCCTGGCGGCGGCCGCGGCGCCGGTCTCGGTGCTTCGCGCGACCCACGCGCCGGAGCCCCTGCCCGATCCCGAGGCGGTCGAGTGCACCGACATCGTGATGGTGGACGAGGGCGAGGAGGTCTCGACCCTGCTGGCCATGCCCGCCGACGACGAGCAGTCCGAGCTGTTGCCGGAGGAGCTCGCCGGTGCGGGGGCCGGGGCCCTCGGTGCCGAGGACGCGGTCACCGAAGAGGCGCCGGCCGACCGGGACCCGCCCTCGCCGGCTCCGGTGGAACCTGTTCAAGATGTCGTGACTGAGGCCATTCCGGGAGACATGGCCAGGGTCGGCGGCCACCCGGTCGCGGTGGACGGGGCCCCGGTGGCGGTGGGCGCCTTCCTGCTCGAGCGGCTGCCGGTCACCAACGCCCGCTACGCCGCCTTCGTGGCGGCGACCGGCGAGCTGGCCCCCGCCTGGTGGGCCGGGCGCCAGCCCCCGGCCGACCGCCAGGATCACCCGGTGGTCGGTGTCTCGCTGGCCCAGGCCCGGCGCTATGCCGCCTGGGCCGGGCGGCGGCTGCCGACGACCCTGGAGTGGATGGCCGCGGCCCGGGGGCCCGGGGGGCGCCCGCTGCCCTGGGGGGCCGCCTGCGACCGGGCGGCCTGCCACTGCCCCCGCGCCCGGGCCCGCCACACGGCCCCCGTGCACGCCCACCCGGCCGGCCAGACCCCCGAGGGGGTGGGCGACCTCATCGGCAACGTCTGGGAGTGGACCGAGCACAGCCCGGGCCTCGCCCCGGCCGACCCGGGCTACCACCTCGTGATGGGCGGCAGCTTCAAGCACCCCTGCTCGCTGCCCGAGCGGCTGCCCCAGACGGCGGTGCACGAGGGCGGCGAGTACCTCTACCTGGGCTTCCGCTGCGCGGCCGACCTGCCCGGCGCGGGGGGCGGCGGTGCTTGACCTCGACGCCCTCGACGGGGTCCTGGTGGGGCCCCGGTCCCCCCGGCCGGCGGGGGCGGCCCCGGTGCTGCCGGCGCTGCCCGTGCGCCCGCTGCTGCACCTGGCCCCGGCCGCGCCCCACCCCGAGCAGCTGCTGCCGCCCGCGCCCGCGCCGCTGCGGCCGCCCCCGCCGGTGGCCCCCGCGTCGGCGCCGGCCCCCCCGGCCCGGGGGCGCGCGGGCCTCGCGGCCGCGGTCGCCGGGGCCCTCGCGCTCGGCGGGCTGCTCTGGGCCGCCGCCCGGCCGGAGCCCGCGGCCCGTCCCGTGGGCATGGCGCCAGCGGACGGGGCCCCGGAGGCCGCCGCGGCCGCCCTCGCGGTGGTGCCCGCGTCCTCGTCCCCTCCGGCGTCGCCCGCCGCGCCAGCGTCCCCCGTGCCGGCCGCGTCCCCTGCGTCCCCTGCGTCCCCTGCGTCCCCCGCCGGGCCCCCGCCGGGTCCCTGGACCGTGCCCTTCGCCCACGACGTCTGGGATGCCGCCCCGGCCCTGGCCTCCCTCCTGCCCGAGATGCTCCACTGCGACGGCATGATCGAGGTTGTGGGCCACAGCTGCAGCCTGGGCAGCCCCCGGGACCGCCGGCTCGTGGCCACCGCCCGGGCCGAGACCGTGGCCCAGGCCCTCGTCGCCGCCGGCCACCCCTCCGCCCGGCTGGACTGGCGGGCGGCCGCCCCGGGCGAGGGCCCCGACTTTCCCGACACCCGTGCCGGACGGGCCCGTGCCCGCCGCGCCGAGGTGCGCTGTGTTCCCGACGGCGCCGCCGCTCCTGCCCCGCAGGGCACCGGCGTCCCCCACTGACCCTGGAGGCCCCCGTGGCCCTCTCCCGTGCCGAGCGCAACCAGCACATCGAGCGAACCCTCGCCGACCTCGCCTCCCTGCGGGGCGTCACCACCGCCGCCATCGTCGACGGCGACGGCTTCGTCACCCACATCCGCCGGGACTTCGAGGTCGACGCCGACGCCCTCGGCGCCGCGGTCCAGATCATGCACACCGCCGCCCGCCGGGCCGCCGAGCAGGCCCAGCAGGACAGCACCCGGCTCGTGCTCTCGGAGAACAAGGAGGGCATGATCATCATGGCCCCCCTGGCCCGCGACTTCGTGCTGGTCATCGTCGGCGACAGCTCGGCCATGCTCGGCACCATCCGCTTCGAGGTGCGCGAGACCGTGCCCGAGCTCAACGCCCTCTTCGGGGGCTGAGCGGTGCACTGGCTGTCTTCCGAGCTCGACGGCATCCGCGACCGGGTCGAGCGCCTGGGTGCCCTGCGGGGGGCGGCCGAGGCCGGGCCTGCCGGTGCGCCCGCCGCCTCGCTGCGCGCGGCCCGGGCCGAGCTGCGGGCGGCCCTCGGCGCGCTCGTCCAGGCCCTCGCCGCCCGCCCGGGGGTGCTGGCCAGCTTTGCGGCCCACGACGGGCTGCTCATCGACGGCGCCGGCGAGCGCGGGGCCCTCGAGGCCATGGCCGCCATGTCCCAGAGCGTGCTCCACGCCGCGACCACCGCGGGCGGGGCCCTGGCCCTCGGCGACACCCGCCAGGTGCTGCTCTCGGGCGCCGACCGCAAGCTCGTGCTCTTCGCCATCGGCGAGGTCAGCATGGGGGTCTTGGCCCCCGTGGATGTCGACCTGCGCGTCGTTCTCGCCGAAGCCCCTCCGACTTGAACCCTCCGCCTGGAGCGTCCCGTGTCTGTGTCCCTCCCTGACCGCTTCGCCCGCCTCGAGCAGGAGATGCCGGGCTTTCTGTCGGCCGCCGTCGGCCACCTCGACCGCCCCGGTGAGCTCACGGTCCACACCGCCGGCGGCCTGAGCCTCGGCGAGGCCGAGGCCGAGCTCGGCGCCATGGTCGCGGGCTTCGCGGCCACCTACGAGGCCCTCGGGGGCCGCATCGACCTGGGCTCGAACGACGAGCTGCTCGTCTCGGCCTCGAAGGGCTACCTGCTCGCGAAGGTCGACCACCGCAGCCGCCGCTACGTCGCCGTGCTGCTGAGCTCGAGCGGGAACATCGGCTTCCTGCGCTTCCAGCTCCGCGGCTTCCTCCGCGCCCTCGCCACCTGAGCCCGGGGCCCGCCATGGACCGCATCGACCACCTCGCCGCCCACCCGCCGGCGGTCGACACCCCCGTCTGTCTCTACGACGCCCCCGACCACAAGGTCTACTGGGTCGGCTCGGCCGAGCCCTCGCCCTTCCGCTGCAATGCCTACCTCGTGATCGACGGCGACCACGCCATCCTGCTCGATCCGGGCTCGGCCAGCCACCACTTCGCGCAGGTCCGCGACCGGGTGGCGACCCTGATGCCGCCCGAGCGGGTGAGCCACATCGTCGCCCACCACCAGGACGCCGACGTCATCGGCTCCCTGCCCCGCTGGCTCGAACTGAACCCGGAGCTGGTGGTCGTCACGACGCCGCGCACCCGGGTGCTGCTGCCCTACTTCGGGCTGCCCGACGAGGTGAACTGGCTCGACGTCTCGCCCAACGACACGACCCTGCTCGAGCTGCCCAGCGGCAAGGTGCTCGCCTTCTTCACGGCGCCCTTCCTGCACTTCCCCGAGGCCTGCGTCACCTTCGATGAGACCACGGGCTTCCTGTTCACCGGGGACGTGGGCGCGGCCATCGAGAAGGACTGGGAGCTGGTGGTGACCGACTGGGAGCGGCACTGGCGCACGATGGTGCCCTTCCATGTGTTCTACATGGCGAGCAACCGCGCGCTGGCCGGCTTCGTCGAGAAGATGCGCCCCTTCCCGATCCAGGCCATCCTGCCCCAGCACGGCTCGGTCATCCCCCAGCGCTTCGTGGGCGACGCCCTCGACGCCCTGGCCGGGCTGCCCTGCGGCATCGACCTGCTCTACCCCGAGGGCAACCTCGAGACGGCGATGAAGCGGCTGCTGCGCTGAGCGGCGGGGGGAGCGGGCGCCGCGCCGGGGGGGCGGTGCGGTCCCGGTCCCGGGCCCGGTCCCGGGGCTTGGGCTAGTCGCTCGGGAGCTGGGCCAGGGCGGCCTGGAGCATGTGCTGGGCCACCGAGTCGGGGGCCTTGCCGCCGGTCGCGATGATGGCGCCCATGAAGGCGCGCCAGAGCTCGGGATCGACCGCCTCGGGGTGGGCCTCGGCGTCGCGGAGCAGCCCGAGCACGTCGGGCAGCAGGGCCGGGTCGCCGGTGTAGCGCACGCTGTCGAGGAAGGCGGGGATGCTGCGCGGCAGCAGCTCGTTGCGCAGGATGTCGCGCAGCCGGGCGTCCTTGACCCCTGCGCCGGCCAGGGCGCTCGTGAGCAGCATCTGGAGGTCGAAGTCGTCGGTGGCGGCGAGGGCGTCGAAGAAGGCCTCGGCGTGGTCGCCGGCGTAGGGCGTCAGGGCGTCGCGCAGGGGCAGCGAGAGCGCCGTGCTGCCGCCGAGGAGCACGAGCCGGTCGAGCAGCCGGCCGGCCCCGTCGTCGGGACGAAGGCGCGCGACGAGGGCCGTGGCGTGCACGGCGGCCCGGACGGCGGGCGGCGCGGCGGCCCAGGCGGCGGCGTCTTCGGTGTCGAGCACCCCGCCCCCCTCGGCGGAGGCCTCGACCAACTCGGCGGTCTCGATGATCTCCCAGAGCACGGGCAGCGCGGCCGGTCCGAGGCGCTCGACGGCGCTGGCGAGCCGATCGGGCAGGGTGGGGCCGGCGGCGCGCAGCAGCTTCGGGAGCTGCTCGGGACGGCGGAGGCGCTGGATGCGGCGGGGACGGCGGCGGGCGGGGGACTTCATCGGGGGGATCCGGGATCAGCGGGACGCGTCGTGGGCCACGAGGGCGGCGTGGGCCCGGGCGCGCAGGGACTGGAGCAGGGCGGGGTGGTCGGCGGCCATGCGGAGGGTGTCGAGGGCGGCCCGGGCGGCCCGGGAGCCGGCCAGACCCCCGCCCACCCGGGCGGCGGCGAGGTCGATGATGGCCCCGGTGACGTGGACCTCGCCCTTGCCCCCGGCCCGGCGGCGGGCCTCGGCGATGGCGGCCTCGGCGCCGGCGAGCTCGCCCTGGGCAAGCAGGGCGCTGGCCCGGCGCTCGTGCACCAGCCAGGCCTCGGGAATGGCGGCGGCGGCCTCGTCGAGGGCGGGCAGCGGGTCGTGGCCGTCGGCCTCGTCGGCGAGGGCACGGAGCAGGGCGGCGACCCCCGGCGAGCCACAGCCGTCGGCGAGGCGGCGGATCTCGGCGCTGGCCCCGGCGGCGGCCCCGAGCTCGGCCCAGAGGCGGGCCACCGAGATGCGCAGGCCGTGGCCCAGCGTGCCCCCGCCCTCGATGCGCCGCAGCACGGAGGGCACGGGCGCGGGCAGCCCGGCCTGGAGCTGGAGGGTGGCGAGGGCGAGCAGCACGCCCGGCTCGATGCGGTCGCCGAAGGCGCCGGCCCGGGCCGCCACGTCGCGGGCCCCCTCGGCCGGCCGGCCGGCCAGCAGCCAGGCCTGGGACAGAGAGAGCAGCGGGCGGGGGGAGAGGGGACGGGCGCTGCAGGCGCGCCGGAGCACGGCCAGGGCCGGGTCGAGCTCGCCGCGCTGGAGGTGGAGCATGCCCAGCAGGCCCAGGGCCTCCCCGTGCTGGGGGTGGTGGTCGAGGATCTGGAGCAGCAGCAGGTGGGCCTGCTCGAAGCGGCGGGACCGGAGCCAGCAGCGGGCCAGGGCGGCGGCCACGGCGGTGTTGTCGAGGTCGTCCGCCGCGGCGGGGGCCCGCCCGAGCCAGGCCTGGGCCAGCTCCTCGCCCTGGCTCGCCCGGTGGGTCTCGGCGAGGGCGGCCGCCACCAGGGCCACCACGGGCGCCTCGAGGGCCTGGGGCGCCCCCTTGAGCTCGCCCAGCAGCCGGAGCACGGCGCCCCAGTCCTCGCGGTCGGCGGCGACCCGCGCCCGCCCCAGCCGCTCGGCGGCGGGGTGGAGGCCCGCGAGGGCGGCGAGGGCGTCGGCGGCCCGGTCGAGGTCCTCGGCGTCGAGGGCCTCCTGGAGACGGGCGAGGGTCATGCGCAGGCGGCGCTGGAAGTCGGAGTCCGACACGGCGGCCTCGGGAGCGGGATGCGGGGAGGGGTGGGGCGGCGGGCCGGAGCGGTGGACGCCCCCGGGGGCCCGCGGGGGCTGCCCAGGGGGGCGAGTGTACCAGTGTCGCGCCGCCCCTCCCCCGGGGCGCCGGGGCCGGGCCTGCGGGGGGCGGGGACGGCCGCCACTCTGGCGGATCACCAGCCGATCCCGGGGCGCAGCCGGGGGGATCCGGCGCGGCGCTTGCCAGTTTGGCGACAGCGGCCCGCCACCGGTTGCCGCGAGGGGGGTCGCACGATATCGCCCGGGGCCTTTCGGGGCCCTTCTTCGGTCGGGTCTCGCGCGGAGATGGCGGCGCCCCCGGGCCCGGCCGTCGGCCTCGTCCTCGGGCGCAGGTCTCCCAGAGAATCCGCATCAACACTTCATTTTCATGGCCCCCCGCCGTGCGGGCCGGTGACCACGGGAGCTCCCGATGGCCGACATCTCCTTCATGCCCAACCCGGTGATGGTGGGGCTGCAGACGGTGCCCTTCCTCCTGACCGTGGGCGGACTGCACTTCCTCATCTTCAAGCCCATGCTCGAGTACCTCGAGGGTCGTGACGACGCGATCGAGGGTGCGGGCGGCCGGGCCAAGGAGCTCGAGGCCAAGCTCGCCGCGCGGGCCGAGGAGTACGAGAAGAAGCTCCACGCCGCCAAGGTGGGCATCAACGAGATGCGCGCCGAGCGCCGGGCGGTGGCCGCCAGCGAGGCCGCCAGCATCGTCGCGGCGGCCCGCGCCGAGGCCGACGCCGAGATCGAGGCCGCGATCGCCCGGATCACCACCGAGCGCGACGCCGCCCGGTCCGCCCTGGCCACCACCTCCCAGCAGCTCGCTGACCAGATCGCCGCCCAGGTGCTCGGTCGCGCCGCCGCGGGCTGAGCCCTCTCCTTCCCCTTCTTCCCCGACGGGCCACAGCGCCCCGCCCCGGCCTCCGACGCCGGGATCTGCACGGGAGACCCCATGTCCTTCCTTCGACGCCTGCCGCACGCCGCCGCCCTCGGGCTGCTCGCGGGCTCGGCCTGGGCCGGCGGTGGTGGCGAGAGCGCCATCCCCTCGACCCTGGGCGAGGCCGCTCCGCTGATCGGCCAGCATGCCCTCAACCTGGCCATCCTGCTCGGCGTGCTGATCTACGTCGCCCGCAAGCCCATCTCGGCGGCCCTCGCGGCCCGGCGGGACGGCATCCGCAAGGGCATCGAGAAGTCGGGCGAGGCCGAGCGCATCGCCAAGGAGCGCTTCGACGAGCTCGAGCAGAAGCTCGCCGGCTTCGAGGCCCAGCTCGCCGGCATGCAGGCCGAGGCCGAGGCCAAGGCCAGCGCCGAGCACGACAAGCTCATCGCCGAGGCCCGGGCCGAGGCCGCCAGCCTCAAGGACGGGGCCGCCCGCGCCATCCGGGACGAGTCCGACCGCGCCGTCGCCGCCCTCCGCAAGGAGGCCGCCGCCCAGGCCGTCGCGCTGGCCACCGAGAAGGCCAAGGCCCAGATCAACGACCAGGACCACGCCCGCCTCGACCGCCAGTTCCTCTCGGTGGTCCAGGGTGGCAAGCCCGCCGGGGTGACCCATGGCTGACGGCTCCCTCGCCCGGCGCTACGCCCGGGCCCTCCTCTCCCTGGCCCGCGAGTCTGCGGACGTCGTGGCCGCCACCGACGCCTTCGCGGCCGACCTCGACCGCTTCGCGGCGGTGCTCGACCTCTCGGACGGCACCCTGCGGGCCGCCCTCGGCAACCCGGGCATCTCGCTCGGCGAGCGCCGGGCCGTGCTCGACGCCGTGCTGCCCCGCCTCGGCCTCCAGCCCATGAGCAACAACTTCCTGCGCATGGTGCTCGACAAGGGCCGCTTCGGCGTGCTCCCCGAGATCCGGGTCCAGTACCGGGCCATGGCCGATGAGCAGGCCGGCCGGGTGCGCGCCACCGTCACGACGGCCCGCGCCCTCTCCGCCGAGCTCGGCGCCCAGGTCCAGGCCTCCCTGGCCTCGGCCACCGGCAAGACCGTCATCGTCGACTTCGTGGTCGACCCCGCCCTCATCGGCGGCATGGTCGCCAAGGTCGGCGACACGGTCTACGACGCCAGCGTCCGCAGCCGCCTCAGCGCGGTCCAGCAGTCCCTCTCCGCTTCGGGTGGCGCCGCCGAGGCCTGAGAGCCCCGCGCCGACCCTCCACAGAGTTCCCCACGCATACCGGAGTCCTCGCCATGAGCATTCGCGCCGAAGAGATCAGCGAGATCCTCAAGCAGCAGATCCAGAACTACGAGTCCCGCGTCCAGGTCGCCGAGACCGGCACGGTCCTCTCCGTCGGTGACGGCATCGCCCGCCTCTACGGTCTCGCCAACGCCATGGCCGGCGAGCTCCTCGAGTTCCCCGGCGGCCTCATGGGCATGTTGCTGTGCGGGTTCGTTTGAGCTTGTGTGTGCTTCTTGGTCTGCGGGCGCCCGAGCTTGTGTTTGTCGCACACTTGTGCTGTTGCCTTTGCCTTGCTG
>CAXQUZ010000541.1:0-12082 GCA_964226865.1 Myxococcota bacterium | reverse complement strand
CCGCCGCCCTCGCCGCCGAGGGTGAAGCCCGGACGGATGATGGCCGGCAGCCCCACCTGGTCGAGCAGCACCTCGGCCTCGGCCAGGGTGGTGGCCACGCCGGAGGGCGCCACGCCGAGGCCGACCTCGATCATGCGCTCCTTGAAGAGCTGGCGGTCTTCGGCGATGGCGATGACGTCGGGCCGGGCACCGATGAGCTCGACGCCGAACTCCTCGAGCACGCCCTGCTCGTGGAGCTCCATCGCGAGGTTGAGCGCGGTCTGGCCGCCGACGGTCGGGAGCACGGCGTCGGGCCGCTCCTTCTCGATGACCTGGCGGGCAAAGGCGACCGTGAGGGGCTCGATGTAGGTCGCATCGGCCATGTTCGGGTCGGTCATGATGGTCGCGGGGTTGCTGTTGAGCAGCACCACGCGGTAGCCGAGCGAGCGCAGGACCTTGCAGGCCTGGCAGCCGGAGTAGTCGAATTCACAGGCCTGGCCGATGACGATCGGGCCGGAGCCAATGACGAGAATGGTCTTCAGGTCGGTGCGTGCAGGCATGGGCAAGTCCGGTCGGGGGGCGGAACGCCGCCGGACTAACCAAGTGCGGCCGCGGCGCCCGGTTGACGGTGCACCGAGGGCGGGACAAGCTGGCCGCCCGAAGCCCCATCTTGCCCAGGCGCCCCCATGTTCGACCGGTCTCCGCCGCCCGCGGTCTCCTCCCCCGCCCGGGCCCCTGCGGGAAGCCGCAGCTGGCGCCGGGTCCCCGCTGCGGCGGCCCTCCTCCTCGCCGGTGGCCTCGCCACGGGCTGCAAGGACGTCGAGGGCATCTGGCTCGGCGAGTGCGCCTTCGACCACGAGACCTACAACTACCTGGCGCTGGTGGCCCTCGACATCACCGACGGCAAGGGCGCCAACGTCGACGGCAAGATCGTCTTCGACCTCTCGGACGGCCGCAACTTCAAGGGCCGCCAAGAGGGGCTGCGCAGCGACACCTACTTCGAGACCGAGGGCGTTCTCGTCGACGAGGAGGGCCGCAGCCCCTACACGGTCACGCTCGCGGGCGAGGTCGAAGAGTTCGAGACCATCACCGGCGAGTGCAGCTTCGCCGTGCCCGGCGGCACGGGCCGGCTCATCGGGGATCTGAAGCTCGAGCGCATCGAGGGCGCGGCCCCCGACATCGAGTTCTGAGCCGCGGGCGCGCGCCCCGTTCCGCGCTCGTCCCGCCCCGCATCCGGAGAGTTCCCAGGGCCCCATCGGGGGCTTCCTGGATGCTCTTGCCCAGGCAAGTCCTCGGCAGCTGTCGCACAATGCTCACAGAGCGGGGCCGGCCCCGGGCGCCCCCCCCTGATGATCGGGACCCCGCCGAGACGGGGCCCCCGGCGGGCCTCAGAGCCCCGCGAAGGCCAGGAAGTCTTCGATGAGGTGGGTGCTGTCGCGGGGGCCCGGGCAGGCCTCGGGGTGGAACTGCACCGACATCACGCGCTTCTCGGCATGCGCCAGCCCCGCCACCGTCTGATCGTTGAGGTGGGTGTGGGTGATGGTCGCGCCCGTGGCGAGGATGCTCTCGCGGTCGACACAGAAGCCGTGGTTCTGGCTGGTGATCTCGACCCGGCCCGTGCGCTCGTCGCGGACGGGGTGGTTGGCGCCCCGGTGGCCGTAGGGCAGCTTCCAGGTCTTCGCGCCGAGGGCGTGGGCGATGAGCTGGTGGCCGAGGCAGATGCCGACGACGGGCACCGTGCCGAGAATGCCGCGCAGGTCGGCAATGGGGGCCGAGAGGGCCGCCGGGTCGCCCGGGCCATTGGAGAGGAAGACGAGGTCGGCGTCGGCCGTCCAGGCCGCAGCGCCGGCCGAGAGGGGCACGACCCGCACCCGGCAGCCCGCCGCCGTGAGCAGCCGCACGATGTTGCGCTTCACACCGCCGTCCACGAGGGTCACCCGGGCCCGCTGGACGCCCTCCGCGGCGAACTCCTCGGTGCCCTGGCCCGCCTCGAGGGCGAGGTCGCGGCCCGCCATGCCCGGCCAGCTCGCGATGCGATCGCGCAGCAGGGCCGGGGCGGTGCCGTCCGTGCTGATCACCGCGCGCATGGCGCCGCGCTCGCGGACGTGGCGCACGAGGGCGCGGGTGTCGATGCCCTGGAGGCCGGGAACGCCGGCCCGGCGCAGGTAGGCATCGAGGCCGATGCTGGCCCGGTGGTTCGAGTGGAGGCGGGAGGCCCGCTTGACCACGAAGCCGGCCACCTGGATGGCCGGAGACTCGGGATCCTCGTCGTTGACCCCGTAGTTGCCGACGTGGGGCACGGTCATCGAGACGATCTGCTCGCGGTAGGAGGGGTCCGTGAGAACCTCTTGGTAGCCGGTCATCGCCGTGTTGAAGACCACCTCGCCCACGCGGGTGGCGCGGGCGCCGAAGGCCTCGCCGACAAAGGAACGACCGTCTTCGAGAAGGAGCACACCACCCATCTGCTTCTCCAGGGTGCCGGGGGAGCCCCCGCCTATCGCGTCCACGGGAGAGGCGGACCGGGCGGCGCCCCGAGAGAGGGTGTTAGCCGGCCCGCCACCATCTCCTGCGGCGCTGCCCCGTGGCCGCCGCCACCGCCTGCCCCGAGGGTGCCCCATGGCCAAGAAGTCTGGCGAGATTCAGACCGTGTCGCTCGACACGGTGCGCAACATCGGCATCGCCGCCTACATCGACGCCGGCAAGACGACGCTGACCGAGCGCATCCTCTTCTACACCGGCGCCTCCCACAAGATCGGCGAGGTGCACGACGGTGCCGCGACCATGGACTTCATGGCCGAGGAGCGCGCCCACGGCATCACCATCGGCAGCGCCGTGACCCGCTGCCCCTGGAACGACCACCTCATCCAGATCGTCGACACCCCCGGACACGTCGACTTCACCATCGAGGTGGAGCGCGCCATGCGGGTGCTGGACGGCGCGGTCATCGTCATGGACGGGGTGCGCGGGGTCGAGCCCCAGACCGAGACGGTCTGGCGCCAGGCCAGCCGCTTCGAGATCCCCCGGGTCATCTTCGTGAACAAGATGGACCGCCCCGGCGCGGACTACGAGCGCAGCATGGCCAGCCTCGAGAAGCGCCTCGGCGGCCACCCGGTGCCGGTCTGCGTGCCGGTCGCCGACACCCTCGCGGTGATCGACCTGGTCAACCAGGAGTACATCGAGTTCAGCGGCGACCGCGGCGCCGACGTGAGCCGGGGCCCCGTGCCCGCCGAGCACCAGGACCTGCTCGAGGCCCACCGCGAGACCATGCTCCTCGCCGCCGTCGAGGGCGATGACGAGCTCGAAGAGGCCGTGCTCGAGGGCGAAGACATCCCCGTCGAGACCATCTGGGCCAAGCTGCGCGAGGCCACCATCGCCGGCCGCATCCACCCCTGCTTCGGCGGCAGCGCGCTGCGCAACTGGGGCGTGCAGCCCCTGCTCGACGGCGTGCTCAAGGTGCTGCCCAACCCGCTCGAGCGCCCGCCGGCCTTCGCCCGCAACATCGCCAGCGACGAAGAGGAGCTGGTGGAGATGAGCTCCGAGGGCGAGCTCGCCGCCCTGGCCTTCAAGGTCCAGCTCTGGGACGGCCGCCGCCACGTCTTTGTGCGCATCTACCGGGGCAAGCTCGAGGCGGGCCAGTCCATCCGCATCGCCGGCAAGGACACCACCGAGCGGGTCGCCCGGGTCTTCCAGATCGACGCCGGGGCCAAGACCCGCATCAACGGCGCCGGTGCCGGTGAGATCGTGCTGCTGGCGGGCCTGCGCAAGGCCACCACCGGCGACACCATCCTCGGCCCCGAGGGCGACGAGATCCTGCTGGAGCGCATCGACACGAAGGAGCCCGTGCTGGGCCTCGCCGTCGAGCCCATGAAGTCCTCCGAGGAGGGCAAGCTGCTCGAGGTCTTCGGGAAGATCTGCGAGGAAGACCCCACCGTGCGCTTCGAGGAGAACCAGGAGACCGGCCAGCGGGTGCTCAAGGGCATGGGCGAGCTCCACCTCCAGATCATCTTCGAGCGCATCCAGCGCGAGTTCAACCTCGAGGTGCGGGTGGGCAAGCCCACGGTCATGACCCGCGAGACCATCGCCAGCGCCGGCAAGGCCGACGCCGTGGTCGACCGGGTGCTGCACGTCGGCGAGAAGGAGCTGCCGCTCAAGGCCCGCGCCGTGGCCTCGGTGGCTCCGCGCGCGCGCGACGCCGGCATGGCCATCGCCGTGTCCCCCCGGGTGCTGCCCGAGGGGGCCTCGCTCAGCCCCGCCCAGCAGGAGGCCCTCGAGGCCGGGGTCAACGACGCGGCCATGGCCGGCCCCTCCGAGGGCGCCCAGCTCCAGGACGTCAGCGTCAGCCTCGACGAGGTCGAGCTCTTCCCCGAGGGCTCCACCCCCCAGGCCCTGCGCATCGTCGCCAGCCAGGCCGTGCGCGAGGCCATGATCAAGGCCGGCGGGCTCGTGCTCAAGCCGCTCATGAAGGTCGAGGTGGTGACGCCGGACGAGAGCATGGGCTCGGTGCTCGGCGACCTCCAGTCCCGCGGCGCCGCCATCACCGGCCAGGAGAGCGACATGGGCATGTCGACCATCCTCGCCGAGTGCGCCCTCGACACGCTCCTCGGCTACTCGACGCCGCTGCGCAGCATGACCCGCGGCCGCGGCCAGTTCACGATGGAGTTCGAGCGCTTCGACGTGGGCTGATCGCCGGGGTGGGGGCCGGGCCGGTGCAGAGAGACCCCGTGGGGTCGCGCCGCCGGGGCCCCCCGCTCAGCGGGCGCAGCGCAGCTTGGCCTCGCGCAGGCAGGCCACCTGGCAGCGCAGCTGGGTCTCGGCCGAGGCCCGGGCCTGCTCTTCGTCCACGGCCGCGCAGAGGGCACCGAGCCCCGTCTCGAGGGCCTTCCACCCCGGGCCCCGCGCGTCCTGGGGCATGCCCGTGTAGCAGCGGGAGTCTTCGAGGGTGGCGAAGCAGAGGCTCTCGTCGGCCAGATCGGGCTCGGCGTGGCAGTAGATCCGCGCGCTCTCGGCCGCCGACGCCGGGCAGGCCTTGCGCTCGACCTCGACGGTGGCCATCGCGATCGTGCCCGCGGCCTTGGCCGCCCGGAGCTCGACCCCCGCGGCGATCACCTCTTCGAGGCGCTTCTCGGCGAGCTTGCGGGCCTGGGCCTCGGACTTGCCCGTGGCCGTGACCGTCCAGGCGCCGGTGAGGCCGCAGTCCTTCGCGGGGCCCATGAACACCGCCTCGCAGCGGTGGGGTCCCTTCTCGCCGGCGTGGGCTGGGGGGGCGGTCGACAGCAGCAGGACGAGCAAGGTGGCGGTCATGGGAGCCTCGGGAGCGTTGCTGTCGGGAACGGATGCGCGGGGGCGGGAGCTGAGCCCCTGGACGGTCAGCGGGGCCGGGCGACGAGCCCCCGGGCGATGGCGACCCGCAGGGCCCGCCCGGGCTGCCCCACGCGGGTGCCCCGGAGGCGCTGCCAGGCGGCCGAGAGGGCACCGGCGGCCGGCGGGGGCTGGGGATCGAGATCGAGCGCGGCCAGGGCGGGGGCGGCCGCGGCGAGGGCGGCGGCGGTGGCCTCCCAGGGGGCCGGCGCCCCGCGCAGGGAGAGGGCCGTGGCGAGCACCAGCTCGTCGAGCAGATCGGGCGCCGTGCGGCGCAGCCCCTCGAGCGCAGAGAGCGCGGCCGTGTCGGGGCCCGGCACACCCACGGCCAGCCGGCCCGCGGCGAGGCGGGAGAGGGCCAGCAGGGCCAGGGCCGTGCCGGGGGTGTCGGCGCCCGGGACCGCCGGAGGGCCGCCGGGCAGCAGGCGGCCGACGATGAGCTCGGTGCCCCGGCCCACCCGGAGGGCCTCGGCGGCCCCACAGAGGGGCAGCGCCGGGTCGGTCGGGACGGCGGCTGCGAGCAGCGGGGCGAGCCCGTCGACGGCGGCGGCCTCGGTGACCGCGGCCCGGGCGCGCCGCCCGATGGGGGGCATCATGGCCGCACCTCTGCGGCAGGGAGCAGGGCGCGCAGGTCCGTGACCGTGCGGTGGGCCCCCGGTGCCTGGTCTCCGGGGCGGCGCTGGACGAAGACGGTCGCCGTGCCCGCGGCGAGGCCGGCGCCGATGTCGTGGACGTAGTCGCCCACCATCACGGCATCCTCGGGGCGTGCGCCCCAGTGGTCGAGCAGCCGACAGACCCCGTCGGGGGCCGGCTTGGGCGGGGCACTCTCGCGGCCGAGCACCAAGGCCGGGGCGAAGTGGTGGGCGAGGCCGGCGGCGCGGAGGGTCTGCCAGGCGACGGGCACGGTGTTGCGGGTCAGCACGGCGAGGCGCGCCCCCCGCCCGGCCAGGGCCGCGAGCAGGGCACGGGCGTCGTCCTGGGGACGGGCCGCTGCGGCGAGCTCGCGCTCCCAGCCGTCGAGCCAGGCGTGGGCCGCCTGGGCCGCGGCGGCGGGCAGCCCGGCGATGTGGGCCAGGATGTCGGCGCCTGGCGGCACGGAGAGAGCCCGGCGGGCCGCCGCGAAGTCGTGGGCGGGCACGGTCAGCGTGCCGTCCATGTCGAAGATCCAGTGTCGCCGGGCGAGCAGGTCCATCGCGCCTCCTCCCCGGTGGGTAGCCCGCTGGCGGGGCCCCGGGGAGGCAGCGGGCCGGGTCGGCAGCGGAGCGGCGGGCCCGAGAACGATGACGGGCGCGGCCACCCCTGCGTGACCACGCCCGCCAGGAGGGGCCCGGCGACCGCACGGTCACACAGGCCCACCCTCTCTCCGTGCCCCTCTTCGGACCCGGCGCCGGCTCCTGTACCCAAACACGCCAGAAAAGATGACCCATTAGAGCCAGCCAAGCAGCCGGTGCTCAGGCGGCGGTGGCCCCGCCGTCGGGCCGGACCAGCCCGCGCCCCTCGGGCGCCTCGAGGGACTGCTCGCCCCGGGCGAGGCGGGCGGAGAGGGTGTGCTGGCTGCGGTGGGCCGCGCCCTGGCGCTCGATGTCGAGGCCGGGACGGCTCTCGCGCATGGCCGAGTAGGAGCCGCTGTTCCACTGGCCGAGCTCGAGCTCACCGCGCTGGCGGCGGGCCACGATGGTGTCGGCGTTGCGGGAGCGCTCGGCGCTGTCTTCGGTCTGGCGGCCGGGACGGGCGGCACGCTGGCGGATCGGATCCCCCACGTTCCACTGGCCCAGGGGGGTCGCCCCCTCGCCCAGCGCGGTCAGCAGGGTCGGTCGCTTGAGCGCCGCGGCCCCCTCGGCCATGCGCCGGGCCCCCTCCGATGGTCGGGCGGCACCCGGCTCCATCGCGGAGGGCAGCAGCAGCTGGGGGGGCTCAACCCGGGGCGGCGGTGGCAGCGCGCCGCGGGTCTCGACCCGGGCCCGGGCCGCGGGGCTCAGCGACACGATGGCCGCCGGCCCGGGACCTGGTCGCGAAGGCGCGGCCGCTCGGGAGCGCGGGACGAGGCCGTGGGTGGCCGCCGCAGAGGCAGCCGCACCGCGGACCGACGACAGGGTCGACACAGCAGACATGGCACACACCCCGCCCCCCTCCGTCTTCGCCGCGTGGCCGGCCGGTCCCCGCTGGGGATCCAAGCCGGCCGATCGGTGCCGCCAAACACCGTGGACGGGGGCGTTCTCAACAATGGTAGCCCCAGCGATGCCGACACACAAGAGGCACTGAAGAAAAGCCGCGCGGCGGCCGACGATCCCCGCCTTGCGGCATGAACACCTGTTCAGTATCTTGCCCGGGAGCCCCCGCCCCGAGAGCCCCCATGGCCGCCCCGCCCCGTCCTGCGCCCGACCGCGCCCGGTCCGCCCCCACCCCCCGGCTGCGTCCCCTCCACGAGCTGCCGCCGCCCCAGGCCTGGCAGCGGCTCCAGCGGCTGCGCCGCCGCCTCGATCAGCGCCCCGAGCGCGGCCCCTTCGAGCTCTTGCTGGCCGACGCCCTCAGCCACCTCTCCACCCTCCTGGCCGCCCGCTCCTGGCTCCGCCACGACCCCGGCTGCGACCACCGCAGCCCCCGCGGCACGGGCCCCACCCGCTGCACCTGCGGCCTCAGCGCGACCCTGCGGGCCCGCCCCGATCCCGACGCGGGGCCGCCCCCGCCGCGCACGCCCCCCGGCGCGGATCAGTCGTCGTAGCGGCCGCCGCGGGCCTTCTTCCGCTCGCTCCGCTGGCGCTTGGCCTTGAGCCGCCGCTCCTTCGAGCCCCGGGTGGGGCGGGTCGGGCGCCGGGTCTTGCGCGGGCGCTGGAGGGCATCGAGCCGGGCCGCGAGCCGGGCGAAGGCGAGCTCCAGGTTCTGGGTGCGCGAGCGGCGCTCGGTGGCGGTCACCACCACCCCGCTGGGCCCGTGCCGCAGCCGCACCCCGGTCTCGCGCTTGTTGGCGTGCTGGCCACCGGGGCCGCTGGCCCGCAGCGCGTCCACGCTGCAGTCCCGCTCCAGGCTCTCCCGGTCGGTCCGCCAGCGCTGCGGGCGCGGTCGGTCCTCCTCCATCGTGCTGCTCCCTACTCCAGCACGACCGGGATGCCCTGGCCCGCCGGGTCGAAGGCGCCCGACGGGGCCGCCTCGCTGGTGTCGTTGGGGACGGTCCAGGTCTGGCCGTCCGCGTTCATCGCCGTGATGGCGTATGCCCCTCGGGGGGCGCTTGTCACGGGCAGGGGCCCCTCGGTCACCCCGTCGGCCCCGGTGACCTGGGCGTAGCCCAGCACCAGCTCGAGCTCGGTGAAGTAGGTGGGCGCGGGGTCATCGGGGCTCAGCTCGCCGCCGAGCACCAGCGGTGCGGCGTCCCAGCCGGCAAGGATCGCCCAGCTCTCGCCCTCGGGCTGCTCGACGGGCTGGAGCACGAAGATGGGCGAGAGGCTCACGTCGCTCGGGAAGCCGCCGGGGCCCACCGTGAGGAAGGTGGCGAAGGCCGTCTCGCAGGCCCCGGGGGCGGCCGGATCCATCACCGGGCCGAGCTGGAGGGCGGGGGTGTCGATCTCGACCGAGCGCACGGGGATGGTGTCGCCGCTGCCGAGCACGTGGGGGGTGCCCGGATCGACCAGCTCGAAGGCCGGGCGCTCGAGGCTGCGGGGCACCGAGGCGAGCACGGTCACGTCGTCGACGAGCTCGCCGGCCGAGAGCTGGACCACCGCGGGCACCAGCGCGCCCGTGGTCGGGTCGACGTCGACGTGGGCGCCGCCCCAGTCCCCGCAGCTGGCGCCGGCCGCCGAGCCGACCAGGGGGTGGAAGTCGCCGTCCACGTCGACCAGGGCCGTGACCAGGTAGTTGCCGTCCTCGAGGCCCGAGACCGCGTAGGGCGCACTGTGGGCGCCGGCGTTGTCGCCGCTGAAGCGGTCGGCGGGCACGGCGGCGAAGGTCACCGGGCGGCCGAAGCCCTCGGGCGGGGGCGGGTCGTCGGCGGCGTAGACCAGCACGAAGACGTTGGCCGGGGCCGGCCCCAGCAGCACCAGCTCGCCCGAGATGGAGTTGGCGGGATCGGTGGCGTCCGGGGCCAGGGGCACCTGGTGGTCGCAGCCCGCCGCGAGGCCGAGGGCCAGCAGCAGGCCCCGGCCGGACCGGGCGGCCGCGAGGGAGCGGAGCGACATCAGAACCTCCAGGTGGCCGAGCCGAAGAGCCGCGAGCCGACCCGCTGGCCCTCGGCATGCTCGAGCTTGCCCTCGCCCTGGATGGTGGCGAGGGGGTTCCAGGTGGTGAGCGCGAGCTCGAGGCTGTCGTCGGGGAGCGGCCGGAGCCCGAGGCGCCCGACCAGCACCGTGCGGGCGTCGATGGGGGCCTGCTCGTCGACCAGCTTGCCCGCGATGTTGTAGTCGCGCACGGTCCAGGTCTGGGCCGAGACGTAGTGGACGTGGGTGGCGAGATCGACGCGCCAGGGGGTGCGCACCATCGCGCCCAGGTTGAGCTTCACGGCCGAGGCCGAGCCCTCGACCGTCGTGGTGTCGCCCTCGGTCTGGTAGGTGCGCTGGACCGAGGCGTTGGCGTAGAGGTCGAGGCCGTCCACCGGGAAGAAGCGGGTGTCGAGCTCGGCCCCGAAGCCGTCGTAGACCGGCGCGAGGTTGCCGAAGGTGGTCGAGCCGATGGCGAAGCCGTTGGCCTCGGGGTCGTAGGGGTTGGTGGACGGGACGATGTCTTGGACGAAGATGAGGTCGGTGACGCGGTTGTAGTAGAGCGCGAGGTCGACCCGGTGGACGTCGGTGGACTCGTCATGCACGCCCGCCTCGACCGTGAAGATGCGCTCGGGGTCGAGGTTGCGGTTGCCCAGGGTGCGGACGAAGAGGGCGTCGGCCTCGACCTGCTGATCGAGGTCGAGGTAGGACTCCATCTGGGAGGGGGCCCGGAAGGAGGTGCCCGAGTTGAGGCGCACGCTGGTCTGGTCGGCGAGGCGGTAGATGAGCGCCGCCCGGGGCGAGATGGTCTTGCCGATGGGCACGAGGGGGTGGCGGTCGAGGCGCAGCGAGCCGACCATGGCCAGGCGCCCGGCGGTGGCCTGGTCCTGGACGAAGGCCCGCAGGTGGTGCTCGTCGATGGGGCTGCCGCCGCCCTCGAGGTAGCCCCACTGGATGGCCTTGTAGCGGTAGCCGACGCCGGCCACGAGCCGGTGGTCGAGGGCGCCGGTGGCGAAGGCCCGGTCGCCCTCGAGCTCGACGTCGAGGGTGTCGCTGTCGACGTCGGTGTAGAGGCTGCGCTCGCCGACCTCTTCGGTCCAGGGCCCGGCCTCGGCCACGAACTTGTTGTAGAAGGCGCGGAGGTGGACGGGGCCCTTCGTGAGATCGGCCCGTGCGAGGCCATACTCGTAGGGCAGGGCGTAGGCACCGAGGCGGCCGAAGACGTAGAACTCGGTCGAGCCCCGGGAGTAGCCCCCCGACAGCGAGAGGAAGGCGTCGTCGCCGAGCTGGCGGTCGACCCGGCCGCTGGCGCGCACCATCTGCAGCGACAGGTCGGGGTTGTCGGCCTTGTAGACCAGCGAGGTGTTCTCGCGCTCGATCTGGTCCATCGACCAGCGGCCGGTCTGGTGGTAGCCGGCCGAGAAGCGGTAGGCGCTGGGGCCCTCCCGCCCGGTGACCAGGGCCGTGCCCTGGGTGTAGCCGGGGTCGCCCGCCTCGACGTGGAGCAGGTTCTCGCCCTCGCCGGGGGTGCGGGTGATGATGTTGATGACGCCGGTGACGGCGTTGGCCCCGTAGACCGCCGAGCCGGGCCCGCGGATGACCTCGATGCGCTCGATCTCCTGGAGGGAGATGGGCAGGATGGCCCACAGCGGGGTCGACAGGATGTCTTGGTAGACCGAGCGGCCGTCGATGAGCACCAGCACCTTGTTGGAGAGGCGCCGGTTGAAGCCGCGGATGCTGACGTCGGGCTGGGCGGCCGAAAGCTGCATCACGTCGACGCCCACGACCCGGCGCAGGGCGTCGGGGATGTTGGTGGCCCCCGACATGCGCAGGTCTTCGTCGGTGATGATGGTGACGGTGGAGGGCGAGTCGAGGGGATCCTGGCCGTAGCGAGAGGCCGACACGACGACCTCGTCGTAGGCGTCGGCGAAGCGCTCCTCGCCCGGGGCCGCCCCCTCCCCCGCTGGCGGCGCGGGGGACGCGGGCGCCCCGTCCTCGGGGGGGGCGCCGGCGGCCTCGGCGGCGGGGCCGCGCTCGGCGAGGCGGGCACTCAGGGCCGCCAGCTCGTCGGCGATGGCCTGGAGCCGGGCCAGCTCGGCGGTGGTCGCGCTGGCGCCGCCCCCCTCGGGGGCCGGGGCCTCGGCGGCGGACTCGCGCAGCCGCCCCTCGAGCACGGCGATGAGCGGTGCGACGTCGGCCGCCTTGTCGGGCGCGGCCGCCTGGAAGCGCCGGTAGTAGGCGATGGCCTCTTCGAGCTGGCCCAGATCGGCGTGGGCGCGGGCGATGTTGTAGAGGCCCGCCGGCCGGGGGTAGAGCTCCTGGGCAAGGAGGAACTCGTCGAGGGCGCGCTGGTAGTCCTGGGCGCGGGTGGCCTCGAGGCCGGCCATGAAGTGGCGCCGGGCGTCGTCCTTGGGGGCGGCCCAGGCCGCGGCGGGCAGCCCCAGGGCGAGGGCGAGCAGCCCCCCGGCCCACCGGTGGCGGGCGGGGCGAGCCGGGCGTGCGCGGCGGCGGGTCCCGGGCGGGCCCAGCGGTGTGGCTGGCATGCGAACTCCCCGATC
>CAXQUZ010000540.1:0-3283 GCA_964226865.1 Myxococcota bacterium | reverse complement strand
CAGGCCTAGCCGCCCAACCCGTCGTGGACAATAGATCAGGCGACCTTTTCCAGACTTACGTCGGGTTGAACGCCCAGCGCATGACAAATATCGCGCGTCAGGTGCGGTTTGTTCAGCGTGTAGAA
This sequence comes from Myxococcota bacterium, assembly GCA_964226865.1. Classification (GTDB taxonomy): domain Bacteria; phylum Myxococcota_A; class UBA796; order UBA796; family UBA2385; genus CAXQUZ01. Next base: position 3,158 of record CAXQUZ010000540.1, on the reverse strand, counting down.
ATGCATGGCGACGGCGGGGTCTACCCGGGCGCCGCCGAGACCTGCGACGGCGTCGACGAGGACTGCGACGGCGACATCGACGACGGGGTGCTCGGCACGGGCGCGGCCTGCCCCGCCGAGGACTGCACCGAGATCCAGGACGACAACCCCAGCGCCAGCTCGGGCACCTACGTGCTCGACCTCGGCAGCTACCACTGCGACATGGCCACCGACGGCGGCGGCTGGACCCGGGTGGCCAGCGGCGCGACCGTCTACGGCACGGGCCACACGGGCACCTACTACAACACCGAGGGCTTCTCGTGGTCCGAGGTGCTCTTCACCCACAACAGCGGCAGCGTGCACGCCCACTGCACCTACCCGTCGTCGCTGACCGGCTGCAACAACATCGGCTTCCAGTTCGCCAGCGAGAGCTGGGGCGTGGCCCAGAACTGGGGCAGCTCGCTGTGTGGCATGGCGACCACCGACTACACCGCCAACACCAGCTACATCGGCGGCACCGACTTCGTCATCGACCGCAGCGAGACCGCCGACACCATCCGGGTCGGCACCCTCGAGGGCATCGCGAGCTGCACGACGAGCGACAACCCGGGCAGCGCCACCCTCGACATCCTCGTCCGCCGCTGAGGCCGCCGGCGGGGCTCAGTCGGGGGTGTAGAGGTTGTCCCAGCGGGCATCGAGGGCCCGGGCCGCTGCCCGGGGGCCCAGCGCCCGCAGCCGGCCCTCGGCGGTGCGCACCAGCCCGAGCCGCTCGAGCTTGCCGACGGCGTCGTCCACCTCGAAGTCGACGGTCTCGCCGAGCTCCGCGGCCAGCACGGCCTCGACCCGTTCGTCGAGAACATCCATCGTCAGACCATCCTCGCCAGCGACCAACAGCTCGGTCCAGGCGAGCAGGGCCTCCTTGCACTCCTCCTCTTCGGCCGCGTCGATGAGCCGGTGGAACACCCCGGCGTTGTTGTCGAGGTTGCGGAAGTAGAGGCTGTCGGCCAGCGTCTTCATGAAGCGCATCTTGCGGTTCTGGAACTTGCTGAGCTGCTGGAAGAGGAAGCCGCCGAGGGTGCCGAGGCCGGCGCCGAGCACGAGCAGGGCGGACTGGTCGAGGGTCACGGGCTCGGCGCGGAGCCCCAGCCAGAAGCTCGCCAGGGCCGCCACCAGCACGAGGGTCGGCCCCAGCTTGGTCGTCAGCAGCACCACCCCGCTCACGGCCGCCGGCACCCCGAGCACCAGCTTGTCGGCGGTCTTCATGCGCACCTCGGTGTTCGGGAAGAGCATCTCGAGGTCGGCCCGGGGCACGTTGCGGAACATCTTCACGAGGGTCGCGCCGGGCTCGAAGGGCAGATCCTTGCGGTCTTGGGCGGCGAAGTGCTCGGCGGGCTGGAAGGTGACGAAGACGACGACCCGGTCGTAGTTCCGGAAGGTCAGCGCACGCTCGCGGAGCCCGAAGAAGCTGCGCACGGACTCGGTGCGCAGCGACTCGCCCCGGCGGTAGAAGAGCACCTGGGCGAAGTCGTCGAAGTCGACGTGGAGCCGGATGCGGAAGAGGCTCTCTTCGTCGAGGGCCTGCTCGAGGTCGGCCCGGTCGATGCGGGTGTAGTTCGCGGCCGTGAGCACCGCCTCGAGGGCGGCGGTCAGGGCGGCGTGGCGGGTCTCGCGGCGCTCGCCCGGGGCCAGCGGGGGCACCATGCGCGGGTCGAGGTCGGGGTTGAAGGGCGCGTAGAGCTCCTTAAGCTGCTCGAGGTGGTCGTGGAAGTCGTGGTGGTAGAGCGCGCTGAGCAGCCGGGCGGCCGGGGCGAAGGCGGCCAGCTCGTCGGGATCCAGCACGGCAGCGAGGCGGCGGGCACAGAGGGCGACCACCGCCGGGCGGCGCAGGGGAAGGAAGCGCTCGGGCACGAGGGGCGAGGGGGCCATGCCGGGACTCCTGCACGGGGGCGCCCGGGCTATCCCAGCACGAGGCTCCGGAGCAGCATGGCGGCCGCCAACAGCAGCAGCAGCACGCCCATCACCCGGTCGAGCAGCGCCCCCTGGGCCGCGATGCGGGCGGCGAGGCCCGTGGCCGAGAGCACGAGGGCCACCAGCGCGTACCAGACGAGGTCGATGGCACCGGCCATCAGGGCCATGCCGAGCCGCTCGGCCCCGGACGAGGCCGGGTCGATGAACTGGCTGAACAGGGCGAGGAAGAAGGCGGCGATCTTGGGATTGAGGAAGGACAGGGCAAAGCCCTCGCCCATGGCCCGGCCCCGGCGGGGGGGCGGCGGTGCCGGCGCGTCGGCGGCCGGGGGACGGCGGCGCAGCATGCCCACGGCCAGCCAGGCCAGGAAGCCCGCGCCGGCGAGCTGGGCGGCCCAGAACAGCGTGGGCGAGGCCGTGACCACGACCGCCAGGCCCGTGACCGCCAGGCCCGCGTAGAGGGTGACGCCGAGGCCGTGGCCGACCCCCGTGGCGACCCCGGCGGCCGGACCGCCCCGGGCCGTGTTGCCGAGCACCAGGGCGAGGCTGGGGCCGGGCGACATCGCGCCGGTCAGGCAGATGAGGCCGAGGCCGGCCCAGTCGGCGAGCTGCATGGGGCGGGATCCGTGCGGGGGGCCGGGAGCGTAGTCCGTCGGGGGCACGGGGGCCGGCACCGGGGCCGCACCGGGCGGTCTCCGGGCAGCACGGCAGGCGGGGGGTCCCTGCGGGGCTACACTGGGGCCGGAGGTCGCATGCTCTCTCTGCCCGCGCTGGTGCTCGCCCTCGCCCTGCCCGTGTCCGCGGCGGCGCCCCCGACCGACGGCGCGGCCCCCCCCGCCCGGGCGGCGCGCCCGCGCCGCGCGAAGCCGGGCAGCGGCAAGAAGGGCGGCGGCGGGAAGAAGGGCGGCGACGGCAAGGGCGGCGGCAAGAAGGGCGGCGGCAAGCCCGGCGCCAGCAAGCCCGGCGCCAGCAAGCCCGGCGCCAGCAAGCCCGGCGCCAGCAAGCCCGGCGCCAGCGGGCCCCGGTCCGGCAAGCCCGGCGCCAGCGGGCCCCGGTCCGGCAAGCCCGGAACCAGCAAGCCCGGCGCCAGCGGGCCCCGGTCCGGCAAGCCCGGCGCCAGCAAGCCCGGCGCCAGCAAGCCCGGAACCAGCAAGCCCGGAACCAGCAAGCCCCGCGCGGCCCCCAGATCGGAAGAGCGTCGTGGAGGGACAGAG
>CAXQUZ010000539.1:0-5099 GCA_964226865.1 Myxococcota bacterium | reverse complement strand
GACGACGACGCCCTCTGCTGCTCGTGGCGGGCGGCCTGCGACCCGGCGCGCCCCGCGGCCTTCTGCAACCCGCCCTACTCCCGCAAGGGCGGCCGGGGGCACGGGCTGCTCCGGTGGGCCGAGGCGGCCGTGCGGGCCCGGGACGAGGGCCTCACGGTGGCCCTGCTGCTGCCCCCCTCGCCGAGTACCCGCTACCACCGGCTGCTGCACAAAGAGGCCGTGGAGCTGCGCATGCCCGAACAGCGGCTCGCGTTCCTGCACCCCGACACGGGGGTGCCGACGGCGGGGAACCGGGGGGACTCGATGGTGGCCGTGCTGCGGCCGGGGCAGCGGGGGCCGGCGGTGACGGCGTACTTCCCTCGGGAAGTCGCTTGACCCGGGCCATCCTCTACGCCCGCGTGTCGACCACCGGCCATGGCCAGGACGTCGGGCGCGAGCTCGACGAGCTGCGCCAGGTCGGACCGGCTCTTCGGCGGGGACGTGCACGCCGGGCGGGTCGGGGCGCTAGTGACGGGGGTGGCGGGAGTGCCGGAGCCCGAGCAGCTTGGCATCCATGCCAATGGATTGACCGCGGTCCGGGGGCTCGTAGACAAACTCGCGACCGAGCAGGTCGACCGACTCATCGCCAACGAGAAGCTCGATCACGTCCCGTTGGGCACGGTCTGGGCCGAGGACACGCTGGCAGGCCTGGACGGCGTCGTCTTCGTCAGCCTCGACTGGACGGAGATCGAAGACGACGACCAGAGCCGTGGGGTCGCGAGCCCACAGGGCTCTGGGCGCGCGACGCCTCTGCTGTGGACCACGGTGCGCATGTCGGGACCGAAGGGGCGAAGCGACGAGGTCGAGGACGAGCCGGTCGCAGGCCTTGCTGAGTCCCCTCCTGTCGGACTTCGGGTCGTGGTGATCGCGGACCGGGGCGTCTGCGACCACGCGCTCATCGCCACCCTGACGGAGGTCCACGACCTGGACTTCATCATCCCCATCCGAATCCGCGGCATGGGCTGGACCCATGGCAGCGAGCCGCTCCGACGAGTCCGCATGGTGCGCTTCGCTACCCATGGCGCATGCGTTGCTCACGGAGCTCGGTGCTGCTGGGGAGGGCGCTGGTCTCGACCGACTCGTGAAGACGAACACCTCGAAGAAGCGGGCCATGTCCCCCTTCAAGCAGGGGCTGCGTCGGCATCCGTTGATCCCAAACAAGGCGACCGCGCGGCTCCGCAAGCTGATGAGGGTTTTCAAGGCCCGCCTTCGTGGTCATGCGGTGTTCAGACTGCTGGTCCGTGTCGTCGGGGAATGCGGGGAGGGCTCAGGACGCGGCCATCGTCGGGGAGTTGAGGCGGCTGGTGGGCTGGCATCTGTGTGGACCCCGCCGGGGTGGGCCGACCATGGCGTCCCCGGTCCTCGTGGGATAGCCGGCCACAATGCTCCGCGCGCTGGCCCTCATTCTGCTCTGCTTGCTGCTCACCCTGAGAGGTGAACCGGCCGAGCTGCCCATGGCCGTCGGTGAGCTCGCCGCGGCGCAGTCAGCGGGCGACCACTGCTGCCCGGCCCAGCCCGGTGAAGCCGAGGGCGAGGTCGATTGCTGCGACTTCGACGTCGGGCGCTGCTGCGCGACGGGCGTGGTGGCCCTTGCACCCAGCGCTCCCTCGGTCCAGGGCCGTCGGTCGGCGTGTGGGGCGGACCCTGCGCAGCTCTCGCCGAAACTGCTCCGCCCCAGGACCACGAGTCCACCGCCCACCCCCCCGCCCATCGCCTGATCTCCTGCACGTCTGTTGAACCGGCCGCGCCGTGGTGGCCCGGCCGACCGCGCCTGTTTGGAGATCCCGATGAACCCGACCATTCTCTTTGCCCTTGCCCTGCTCGCCTGTGGCGGCAGCGCCCCTGAGCCCGCGACGGGCGTTGCCGCGCCCGCGCCCGCGCCCGCGCCCTCCACCCACGCCGCGTCCGATGTCGTGCCCGGCTCCCACGCCGATTGGTGCGGCGAGCATGCCGTCCCCGAGTCCCAGTGCACCCGCTGCGACGGCGCCCTCATCCCGGCCTTCCAGGCCACGGGGGATTGGTGTGCCGAGCACGGCTTGCCCGAGTCGCAGTGCCTGCAATGCAACCCGGACCTGAAGATCGAGCGCCCGGCCAAGGAAGGCTGACATGCCATGCCCCTTCTGGAGGCCCGCCCTCGCGGCCGGCCTCCTGGGGATCGGTGTGTCTGTTGGCTGCGGTGAAGGTTCGCCCTCGCAGGGGAGCCCTCCTGTGGACGGCGCATCGATCACCGCGGCGGCGGCTGCCGGTCCCGCGCTCTGTACCGAGCACGGCGTGCTCGAGTCCGTTTGCCCCAAGTGCAATCCGCGCCTCGCGGCCGTCTTCCAGGCCAAGGGGGACTGGTGCGCCGAGCACGGCTTCCCCGAGTCCTTCTGCCCCACGTGCAACCCGCACGCGGGCGGCCGGCCGTTGCTGGCGCCTGCCGGTGGTGATGGCGCGCCGGCCGACGGCACAGTGGTGCGCTGTCGCACCCGGACGGCCGCGGACCAGGCCGGCTTGGAGACAGCCCCCGCAGAAGCATCGGACTGGGTCTCCGGGACCGAGGTCGTCGCGCGGGTCACCTGGGACGCCACGCGGGTGGCGACTGTCAGCGCCCGGAGCCCGGGCGTGGTCACCGCGGTTCGGGGCGAAGTCGGCGATCGGGTCTCGGTGGACCAGACGCTGGCGGAGGTCCGGAGCGCGCACGCGGCCGGCGACCGCTCTCGGCTCGTGGCGAGGCAGCAGGCCCGGGAGGTCGCTGCGGCTGAGGTCGCACGGAAGCGAGAGCTGCTCGAAGGAGGCGTGGCCTCCCAGCGCGAGCTGCTGGCGGCCGAGCAGGCGCTCGCGTCCGCGGAGGCCGAGCTGGCCGCGGTACGGGCCGAGGTGGACCTCATGGGCGCGGGGTCGGGCGACCTCACCCGGATCACGAGCCCGCTGGCCGGGGTTGTGACCGCCCGCCTCGTCCAGGTGGGCCAGGCCGTTGACGGGCTCGCGCCGCTGTTCGAGGTGGTGGACCCGAGCCGCATGTGGGCCGTTCTCGACGTGCCCGAGCGGGAGTTGTCTGCCGTGCGGCCCGGCGACCCCGTCTCCCTGCGCCTGGACGCCCTGCCTGGGCAGCCCTTCGGGGGCACCGTCGCCACCCTCTCGCCCATGGTGGACCCCGCCACGCGCACGGTGACCGCTCGCGTCGCGCTCGACAACCCCGACGGGACCTTGCGGGCGAACCTCTACGGCACGGCCACCATCGGGGGCGAGACCGCGCGAGCGGCCGTCACGGTGCCCTCGGCCGCGGTGCAACACGCCGGCGACGCGTGGCTCGTCTTTGTACGCCAGGAGGTGGACATCTATGTCGCCCGACGCGTGCAGGTTCTGGCCCGCCAGGGGGAGCGCGTGCGCGTGCGCGGCGGCGTGGCGCCCGGCGACCCCGTGGTCACCACCGGCAGCTTCCTGCTGAAGACCGAGACCCTCAAGGACAGCATCGGCGCCGGCTGCTGCAACGTGGAGTAGGGCATGGTCTTCGACGTCGTCGTCCGCTGGTCGCTGCGGCACCGCGGGGTCGTGCTCGCTCTTTGGGGGCTGGTCGCCCTCGCCGGCGTGCTCTCCCTGCTGCGTCTGCCCCTCGACGCCTTCCCCGACACCACGCCCATCCAGGTCCAGGTCAACACGACGGCCGAGGCGCTCTCCCCCGAGGAGATCGAGCGCCAGGTCACCTGGCCCGTGGAGCAGGTGCTGTCCGGGCTGCCAGACCTCGCAGAGGTGCGGTCGCTGTCTCGCTTCGGCCTCTCTCAGGTCACCCTGGTCTTCGACGAGGACGCCGACCTGTGGCGCTCCCGCCAGGTGGTGGCCGAGCGCCTGGCCACCGTTTCGCTGTCCGACGGGGTGGACCGCCCGGCCCTGGGTCCGGTCGCGACCGGCCTGGGCGAGGTCTTCCACTACCTGGTGCGCAGCGCCCCGGACGCCCCCGAGCCCCGCACCCTGGCCGAGCTCCGGGCCGCCCAGGACTGGGTGCTGACACCCCAGCTCCGGGCGGTCCCGGGGGTGGCCGAGGTCAACACCTGGGGCGGGCATGAGCGGCGGACTGAGGTGCTCGTCTCGCCCGCTTCGCTGGACCGCTACGGGCTGACCCTCGACGACCTCGTGACGGCGCTGACGAGCGAGAACCGCAATGTCGGCGGCGGAAACATCGACCGGGCGGGCGAGACGACGCTGGTGCAGGGCATCGGTCGCTTCGACAGCATGGCCGACATCGCCGACGTCGTGGTCGCCAGTCGGAAGGGCGTGCCCGTGCGGGTGCGGGACGTGGCCGAGGTGCACGAGGGGCGACAGATCCGCCGGGGTGCCGTGACGGCGCAGGGCGAGGGGGAGGTCGTCCTGGGCCTCGGCTTCATGCTCATGGGCGAGAACAGCGCCGACGTCACCCGTCGCCTGGAGCTGCGGCTGGCCGAGGCGGCGAGCGCGCTGCCTGAGGGCATCGAGGTGCAGCCCGTCTATGAACGCACCTGGCTGGTCGACCAGGTTCTCGACACCGTAGAGGGGAACCTTGTTGAGGGGGCCGTGCTGGTCATCGCGGTGCTGTTCGCCTTCCTGGGCAACTGGCGGGCGGGTGTCGTCGCAGCGCTCGTCATCCCGCTGTCGCTGCTCTTTGCCGGCAACCTGATGCTCCAGCTGGGCATCGCCGGCAGCCTGATGAGTCTGGGGGCCATCGACTTCGGTCTGGTCGTGGACAGCTCCATCGTGCAGGTCGAGAATGCGGTGCGGCGGCTGGGCGAGCGGCCCGGAGACGACCCGGTGGAGGTCGTGGGCGACGCCGCGCTGGAGGTCCGCAAGCCCACCATGTACGGTGAGCTCATCATCTTGGTGGTCTACCTACCGGTTCTGGCGTTCGAGGGGACCGAAGGTCAACTCTTCCGCCCCATGGTGTGGACGGTGACCTTCGCCCTGCTGGGGTCGATGCTGGCCTCGCTCACCCTGGTGCCCGTGCTCACCAGTTTGTGGGTGCGGGTGCGGCGGACCGGGGGCCACCGGGACAACGGCCTGGTCCGCGGGCTCCAGCGGGTCTACCGGCGCCTCCTCCGGCGGGCTCT
>CAXQUZ010000538.1:0-13475 GCA_964226865.1 Myxococcota bacterium | reverse complement strand
ACCACCGAGATCTACACGTCTTAAGACACTCTTTCCCTACACGACGCTCTTCCGATCTCCTGGATGGTGGGCGCGGGGGTCGTGCTCGGGGTGGCCAGCGGTGCGGTGGTCAGCGGCCTCACCCGGGTCGTCGACGACAAGCTCATCGAGACCTCGCTCACCTTCGTGCTCGCCTACGGCAGCTTCCTGCTGGCCGAGCACCTGGGCGCCAGCGGCGTGCTGGCCTGCGTCACGGCCGGCATCACCCTCAACACGCTCGGGACCCCCCACGGCATGTCGCCCCGCACCCGGGTGGCCATCGTCGACTTCTGGGAGTTCATGGCCTTCTTCGCCAACACCTTCGTGTTCCTGCTCGTGGGCCTCGAGCTCGACACGGTGGCGCTGGCGGACGGCGTGCTGCCCGTGCTGCTGGCCTTCCTCGCGGTGGTCGCCGGGCGCGCCGTGGCCGTCTACGGCCTCTCGCCCGTGATGGCCCGGGCCTTCCGGCGCATGCAGCCCATCCCGGGGACCTGGCGCCACGTGCTGGTCTGGGGCGGGCTGCGGGGCAGCCTGAGCATGGTGCTGGTGATCGGGCTGCCGGCCAGCTTCCCCGGGCGCGAGCCGCTGCTCACCCTCGTCTTCGGCGTGGTCGCCCTCAGCCTCTTCGTCCAGGGCCTCACCATGGGGCCGCTGCTCGGCTGGCTGGGCATCACCGATCAGGGGGTGCGCATGGATGACTACGAACGGGAGCGCGCACGGACCCTCATGGCCCAGGCCGCCCTGCGCGAGCTTGACACGGCGGATCACCACCAGGCCTACCCGGCGGCGATCTCCGCGCGCATGCGGGCCCACTACGGCGGCCGGCTGGCCCGCCACAAGGCCGACGCCGAGCGGCTGGCCGGCAGCGCCCTGGCCCTGGAGCGCGCCCAGGAGGCGGCCCTGCACCTGCTCACCGCCGAGGAAGAGGCCCTCCGTCATGCCGTGGCCGACGGCATTGTCGCCGGAGAGGTGGCCGAGCAGCTCTTCGCCGACATCGCCGAGCGGCGCGAGGCCCTGGCCCACGACAGCGGCCCCGAAGAGCTGGCCGCCGTGCTCGGGCGCCTGGTGCCCGCCCCGGGGAACGGCCCCGCGCCCGCTGCGCCCACGGCCCACTGACCGCATTTTTTCTGGCCATTTTTGGCCGGAGGATTGCGGGCGGGCCCGGGGAACGGATACCTCTTGGCCACCTTCATGGAGGATGACATGAACTTCAAGACGCTTGCCGCTCTCGGCGCTGTTCTCGCTCTCGGTGTGGCCTGTGGTGACAAGGACGGCGACTCGGCCGGTGACGACGCTGCCGGCGGCTCCGGCTGCGAGGGCTACATCAGCGCCATCACCGAGTGCTACGCCGAGGCGGGCATCGACCTGTCCGACGCCGGCATCGACTCGGCCACCTACTGCGACACCTACGACCCGGGCGACGGCTCCTGGGACAGCATCTTCGACTGCTACACCGACGCCATCAGCGGCGCCGACTGCAGCACCGCCGAGGGCATCAACGCGATGTCGACCGAGGCGGCTTCCTGCGCCGGCTGATCCCGCTGCAGTGCTGCTTCTGGACGCGCTCCCTGGCCTCGGCCCGGGGGCGCGTCCTCGTTCTCGGGGGTGCCGGCTCCGTCGCCGCCGCCGGCGGGTCCTCTCCGCTCGCTCCTGCCCCCGCCGGGTGCTACCCTGCCGCACCCCCGTCCTGGAGACCGAGATGTTTCGCGCTCGCGTGGCCCTCATGGCCGGCCTCGTCCTCGCTGCCGGCTGCAAGAACAAAGACGAGACCGCCGCCGACACCGGCAAGACGGGCGAGGTGGCCGAAGACATCGACCACTGCGGCGCCTACATCGAGGCCCGCACGGCCTGTGTGGTGGGCTTCGGGGGCAACCCGGCCGACTACGGCCTCGACGACGCCGGCTGGTGCGAGGGCTACGATGCCGCCAGCGACGAGGCCTTCGCCTGCCACACCGAGGCCTGGCTCGCGGCCTACTGCGAGACGGTCGACGGCTACAACGCCGGGGTGAGCGCCGCCGAGGCCTGCCCCGCCTACTGAGCCCGAGCGGCGGGCCCAAGACTGCGAAGACGGCCTCCAGCGGGCCGTCTTCGACGTTCTCGGGCCGGGGGCGCCCGCCTCAGCAGAGGCCGAGGCTGGCGTGGGCGGCGGCGAGCCGGGCGACCGGCACCCGGAAGGGCGAGCAGCTCACATAGTCGAGGCCCACCCGGTGGAAGAAGCCGACGCCGTGGGGATCGCCGCCGTGCTCGCCGCAGACGCCCACCTTGAGCCGGGCGTTGGCGTGGCGGCCGCGGTCGGTGCCGATCTTGACGAGCTGGCCGACCCCCTCGCTGTCGAAGCGGGTGAGGGGAGAGTCGGGGAGGATGCCCTGCTGGAGGTACTGGGGCAGGAAGCTGCCGATGTCGTCCCGGCTGAAGCCGAAGGTCATCTGGGTCAGATCGTTGGTGCCGAAGCTGAAGAAGTCGGCCTCGCGGGCGATCTGCTTGGCCATCAGCGCCGCCCGGGGCAGCTCGATCATCGTGCCGACGGTGTAGTCGAGGTCTTGGTGCTGCTCGCCCAGCACCTGCTCGGCCACCTCGTCGATGCTGGCCCGCACGACCTTGAGCTCGGCCGCGGTGGCGATGAGGGGCACCATCACCTCGATGACGGGCTCGATGCCCTTGCGCAGGCAGTCGCAGGCGGCCTCGAAGATGGCGCGCACCTGGGTGCGGTAGATCTCGGGCGCCGTGACGCCCACCCGCACGCCGCGGTGGCCCAGCATCGGGTTCGCCTCGTGGAGCTGGCGCAGCCGCTCGGCCAGCACCTCGGTGCGCACGCCGAGGTCGTCGGCGACGGCGGCGATGTCTTCGGCCCGCTCGGGGAGGAACTCGTGGAGCGGCGGATCGAGCAGCCGGATGGTGACCGGCAGCCCGTCCATGGCGGTGAGGATCTCCTCGAAGGCGGCCCGCTGGACGGGGAGCACCTGGGCGAGGGCGCGCTGGCGCGAGCGCTGGTCGGTGGCCACGAGCATCTGGCGCATGGCGCGCAGGGCGTCGGGCTGGAAGAACATGTGCTCGGTGCGGCAGAGGCCGATGCCGGTGGCGCCGAGGGCCCGGGCCCGCTCGGCGTCGGGGCCGTTGTCGGCGTTGGCGCGGACCTTGAGCTCGGCGACCTCGTCGGCCCAGCGCAGCAGCTCGGCCATGGCCCCCGAGTCGGTGGGGGGCGCCAGGGTGGGCACCTCGCCCTCCATGACCTCGCCCGTGGCGCCGTCGATGGTGATCCAGTCGAGGCGGCGCACGACCGTGTCGCCGGCGTAGAAGAGCCCGCGGGCGTAGTCGACGACGATGTCGGTGCAGCCGACCACGCAGGGCTTGCCCATGCCCCGGGCGACAACGGCGGCGTGGCTGGTCTGGCCGCCGCGGCTCGTGAGGATGCCCGTCGAGACCGTCATGCCCTGGATGTCTTCGGGGCTGGTCTCGTTGCGCACGAGGATGACCCGCTCGCCGCGCTCGGTGAGGTCCTGGGCCTGGTCGCTGTGGAAGACCACGCGGCCGCTGGCGGCGCCGGGGCTGGCGTTGAGGCCCTTGGCGATGACCTTGCGGGGGGCGTCCGGGTCGAGCACGGGCCGCAGCACCATCTCGAGGGTGGTGGGCTCGATGCGGGCGAGGGCCGTCTCCTTGCTGATGAGGCCCTCGTTGACCATGTCGACGGCGATCTGGACGGCGGCGGCGGGGGTGCGCTTGCCCGTGCGGGTCTGGAGCAGCCAGAGGCGCCCGTCCTCGATGGTGAACTCGATGTCCTGCATGTCCTTGAAGTGGGACTCGAGGGTGCGCTGGATGCGGTCGAGCTCGCCGAAGACCGTCGGCATGGCCGCCGAGAGGGGCTGGAGGCCTGGGTCGGCGCCGTCCTGGTCGGCCACGAGGGGCAGCGGGGTGTGGGTGCCGGCGACGACGTCCTCGCCCTGGGCGTTGGGCAGCCACTCGCCGAAGAAGCGGCGGGCCCCCGACTTGGGGTCGCGGGTGAAGCAGACGCCCGTGGCCGAGCCCTCGCCCATGTTGCCGAAGACCATGGCCTGGACGTTGACGGCCGTGCCCATGTCGTCGGCGAGGCCGTTCGACTTGCGGTAGTAGCGGGCGCGGGGGGTGTTGAAGGAGCGGAAGACGGCGTTGATGGCCAGCCGGAGCTGCTCTTCGGGGTCTTCGGGGAAGGTGCCGAAGGCGTCGACGATGACCTGCTTGAGGGCGGCCACGAGGGCCTTGAGCTCGTCGACGCTGAGGTCCTGCTCCTCGCGCTCGCCCCGGAGCTTGTCCATGACCCGGGCGAAGCGGGTGTAGTGGATGCCGAGCACGACGTCGCCGAACATGGCGACGAAGCGGCGGTAGCTGTCCCAGGCGAAGCGCGGGTTGCCCGAGCGGCGGGCGAGGCCCTCGACGGTGGTGTCGTTGAGGCCGAGGTGGAGGACCGTGTCCATCATGCCCGGCATCGACACGGCGGCACCGCTGCGAACGCTGACCAGCAGGGGGTTGTCGGGGTCGCCCAGCACCTTCCCGGTCTCGGCCTCGACGAAGCGCAGGGCCTGGGTGAGCTCGTCCTCGAGGCCCGCCGGCCAGGACTGGCCGCTCTGGAAGTAGTGGCGGCAGACGGCCGTCGTGATGGTCAGGCCCGGGGGCACCGGCAGCCCGAGGCTGGTCATCTCGGCGAGCCCGGCGCCCTTGCCGCCGAGCAGATCCTTCATGTCGCCCCGTCCGTCGGCCGTCCCGCCGCCGAAGCGGTAGACGAGCGGGCCGGTGCCTTCGGCGGATGCGGTAGCGTCTGCGGACATGCAAGCCTCCCTGATGTGGGGGCGGCCTAACCATCGGCGGGGCCGGGGGCTGGGGAATCGGGACCGCTGCGCCGGCTGGGATAGGTGGCGGCCGGGCCCCGTCCGAGGAGCGTCCCCGACATGCACCCGCTCCACCCCACCCTCGCCGCCTCCCCCCGGGCGCGGCTGGCCGGTCGCGCGGTCCGCCGTGGGGGGCCGGGCCGCTGGGGGGCGATCTGCGGGGCGGCGCTCGCGCTCGGGGCGGGCTGTCGCTGCCCGGACTTCTCCGACATGGACCTCGTCGATCCCGGCCGCATCGGCAGCCCCTTCGACCGGGTGCACGCCCGGCGGGCCTTCGCCGACTTCGCCGCCTGGACGGGCGAGCCGGGCATGTGTGTGCCCGGGGTCGAGCTGGTGCCCGAGCTCGAGGGGGGCCGCTTTCTCGGCCTCTACCAGGGGCCCCGGGACCGCATCCTCCAGGTGCCCGGGGCGGGCCACACCATCACGGTGCACGAGCTCTGCCACGCCGCCGACGAGCGCCTCGGCTGGATCAGCAACGACCACCCCGAGCTGCTGCCGGTCGGCCACATCGACCCGGTGGGCTACCCCTCCCGCTACTCCCAGGAGCACGAGAGCTTCGCCCGGATCTGTGAGCAGGGCCCCCGGGCCCTCGACCTCCAGCAGCTCGTCTCGGCGCAGTGTGGGGTGGCCCTCGAGCACCCCGCCCAGCGCTTCGTGCTCGACCAAGTCTACCCCCGGTGGCGCGGACCGGGCCCGGGGGACGGCGCCACCCTGGGCAGCCTCGCGCTGCCCAGCCGCACCCTCGTCTCGCTGCTGGGGGAGGTGGCCCGCGACCCGGAGCGGGTGCTCGACGTGGCCTCGGACGATCGCCACGTCTGGGTGCTGACGGTCCAGGCGCCGCCTGCGCCCGATCCCGAGCGCCTCGGCCCGGCGGTGGCCCCGGGGCTGCGCTCGCTGTGGGCCATCGACCCCGAGCGCCTCGCCGTGGTCGGGGTGCACCACGCCCCCTGGGCGGCCACAGCGCCGGACGGCAGCCACCGCCGCCTCGCCCTGGCCGACGCCGTCGACGCGCCTGCGCTGCTCGTCGAGACCCACCTCGCCCCGGACGGTGCGGCCACCCTCTCGACCTGGGCCCTCGGCGCCCCCGGGGCGCCGCCGGTCGCCCAGCTCGCGGCGGTGGAGGGGCCGGGTCTGGTCTCGGGCGGACTGCGCAGCCTCCACCTCCCTGCGGGCCTGCTCACCCGGGTGGTCGCCACCGCCCAGGCTCCTGTGCCCATGCCCGACGCGGGCCTCGATGCCGCGGACGAGGGGGCCACCGAGGTCGCCGGCGCCCCGAGCCCCGGCACCTGGGTGCTGGTGGATCCGAGCGGCGGCGTAGAGCTTGGGAATGCTGATTCAGACGGCATCTTGGGGGCGGTCTCGGCGCCGCTCTGGGGCGGGCGGGTCACGCGCCTCTCGGCCCGGGCCGGCGGTGCCCAGCTCACGGTCATCGACCGGGCGCCCCGGGCGGGCAGCGCGGCCCACGCGGCCCGGCGGGACTGGGCCACCGGCGCGCCGGCGGCCGAGCGGGTCGATCTGCGGCGGGCCCTGCTGCGGGCCAGCGAGGGGCTGCTGCCCGACGGCGCCGTGCTCGGCCGGTGGGCGGACGGGGACGGCTGGGACGGCCTGAGCGGCCTCGGCGGGCTGGTCGTGGCGAGCCCCGAGGCCACCACCTGGCACCTGCCCGCCGACGCCTGCGACGGCACGGGGGCGCCGCTGACCGTGCGGCGGGTGCTCTCGGTGGGCGACAGCGCGGTGCTCTGGGGGGAGGGCGAGGCCGGGCTGGTCCTGGTCCGGGTCGAGCGCGACGGCTGATGCGCGCAGCTTCCCGGGGGGCGCCGCCGCCACCGGCCGGGCCAGCCGTGAGCTTGGGGGCTGCACCGTGCCCCTGGGAGCCCTGATGCCCCACCGACGGGTCCGCCCGCTGGTCCCCTCGCTGCGCGCCGCGGCGGCCGCTGCCCTGTGCCGGCCCCGGGGGGCCGCCGGGGGCCTCGTGCTGGCCCTGGGCCTGGCGGGCTGTGGCTGTCCCGAGTTCTCCGAGATGGACGTCACCGACCCCCTCAACCTCGGCACGGTCGCCGACTACGCCGAGATCCGCCGGGGCATCCGCGACTTTGCGCGGTGGACGGGCGAGACCGGCGTCTGTGTGCCCGAGGTCCAGCTCCAGGAAGAGCTGTCGGGGGGCTACGCCGTGGGCACCTACAGCGGCCCCCGGGTGCCCATCCGGCTGGTGCCCGGCGCGGGCCACGAGACCACCGTGCACGAGCTCTGCCACGCCATCGACGATCAGCGCGGCTGGGCCAGCAACGACCACACCCGCCTGTTCCCGGTGGGCCACATCGACCACGTGCTCTACCCGAACCGCGCCATCCAGGTCCAGGAGTCCTTCGCCCGCATCTGCGAGTTCGGCCCGGGCGGCCTCGACCTCCAGGGGGCCCTCGAGCAGCGCTGCGGCTGGACCCTCGCCCACCCGGGCCAGGCCTACGTGCTCGACGAGATCTACACCGAGGCCTCCGTGCCCCGGGCGCCGGCCGAGGTCTCGCGCCTCGAGACCCCCACCCGCACCCTCCAGAGCCTCATCGGCGGCGAGAGCCTCGTCGACGTGGCCTCGGGCGACACGGCCGTCTGGCTGCTGACCGCCGTGGGGCCGCCGGGCACCGACCCGGAGAACCTGGGCGCGGTCTCGGGCACGGGGCAGTGGGTGCTGCGGGGGGTCGATCCGGCCTCGGCCACCATGCACAACACCCACCGCTTCGCGGCCACCTTCTCCTCCTCCGACACCCGCCACGACCGGGCCTTCCGGCTGGCCGACGCCGCCGGGGCGCCGCCGCTGCTCATCGAGACGGCCCTGGCCACGACCGCGCGGATCTGGGAGATCGACGAGGACGCCGGCAGCCTGCGCCTCTTGACCGAGGTGGGCGAGAGCCTGGGCTCGTGGGAGGAGGGGCTCCGGGCGGTCCGGATCGACGGCCTGCTCTACGCCTACCGGGCCCAGGGCTTCGTGCCCCACGCGCCGGACGAGGCGGGCGAGGCCCTGCCGGTCGGGTGGCTGGCGGTCGACCTCGAGACCGGCGCCCTCGTCGAAGATGCCCCGCTGCTCGCTGCCCTGGCCGAGCCGCTGCTCGCGTCCTCCCTCGCGTCCATCTCGGCGACCGCCGACGGCGTCCAGATCTTGAGCAACCAGTCCGTCCTGGGCGACGTCTACGCCGACGCGGGCTCCCGGGTCTACACGGTGGCGGCGGGCAGCCGGGTGGCCGAGCCCGTCGCCCTGACGGCGGCCATGTTCACCGAGCCGGCCCTCGTGACCGCCGACGGCTGGCTGGTGGGGCTCTGGAGCGACGTCGACTACTGGAACGGCACCGTGGGGCTGCTCGGCCGGGCCGCGGTGCGGCTCTCCGATCGGCGCTGGGCCCTGACCGACGGCACCTGCGACGGCTCGGGGCCGGCGGTGGGGGTGGTGCGGCCCTTCCACCTCGGCGACGAGACCTGGGTGCTGGGCAGCGACGGCACCTCGGTGCTGGCCCAGGTGCGCGTCGACTGAGGCCGGCGGGGGCCCGGAGGCTCAGTCCGCGCAGTCCCCGTCTTCGCCCTCGGCCGTGGGCAGGCAGCCGTCGGCCACGGCGAGCCCGGAGGCGTTGCCGAGGGCGTCGCTGAGCACGACGCCGAGCTCGACCGGGGTGCCCAGCTCGAAGCCCCGCCCCTCGGGGAAGGCGAGCTGGAGGGTCAGGCCGAGCTCGGTCACCGAGCAGGCCGCCTCGCCGGTCGACAGCACGCTGGGCTCGAAGGGCGAGCCGTTGCTCTCGACGCTGCCGTCGATGGTCTGGTCGGCGTAGACATCGGCGATGAGCTCGTGGAGATCGCCGTCGGCGTCGGTGGCCACCACCGTCACGAGCACCGAGGGGGCCATGCCGTCGGGGGTCTCGGCCATGCCGCCGTTCTCGATGGTCACGCTCTCGATGACGGGGGCCGTGCTGCCGCAGTCGGCGGGCTCTTCGTCGTCGACACCGTCGGTGCCGTCCGTGCCGCCGCCCTCGAGCTCGTCGCCCCCGGCCGCGCCCGAGTCGCCGCCGTCGTCTTTGTCGCCGCAGCCCCCGAGCAGGGCGAGGCCGGCCGCGAGGCAGGCGGAGGGGAGCAGGGCCGGACAGTGCAGGAGGGAGGTCGTCATGGGCCGAGACTACCACCGGCGGCCGCCGCGGGGATCCCCGGACGACACGGGGGCGGGCCCGGCGGCCTCAGAAGATCTCGATCGGCTTCTGGCGCATGCCCAGGTAGTCCTGGGGGTTGGTGCCCGACTGGCCCATCCAGCTGCGCAGGGCCTGCTCCAGCTCGTAGGTGCGGCGGGGCTCGGACGAGCTGATGTTCTTCTGTTCGGTCGGGTCGGCCTCGAGATCGTAGAGCTCGCGCTCGCCGTCCTGGAGGTCGAGCACGAGCTTGTAGCGGCCGTCGCGGAGGGCGCGGCGGTGGACGAAGAGCCGGTAGTCGGTCTCGGCAAAGCTGGGCCGGGCGTGGGGATCGGGCTCGCCGCGCATGAGGGGCAGCAGGCTGCGGCCGTCGACCCCCGGCGGGCCGGGCAGCCCGAGCAGGTCGAAGAGGGTCGGGAAGAGGTCGAGGGAGCGGACCTGGGCCTGGATGTCGTGGCGGCGGGCATAGCCGGGCACCCGCAGCATCATGACGGTGTGGAGCTGCTCCTCGTAGAGGGAGTGGCCGTGGTCGACGTGGCCGTGCTCCATGAACTCGTCGCCGTGGTCGCTGACGATGGCCACGATGCTGGTCTCGAGCAGGCCCTTCTGGCGCAGGCCCGCGAGCAGGGTGCCGAGGCGCTCGTCGGCCTGGCGCACCTTGCGGTCGTAGACGGCCCGCAGGAAGGCGGCGTCGGCCTCGCCCAGCTCGCCCACCAGCGAGGGGTCGTCGCCGGGCTTCTGGATGGCGGCCAGGCCCTGCTCCCGCAGCCGGGCCTGCTCTTCGATGGAGCCGTCCAGTGCGCCATCGTAGGGAATGGAGCCGATGGCGCTCTCGGGCAGGGGATGCTGGCCGTGGGCGTCGTAGCCGTGGACGAAGAGAAAGAAGCGGCCCGCCTCGTCGCGCTGGGACAGCCAGGCCAGGGCCGGCGGCACGCTGTGGTCCATGCCGGCGAAGGGGCGGTCGTCGAGCCAGGTCGAGAAGCCCCGGGCGAAGCCGTAGCGGCCCTGGACCCCCGCCCCGCCGGTGAAGCCCGCGGCCGTGAAGCCCTGCTGGACGAGCAGGTTGGGGTAGGTCTCGATGCCCGCCGAGAGGGTGGTCTCGGCCATCTTGTCGGCGCCGAGCAGGCTGAGCTTGTTGGTGACCCGGTGGATCGAGGGCCAGCGGGCCGTCCACATGCTCATGTGGCTCGGCAGGGTCCAGCTCGCCGCCGACCAGGTGTCGTGGAAGACCACGGCCTCTTGGGCGAACTGATCGAGGTTGGGGGTGTTGCTGGGGCCCGTGCCGGAGAGGCCGGTCGCGTCGTAGCGCAGGGCGTCCATGCTGATGACGATGACGTTGAGCTGGTCGCGCTGGGCGCCCAGGTCGAAGCGGGCGGCCGACATGGTGTCGTCCTCGACCAGGGGCTCGAGCACGTCGGCCAGCTCGGTCGGGGCCTCGGGGGCGGGCTGGCGGAGCAGCAGCCAGCCCAGCACGAGCACATTGGCCAGGACGGCGACCACGATGATGATGCGCAGGTGCTTCACGCGGACCTCGGGGTGGGACGGGGCCGGCCGGGCCCCCGCGGAGGGCTATCAGGGCGCCCCGCTGCCCTCCAGCTCGGCCCGGGAGAGCACGCTGCCGGGCGGCACGCTGCGCACGGTGGCCTGGGCGCCGATGCGGCGGAGGGTGTCGGCCCGCAGCCGTGCCGTGGTGGCCCCGGGGCTCTGGCGGTGGGCGATCTCGACGGCCCGGAAGCGGCTCAGCTCGCCCTGGGCCCCGCGCACCCGGCGGGCGGCGTCGGCCCGGGCGGCCTCCCGGACGCGGGCACCCTGGCCCCGGGCCTCGGGCAGCACGCTCGAGACGTAGGCCTCGGCGGCCAGGGCGAGGGTCTCCCGGTCGCCCCGGGCGCTCGACACGTCGTTGAAGGCGTCGAGCACGGCCGGCGGCGGTGCCAGCTCGCGCACCTCGACGGCCTCGACCCGCACCCCGGCCCCGAGGCGGTCGAGGCGGGCCTGGGCGTCGGCGGCGAGGCGCTGCTGGAGGGCGGCCCGGCCCGTCGTGAGCAGGCTGTCGACGTCGGTGCTGCGCACGGCGGCGGTGGCGGCGGCGACGACCACGTCGGCGGTGATGCGCTCGGGATCCGCCGTCGCCGTGAGCCACTGGACGGGGTCCGAGACGCTGTACTGGACGACCAGATCGAGGTCGACGAGGTTGGTGTCGCCCGTGAGCATGCGGGTGGAGCCGGGCTCGACCCGCCGCGACTCGCTCAGGGCCACCGTGCTGTGGGTCTCGAGCGGCCAGGGCAGCCGCAGGCCGAGGCCCGCCGTGGCCGTGCGCTCGGGGGCGCCGAAGCGCCAGATGACGGCCACCTCACCGCTCTCGACGGTGAAGAGGCCGCTGGCGGCCCAGGCCAGCAGGGCCAGCCCCAGGCCGGCCAGGGCCCGCTGGGCTCCGGTGCGGCTCATGGGCGCCCCGGCCCGACCAGCCCCGTGAGCACGGTCTCGGTGGGCACCACCAGCACGGTGTCGTCGTCGAGGATGGCCTCGGCGGCCTCGAGCTCGCGGAGGGTGAGGTAGAGCTGGGGGTCGCGGGCGAAGGCCGCAGCGTAGAGGGCGGCGGCCTCCTGCTCGGCGGCGGCCCGGATGTCGGCGGCGTCCTTGTCGGCCTGGGCGAGCAGCTCGGCCGCCCGGCGGTCGGCCTCGGCCCGGATGCTGGCCGCCCGCTCCTCGCCCTCGGAGCGGTACTGGTTGGCGATGCGGGAGCGCTCGGCGCGCATGCGCTCGTAGATGCTCTGCTCGTTCTGCAGGGGCAGGCCCACATGCCGCAGGCGAAGCTCGAGAACGTCGACCCCGAGGCGCTTCTTGGTGAGCTCGCGCAGGTCGCTGAGGAGGGCGGGCGGCAGCAGCTCGGCGCTCTCGAGGCCGTCGCCCTCGGCCACCCGCATCAGCTCGCCGAAGTCGCGCTGGCCGAGGCTGGCGGCGATGCGGCTCACGACGAGGTCGGCGATCTGGGTCTCGGCGGCCTGGGTCCCGGCGCTGCCCGGGGCGCCCACGGTCTCGAGAAAGCGCTGGGGATCGTGGATGCGCCAGACGACGAAGGGCTCGACCACGAGGTTCTTCTTGTCGCGGGTGAGGGTCTCGGCCGGGGCCACGGGCAGCACCCGGGCGCGCCGGTCGAAGCGCACGATCTGGTGGAGGGGCCAGGGGGCGCGCAGGTTGAGCCCGGGGGCCGTGATGCTGCGCACGGGCTCGCCGAAGCTGGTCACCACGACGGCCTCGGTGGCGTCGACGGTGAAGAGGGCCGCGGCGGGGGCGGCGAGGAGCAGGGCCAGCAGGCCGAGCAGCCCCCACGGGGCACGGGCGGCCGGGGGGCCGCCGGCACCAGGGGAGGGGGGAGGGGAGGCGCTCATGGGCGGGGCTCGGCGGCAGGGGAGAGGGCGGCGGGGACGGGCGCGGCGGCGTCGCCGGTCCAGAGGGTGACCCCGGCGGGCAGGGCGATGAGGCGCCGGGGCGCGAGCTGGGCCTCGAGGGCCTCGATGCGCAGGCGGGCGCGGGTGGTCGGGTCGCTGCGCCCGCCGGGCAGCCCGGCGCTGAGGGCGCGGTGGAGGGAGCTGCGGCGGTGGGCCTCGGCGGCGATGTCGGCGGCCTCGGCGTGGGCCCGGGCCAGGGTCGTGACGGCCGTGCCGCCCGCCTCGGGCAGCACCCGAGCGGCGTGGGCCTCGGCGAGGTTGATGGCGGTCTGGCGCTTCTCGTCGGCGCTGATGACGTCGAGGAAGGCCTGGAGCACCGGGGCCGGCACGGCGGTGCTGCTGAGGCTGAGCGAGACGATCTCGACGCCGAGCTGGAGCTGGTCGGCCTGGGCCTGGGTGTGGAGGCGCGCGGCGGCCTCGAGCTGGGCGCGGCCGTGGGTGAGCACGGCGTCGTGGGTGCGCCGGGCCACGGCCTCGGTGAGGGCGGAGCGGGCCAGCGCGAGCAGGGCCGGCTCGATCTCCTGGGCGGTGAAGGCGAAGCGGTGGGCGTCGGACACCCGGTAGTGGAGCACCCCCTCGAGCGAGACCATGGACTGGTCGCCGCAGAGCAGGGCCGTGCCGCTGTCGATGACCGGCAGCCGCCGCAGGCCCTCGACGTCGACCAGGCGCACGGTCTCGAGGGGCGGGGGCAGCCGCAGCAGCAGCCCCGGGGGCGCCGCGGCGGGCAGGGGCGCACCGAAGCGCTCGACGATGGCCCGGTGGCCCGCGGGCACGGCGTGCAGCCCGCCCCCCAGCCAGACCAGCGCGAGGGCCGCCGCGAGCACGGGGGGCCGCAGCCGGCGCAGCAGGGGCCCCTCGAGCCGGGGCAGCAGGGCCGGCCGCAGCTGGACCAGCTCCCCGCGGAGGCCCGCCAGCAGGGTGGCGAGGGCGCCCAGGGCGATGGCCACGGCGGCGATCCGGGCGAGCAGGGGGCCCGCGGGGTGGTCGAG
>CAXQUZ010000537.1:0-9021 GCA_964226865.1 Myxococcota bacterium | reverse complement strand
TTCCCTACACGACGCTCTTCCGATCTCCAACACCAAGCTGCGCCGGCTACTCGCCGACCGGGGCTACCGGGTGGTCGAGCGGGCCCCCGACGGCAGCATGGTCCGGCTCGCCCGCCCCCTGGCTGCGGAGGCCGAGGCCGAGACCGAGCGCGATCATGCCGACGAGCACGGTGATGAGGTGATGGAGCACGACCGCCTCGGCTGAGATCTGGCCCGGCGCCATGGCCCCGCCGGCGCTCAGGGCGACGTGGTGCACCCCCGCTCCGCCGAGGGGCACGGGCAGCCAGGTCGCCAGCTCGACCCCCGCGCGCCCGACCATCGCCACCCCCGGCGGCACGGGCGCCCCGACGGCCTGGCCCGCCGCCAGCACCGCCCGCGTCTCGAGGCCGACGTGGGGCACGGCGAGCCCGAGCTGGAGCGCGCCCCGGACGAGCGGGCCCTCGCCCCGGCGCTGCCACAGCAGGGCGACCAGCCCCAGGGCCCCCACGAGCAGCCCCCACCAGAGCGCGGGCCCCAGCAGCCCACAGCCGATGAGCAGCCCCAGCGCCGCCGCGCTCCCGCCCGTGCGCAGGACGAGCCGCCGGGCCAGCGCCGCCGGGCCCTGGCCGCTGTGGCGCACCAGCCAGGCCAGCTCGGTCGCGTCGCCCGCGAGGGCCACGAGGGTGTTCAGGCCGTGGCCCCAGAGCACGGGCCGCGCCACCGCCCGGGGCGCCAGGTCGTCGAAGAGCCAGGCGGTGCGCAGGACCTGCAGCCCCACCGCCGCCAGCGAGACCCCCGCCGCCAGGGCAACGCCGGGCCACCACAGCCCGCCGGGAACCCCGGGCTCGGCCCAGCGCCACCACAGCAACAGACAGACCAGCCCGGCCAGGGCGCCGGCGAGGGGACGCCAGCGCTCAGGCAACGCCCCGCCGCAGCAGCAGGTACTTCAGCGTGCCGGCCGCCAGCTTCCACTCGCCCGGATCCGCCGCCCGGTAGAGCAGCCGGCGCCGCAGGTAGCGCCCGAAGACCCGGGGGTGGAGGTAGTAGCGCAGGTAGAAGTTGCGCTGGATCTGCTCCAGCGTGGCGTTGTCGACCTCGCTGAGGTTGACGTGCTGGGTCTCGTAGTGGTTCAGCTCGCCGAGGTCGTCGACGTGGCCCATCTGGTCTTCCCAGGACTGGCTGCCCGGGTAGGGGGTGTGGAAGGCCACCTGGATCATGTCGGCGTCGAGCTCCCGGGCGAAGCGGAAGGTCTGCTCCATCTCGTCGCGGGTCTCGCTCGGGTGGCCCAGCATGTAGTAGGCCGTGAGCTGGAGGCCCGCGCCCTTCACCGCCTGGGCGCCGGCCCGCATCTGGTCCGGGGTCGACTGCTTGCGGATCTGCTTGAGCACCCGCGGCACCCCCGACTCGACCCCCATCTTGACCCCGACACAGCCCGCGCGCTTCATGAGGCGGCAGAGCTCGGGATCGACCAGCTCGCCGCGGGTCTGGATGACCCAGCGGGTGGGGGCGCCCGCGGCGATGAGCCCCTCGCAGGTCTCGGCGACCCGGTCGCGGTCGAGGCTGAAGACGTCGTCGATGGTGTACCAGGCGTTCATGCCGACGTCGCGGTGCAGCCGCAGCACGTCGTCGACGGCCTGGGCGGCGGGCTGGCCGCGGTAGCCCCGGCCATAGGACTGGCGCAGGGTCTGGGAGCAGAAGGTGCAGGGGAAGGGGCAGCCCCGGCTCGTGAGCAGGAAGCCCCAGCGCACCCGGCCGAAGCTGGGCACGGTCGCCGACTGCATGCGGTAGCGGTCGAGGTGGAGGCCCTGGTGGTCGAGCGGCGGCAGGCCCGCCACGTCCTTGACCTCGGCGTGCTTGCCGTGGAGCTGGAGGCCGCCGTCCCACTCGGCGCCGCCGGGCACCTCGGCGAGCGTCGCGCCCCCGAGCAGGGCCGCGATCGCTGCCTCGTGCTCGCCCCGCAGCACCCCATCGAAGGGGCCGTCCTCGGTGAGAACGTCCTGGGGACGGGCGCTCGCGTGCTGGCCGATGGCGTAGAGGCGCACGGTGGGCGAGGCCGCGCGCACCTGGCGGGCCACCTCCAGCGACCACTGGATGGTGGGCGTCATGCTGTCGAGAAAGACCACCTCTGCGCCATCTTGGAGGATGTCGGCGGTGATCTGGGCCGGGTCCATCTGGGCCACGTGGGTGTCGAGCACCCGGGCCGACCAGCCCTCGCGGCGGGCGATGGCCGCCGAGTAGAGCAGCGAGCACGGCCACATCAGGTCGTGGGGGTGGCGGTTCTTGAACCGCAGCCACGGGGCCAGGCGGATGAACAGGGCGCGGGGCATGGTGGGGTCCGGGCGGGGAGTGCTCGCCGTGACGCTATCACGCAGCCCGAACCGGCGACCGGGCAGCCCTTCTCGCCGGGCCGCTCCCCCCCTCTCGGGGCCCCGCGCTCAGCCCGGGAGGCTCTCGACATAGACGCTCTGGCTCGGGAAGGCGAAGCTCAGCCCCAGCTCCTCGGCGATGCCCATGAGGTCGAGCAGGATGCGCGACTTGAGGTCGAGCTCGGCGCTCCAGTCGGGCACGTCGAGGAAGAAGTAGAGCATCACGTCGAGCGAGCTGGCGCCGAAGCTGGCGAAGTGGACCTCCTGGGTGCCCGCCCAGACCCCCGGCTCGGTGGCGAGCAGGGCCCGGGCCCGCCCGACGAAGGCCTCGAGCTGGTCGCGCCGGGCGCCGTAGGTGAAGCCCAGGGTGGCCTTGACCCGCCGCACCTTGCGCTGGCCCATGTTGTCGACCGTGCAGTTGGCGACCTTGGCGTTGGGCACGCTGATGAGGGAGTTGTGGAAGGTGCGGATGCGGGTGCTGCGGAAGCCCACCTCCTCGACCACCCCCTCGATGTTGCCGTCGATGATGACCCAGTCGCCGATCTGGAAGGGGCGGTCGGTGAAGATGGTCAGCGAGCCGAAGAGGTTCTCGACCGTGTCCTTGGCGGCGAGGGCAAAGGCCAGACCGCCGATGCCCAGGCCGGCCATGAGGCTGCCCACGTCGATGCCCAGGTTCTGCACCACGAAGACGATGCCCACGATCCACACGCCGGTCTTGACCGCCCGAGAGGTGAGGGGAATGACCTGGTCGTCGAGCTTGGAGGCCGTGTCGGCGGCCCGCGTCGAGAAGTAGTTGGCGATCACGTCGACGACGCGCACGGCGATGAGCACGAGCGAGAGCGAGGTGAGGGCGCTGGCCACGAAGACGAGGGCCCGGGCCGTCTGCACCCCGAGCTGGAGGTCGGGCAGCCCGAAGAGGGCCACGAGACCCGCCGTGAACCAGGTGATGGGCCCCCGGGTCGAGCGCAGGACCCGAGCATCGAGCTGGATGCGGGCCTTGCTGGCGAGGCGCAAGAACTGTTCGGCCACGAGCTTCTGGGCGAGCAGTGCGGCCGCGAGGGCCACGCCCGCCAGCAGCAGGGCGTAGATGAGCTGCCAGGTGTAGACCCCGAGCACGGGGCCCTCGGCCCAGGCGGGGATGCGGTGTTGGATCTTGCCGGGGATGCCCGAGAAGGTCTCCTGGTAGAGGGTGGGGGCCTGGCCCACCAGCTCGCGGCTCCACAGCCAGCGCTCGCCCTGGCGGCTGATGACCAGGGTGGGGAAGTTCGGCAGCGGCACCGCCCGGTGGGCGCCCTGCTCGTCTTGGAAGTCTGGGTCCATCGACATGGCGTCGACGGGCACGTAGAGCCCCCGGGCGTCGAGCACCTTCTTGAGCTGCACGGCCACCTCGGGCGCCTCGGCGCGGAGCTCGGGGGGCAGATCCAGGCAGGTGGTGGCGGCGGCGGGGTCCCAGCGATCGGGCTGGAGCCAGTCCAGCAGCGACCGGGCGGCCTCCTGGGGCGAGCGACAGCTCGGGGTGGTCGCGGCGGCCCGGGCGGCGGGCGCACCGGTGGCCAGGGCGATGATCAGCGCGATCAGGGCGTGGCGAAGGGCCAGCATGGACGGCTCCGGGCGCGGGGGGCCGGGGGCCTATGCCGGTCGGCGGGGGCTGACGAGGCGGCGGCCCGCGGGGGCTCAGTCCCCCGTGCCGGGGCCCTGGCGCTGGGCCACCTTGGCGGCCAGCACCTGGATCTGGCCGCGGGAGCGCGCCAGCTCGCGCCGGAGGTGGCGCACGAGGGCCGGGGGGGTGGGGCCGTCGCCGGATGGGGGGCTCGAGGCCCGCAGCGGGCTGTGGTGGGGACGGGTCGGCTCGTCCAGGGCGTCGAGCGAGCCGGCCGACAGCACCAGCAGCCGGGTGGACCGGGGCCCCTCCTCGGGCACCAGCGCGAGCGGACGGTGGCCGGGCCAGGCCGTGACCGCCCGGACGGCCGCGCGGCTCGGTCGCCAGGGCCGGCCGTCCGCCTCGTCGAGCACCCGCAGCCGGAGGTGGGCGAGGGCCGCAGCGCTGGGAAGCTCCACCGAGACGCGCGCGGCCACGGGCTCGTCGACGATCACCGGCCCGAGCTGGTGGCGCAGGGCGACCGGGCCGCTCTCGGAGCGGAGCTCGAGCCGCACCACGTCCGCGGCCGGGCCGCCGGGCGCCCCGCGGCCGCCGGACGCGTCGCGGTGGGGCCAGGTCAGCGTGCTGGTCAGCGCGGGCGGCAACGGAGCCGGCATGGGGCCTCCAGGCAGCGGTGGCCGGGCGCCGGAGTGTAGCAGCCGCCACAGGGCGGGCTATCAGAGAAGCGCCGCCTGGGCCCCTGGGGCCCCACCACCCGGAGCCCGCCGTGTCGATGATCGGACGAATCCTCAAGCGCTCGGTCAAGAAGGGCGTCCACCGCGTCATGGACAAGGTGGGCGGGCGCTTCGTCTCGGGCATGGCCGACACCAGCTCGGACGCCCCGAGCGCGGCCTTCGAGCCCAAGCGCAACCTCTACGCCCAGATGCAGGCCGACGAGGCCGCCGCTCGGGCCGCCCGGCGCGCCGCGGCCCTCGCCCCCGCGCCTGCCGCCGACGATGACCATGGTCATGACCACGGCCACGACCACGATCACGGCCGGGGCTGAGCCCCCCTGACACCAGGGTGCGGTCCGGCCGGCGCTGCACTACACTCGGAGGCGACGGGGCTGGCGGCGGCCCCGGACCCGGCGGGCCTGTGTCCGCCCCTTCCCTCGGCGCTCCCGGCGGATCGATGGCCCTGTCCCTCTGCGTCTCGCTGCTCCTCGCGGCGCCGGCCTCCGCTGGTGCGCCGGCCCCCCTGCTGCTGCTCGGCAACAGCTACACCCAAGCGGGCAGCCTCGACCGCCTCGTGGTCGAGCTGGCCCGCGAGACGATGGGGGCCGACCACCTCGCGGGCAGCCGGCGCCTCGCGGCGGGGGGCCTGCGCCTCCCCGACCACCTCGCCCGCGTCGAGGGCGACGATCCCGCCTGGGTCGATGCCTTTGCGGCCCCGGGGGCCTGGGGCACGGTGCTGCTCCAAGACCAGAGCCAGATCCCCGGTCTGCCCATGACCGACCCCTACTGGCTCGAGTCGGCGGCGGCCGCGGTGGCCCTCGACGAGCGGGCCGCGGGTCTCGGCGCCGAGACCATGCTCTTCATCACCTGGGGCCGGCGGGACGGCGACACGACGCTGCCCGACCTGTACCCCGACTTCGAGACCATGAACGACCGCCTCGAGGCCGGCTACCGCGCCTACGCCGACGGGGTGACCGACCGTGCCGTGCGCTTCGCACCGGTCAACCGGGCCTTCGCCCACGTCCTCGCCGCCCACGGCCCCGACGCGGGGCTGCCCTTCCACCGCCTCTACGCCAGCGACGGCTCGCACCCGAGCGAGCTGGGCTCGGCCCTGGCGGCCGGGGTCATCTTCGCCGCCGCCACGGGCTGGGAGCCCCGGTGGCTGGATGGCCCCCCGGGCGGCACGGTGGAGGATCGCGACTGGATGGTCGCGGCCGTGCGCGCCGCGGTCTCTCCGACCGACGAGCTGCCCGACGCCTGGGTCGCTCTCGCCGCCGAGCACGTGCCGCCCCTCGACGTCGAGCTGCCGGCCGACACGGTCGTGGTCTCCGGGGTGGGGCACTGCCAGACCCTCACCGACGCCGGCGGCGCGGTCGAGCCGGGCGTCGACATGCGGATCGGGGTGGCCCACCGGGACGGCGGCGGTGGCTGTGGGCGGGTCGGGCTCTCCGGCGGCAGCCTCACCCTCGGCGCCCTCGGGCTCGCCGAGAGCGGCCAGCAGGCCCACCTTCTCGTCGACGACGGTGACTTGGCGGTCGAGGCGCTCACGGTCGGCGGTGCCGGCTGGGGGCGCGTCCTCCAGACCGGGGGCAGCGCCACCGTCGGCCGGCTCGACGTGGTGGACGGCGAGGGTGTCGTGGCGGACGGCAGCCTCGACCTCGGCGGCGCAACCGGCCCGCTCATCCAGCGGGGCGGCAGCATCGCACTGGCGGCCGGCGCCACCTTCGGGGGCCTCCACCAGGAACAGGGCACCCTG
Organism: Myxococcota bacterium; assembly: GCA_964226865.1. Classification (GTDB taxonomy): domain Bacteria; phylum Myxococcota_A; class UBA796; order UBA796; family UBA2385; genus CAXQUZ01. The sequence continues at coordinate 2,607 of CAXQUZ010000537.1, read as the reverse complement.
CACCTCGCGCTCGCGGCCGACGCCCCCGCCGCCCGCTTCACCGAGGCGGTCCAGCTCGCGGGCCGGCTCGAGGTCGACGGGCTGGACGCCGCCGTGGGGGCCCAGGTGCTCATCGAGGCCGGTGCGCTCGGCCTCGACGCGGGCGCCGAGGTCATGCTGCCGGCGGGCTGGACGGTCACCCTCGAGGAGGGACGGCGGCTCGTGGCCCACCCCGACACGGTGGCGCCGGCCGACGACGGCGGCGGCACGGGTGACGACGGCACGACGCCCGAGGCGGTCGACACGGCCCCACCGGCGGGCACGGCGGGCACCGTGCGGGTGGCACCGCCCGAGTCCGACGACGGCTGTGCGGGCGGACGGCTGGGGATGCTGCTCGGCAGCGGCCTGCTGCTCGGCCTGGGGCGGCGGCGGCGCGGGACCGGGCCTCAGTAGGTCGGCAGGTCCAGCCCGAGGTCGCGCACCCAGCCGTTGATGCCGCCCTCGAGGTTCGTCACGTCGGTGAAGCCGGCGGCGACCAGGGCGGCCGCGGCGGCGGCGCTGCGTCGGCCCGACTTGCACTGGAGCAGCACGGGCCGATCCCGATCCACCCCGGGCAGCCCCTCGGCGATGACCGTCTCGTGGGGCGTGAAGACCGTGGCCTCGGGGGCCTTCACGATGTCCCACTCGTGGGGCTTGCGCACGTCCACCCAGACGGGCGCCCAGCCCTCGTCCAGGCGGGCGCGCACGGCGGCGGCGTCGAGGCGGGCAAAGCCCTCGGCGGGGGCGGGGGCGTCGGCGGCGGGCATGGGGGCTCCACAGAACTGGTGGTAGTCGATGAGCGCCGTGATGGGGGGCGCGGTGGGGTCGCGCCGGAGCTTGAGCTCGCGAAAGCGCATGTCGAGGGCGTTGTAGAGCAGCAGCCGGCCGCTGAGGGAGGTGCCCTGGCCGAGCAGCAGCTTGATGGCCTCGGTGGCCTGGATGCTGCCGATGACCCCGGGCAGCACCCCGAGCACCCCCCCCTCTGCGCAGGAGGGCACCATGCCTGGCGGCGGCGGCTCGGGGTAGAGGTCGCGGTAGTTCGGGCCGCCCTGGTGGTTGAACACGCTGGCCTGGCCCTCGAACTTGAAGATGCTGCCGTAGATGTAGGGCTTGCCCAAGAGCACGCAGGCGTCGTTGACCAGGTACCGGGTCGGGAAGTTGTCGGTGCCGTCGATGACCAGGTCGTAGGGCGCGATGAGCGCGCGCGCGTTGGCGCTGGTGATGGCGACCGGGTGGGCGTCGACCTGGCAGCGGGGGTTGATGTCGAGGATGCGGGCCCGGGCGCTCTCGAGCTTGGGCTGGCCGACGCTGCCGCTGCCGTGCACGATCTGCCGCTGGAGGTTGCTCTCGTCCACCACGTCGAAGTCGACGATGCCGATGCGGCCCACCCCGGCCGCCGCCAGGTACATCAGCGCGGGCGAGCCCAGCCCGCCGGCCCCCACACAGAGCACCCGGCCGGCCTTGAGGCGGCGCTGGCCCTCGACGCCGACCTCGTCGAGCAGCAGGTGGCGGGAGTAGCGGGCCACCTCGGCGTGATCGAGGGCGGGGAGCTCGGCGGCGGGGCGCTGCCCGGGATCGACAGGGGCGGGCATGGGGGGCTCCGGGCGGCTCAGGGAAGCACGGCGAGGGTGGCGTGGGCGAGGCCGGGGCTCGCCGGAACGGCCACCCAGGCGCGCAGATCGACCACCCGGGGCGCCTGGTCGGGGTCCTGGCCGTCGATGGCCAGCACCAGCAGGGCGCGGCCGGGTTCCGTCGCGGCGGCGTCGTCGGCGTTCCAGTCCGCCCGGCCGTCGGGGCGGCTCTCGAAGCGCCCGAGCACCGTGCCCGCTCCGGTCGGCGCGGACGGGGCGATCCCGGTCAGGCGGCCCGCCTCGGCATCCCCCACCAGCCAGCCGCTCGCGGCCTCGGGATAGGCGTTGAGCACGGCATCTTGGAGCTGGTTGAGCAACGCGAGGGGCAGCCGCAGGCAGGCCCCGGAGGGACGCAGGGCACGGTCGACGGACGGCGGCATGGCGGGCTCCCTCGCGGGTCGGTGGGCGGGCCGGCGCTCCGCTATCGTCCTGGCCGCCACCGGGGCCCGCATATCCCAATCTCCCACTTGGCCAGTGGGAGATTTTCGCTGCGAGAGGCCGGACGGGAGGGCCGCCCCGAGAACCGAGGCGGCCCGGCCCCCGTGGGTGGGGACCGGGCCGAGACAGGGCGCGGGGCCGGCGCTGTGGCTCAGAGGCCCTTGCCGTAGAAGAGGTAGACGGCGCCGTGGCGGGCGTTGGTGGTGCTCGAGTTGCTGCTGTTGAGCTGGGCGCCGACGAGGATGTCGCCGAGGCCGTCGCCGTCGAGGTCGCCGCCGGCGTTGACCCGGATGCGGTCGTTGTCGCCCTCTGGCAGGAACCGGGCGTCGGCCCCCGACAGGTCGACCGTGCCCGAGACCGGGCCGAGCATCAGGTAGGCCGCGCCGCCGTTGTTCGTGCCGGCGTCGCTCCAGCCCGAGCCGATGAGGACGTCGTCGTTGCCGTCGCCGTCGACATCGCCCGGTCCGGCCCCCGAGTCGCCGGTCTGGTCGGAGGCCTCCTCGCCCACAGATCGGAAGAG
>CAXQUZ010000536.1:0-2394 GCA_964226865.1 Myxococcota bacterium | reverse complement strand
CCGAGATCTACACGTCTTAAGACACTCTTTCCCTACACGACGCTCTTCCGATCTCTCGGGGATGTCGTCCCAGTGCTTCCAGCCGAGCACCACCGTCGCCGCGATGAGCCCGAAGACGCCGCCGCTGGCGCCCATGCTCGGCGGCAGCGGGGTCAGCAGCATCGACAGGGAGCCGCCCAGCATCACGCTGAACAGGTAGATGAGCAGCACGTTCCAGCGGCCGATGGCCCGCTCGAGGTGGTAGCCGGCGTAGGCGAGGAAGCAGAGGTTGAAGAGCAGGTGGGTGAAGCCGATGTGGATGAAGCCGTAGCTGAGCAGCCGCCAGACCTCGCCCTGCTCCATGATGTGGGGGCCGTCGTTGGTGAGGGCCTGGGTCATCCAGGCGCTGCGGGCGGGAGCGTGGCTCCACAGCCAGAGCCGGAGCTGGACGCCCACCAGCAGCGCGGTGACGATGGGCACCCCGCGCTCGCTCAGCCCCTTGCGGAAGGCCAGGCGGTCGGGCGCCATCAGCTCGCGGTAGAGCTCGAGCTCACCGGCCGCCACGAAGCGGTCGCCCGTCACCACGTCGAAGCGGACGAGGGTCTCGGGGGGCACCTCGCCGTCGCGGATGCGCCGCTCGAAGTCGTCGTAGGTCATGCGCTGGACGTGGGTGCGGCGCTTGACCTCGATGATCACGGCGACTCCGGAGCGCAGGGCCCCACCGGATAGCCTGGGTTGGCCCCCCGCGGCAACCGTGCCCCTCCCGTCGCCGTCCCCTGCCCTGCGCGTCCGCCCCGGAGCCCCCGTGCCCCTCCGCCTCGTCGCCGTCACCACCGACCGCCGGTCCCAGGCCCCCGCCGGCCGCCCCTCCGGCCGGGTGCGGCCCCGCCGTCCCGAGGTCTTCCTCGGCGCCGCTGTCGTCGACCGCCTGCGGGCCCAGGGCCTCGAGCCCGTGCTGCTGCCCCCCGGCGACACCGGCGACGCGGCCCACTTCGCCGCCCTGCTCGCCCGGGTCGAGGGGCTGGTCATCCCCGGGGGCGCCTTCGACATCCACCCCCGCCACTATGGCCAGGGGGTCGGCGCCCGCCTCGATCGGGTCGACGAGGGGCGCACCGCGCTGGAGCTGGGCCTTGCCCGGGCCGCCATCGCCGCCGGGCTGCCGACGCTGGGCCTCTGCGGGGGCATGCAGGTGCTCGCGGTGGCGGCCGGGGGCACCCTCGTCCAAGACATCGCCGCCCAGCTCGCGGGCGCAGGCGAGCACGAGCAGCCGACCGATCCGGCGACCGCCTGGCACCCCGTCGCGCTCTCGGGCGGCCCCCTGCGCGCGGCCCTCGGGCCCCGCACCGCGGTGAACAGCACCCACCACCAGGCGGTCGACGACCCTGGGGCCCTGGTCGTCGGTGGGCGCGCGCCCGACGGGGTGGTGGAGTCCGTGCACCACCCCGACCGGGACTTCTGCGTGGGGGTCCAGTGGCACCCCGAGCTGCTGGGCGACGACGTCTTCGCGGCATTCGCGGCCGCCGTCGCCCGGAGCGCCCCTACTTGAGGGCGGCGCCGATGCGGGCCTGGACCGGGGCGGGCAGGGCCGCGAGGTCGAGGGCGGCCACGGCGGCGCGGCCGTCCGGATCGGCCAGCAGCACCTCGGTGGCGGCGAGGCCGAGGCGCTCGTCTTCGGCCTGGACGGCCTGGACCAGCGCCGGCAGCGCGGGCGAGCCGACGAGGGCGCGGCCGGAGAGGCAGCGCGCAGCGCCGGCCCGGATCTTCGCGTGGGCAGGACCGCCGAGCAGCCCCGTGCAGAACTCGGTGGTCTCGGCGTCGTCGTAGGCGGCCAGCAGCATCGCGGCGCGCTCGGCCTCGACGAGGGCCTCGCCGTGGGCCGCGATCCAGCGCAGGGCCGCGGCGGCGTCGCCGTGGGTGTCGAGGGCGGCACGGGTGGGCAGGTCTTCGGTGTGGCGGGCGCCGAGCAGCGGCCGGATGGCGGCGACGGCGGCGGGGGGCGCGGGCACGGGGGCCGCCTCGACGGCGGGGGGGGGCGCCCGGTCCGGCAGCGCCGAGATGGGCGTGGCCTTGGCGGCGGGCTGGGCGGAGGCGGTGGCGACGAGGGCAAGCAGTGCGAGCATGGAGGGCTCCGGTGCGGGGTGCCGGGCCGACGACCGGGGTCGCCGCGGCATTCGGTGCAACAGGGAGGGAGGCGGCGCTCAGTGCGCGACGACGCTGCGGGAGAGGATGAGGGCCTGGGTCTCGGAGACCTCGTCCTGGGCGAAGGAGCCCGTGATCCAGAACATGAAGTTGGGGCCGTCGTGGTCGGCGCACTCTTCGGCCGAGAAGTAGCCGTCGCCGTTGTCGGCGCTGGCCGGGCAGTCGGCCGTGTCGTCGAGGGTCTCGAGGCGCGAGCCGTCCGACTCGGTGGTGTGG
>CAXQUZ010000535.1:0-4950 GCA_964226865.1 Myxococcota bacterium | reverse complement strand
GCACCCTCCCCTGCCCCTGCGCCGGCGCCGGCGCCCGCCCCCGCGCCGGCCCCTTCTCCCGCCCCGGCACCCGCCCCCACGGGCCGGGTCCAGGTCACGGGCGACGCCCAGCGCATCGAGCTGGTGGGGGCCGACGGGCGCCACGGCCCCGGCTCGGTGCCGGCGGGCAGCTACCGCATCCTGGCCACCTTCCCGGGCAGCACCGCCCCCGTCCAGGCGGGCAGCGTCACGGTCAAGGCCGGCGGGGTCGTGACCCTCGCCTGTCGTGGCGGGCTCGGCCGCTGCACCGTGCGCTGAAGAGCCATCCTCCAAGATGCCGAACAGCACGGCATCTTGGGGCTGTGCCTCAGGCCGCCTCGGCCGCGGCCACCCGGGCCCGCTCGGCCGCCACCCGCGGGTCCATCACCCGGAAGAAGAGCGGCGGCACCAGGGCGAGCAGCACCATCGCCGGGTAGCCAGCAGGCAGCTCGGGGGCGGCCTGGTGGTGGCGGAGCACGGGGTAGGGCCGGCTGGCGTGGGCGTGGTGATCGGAGTGGCGGGTGAGGTCGAAGAGCAGCACCCGACCGAGCAGCCGCTCGGAGTTCCACGAGTGGGCCGGCCGGGTGCGCTCGTAGCGGCCGCTCGGCAGCCGGGCCCGGGCGAGGCCGTAGTGCTCGATGTAGTTGACGGTCTCGAGCAGCAGCGCCCCCGCCACCGAGACCACGAGCCAGCCCGCGACGGCGGCCGGCCCGAGGACGAGCCCCACCGCCGCCAGCGCACCGAGCTGGACCAGCGTGAAGCGCAGCATCAGGTTGTCGGGGCTGCGCCGGGGGTGGGCGCGGCCGCGCAGCCGCTTGTCTTCGAGGGCCCAGGCCGAGCGGTAGGCGCCGCGCACCGCCCGCCACCAGAAGGCGGGCAGCGACTCGCCGAGCCGCGCGCTGGCCGGGTCGTCGGGGGTGGCCACCCGGGCGTGGTGGCCGCGGTTGTGCTCGATGTAGAAGTGGAGGTAGTGGGTCGAGAGCAGCAGGGCCCAGGCCGCCCAGCGGGGGGCGCGCTGGGGGCGGTGGCCGAGCTCGTGGGCCACGTTGATGCCCAGGGCGCCGCAGCAGATCCCGGTGGTCGCCGTGGCCCCCACGAGCGCGAGGCCCGTCCACCAGCCCGCCGACAGGCCCCAGAGGTAGGTCCCCAGGATGGCCCACTGCAGCGGCACCTGGACGTAGAGCAGCAGGTCGAAGACCCCGCCCTCCCGGCGGCGCCGCTCGTCCTCCCGGCCCGGGTTGGCCGTCGTGCCCGGCAGCGCGAGCTCCGCCAGCGGCACCAGCCCGAAGACCACCAGCGGCAGCAGGGCCGTGGCCGCCCCCCCCCTCCACAGCCCGACCAGGGCGAGCAGCGGGACCAGCAGCGAGACGGCGTAGGCGAGCGGTGGCAGCACAGGACCTCCGAGAGTGGCGCCGGGAGGCAGCTCCCCCGGTGCCCCCGAAAGATAACAGTTGTTACATAACGACCGCAATCAAAACGCCCCCGCTTTCTTCGGCCCCGCCTTCCGCGTACGCTCTGTCGGCTCCCGGGCGCTCCCCGCCCCACGAGCTGCTGGAGGGACCCGCCGTGCTGCGCGTGATGATGCCCACCACCGCCACCCACCTCGACGAGCGCCTCGACGCCCTCGGGGCCGAGCGGGTGCGCCTCGAGCTGCCCCACGGCCGGGTCTGCTGGCTGGACGGCCACGGGGCGGTGGTCGCCCACGCCCACTGCGTGCCGCTCTACGCCTGGAGCCCCAGCTCGCGCCACCTCCACCCCGCGCGCGCCCTGCCGGGCCTCGCGCCGAACCGCCTCGACGCCGATCGGGACGAGCCGACCCTGCGCGAAGCGGTCGGGGCCGCCGCCGCCGCAGACTTCGCCCGCGACCGGGCCCGGGCCCTGCGCCTCAGCGAGGCCATCGCCGTCGACACCGAGACCGGCCGCCGCCTCTTCCTCGGCGTCGCGCCGCTGTGTCTGGGGGCCCCCGAGGACGCCGCCCTCGACGAGGCCGATCAGGCCGACCAGCTCGAGTCGTGGGCCCGGAGCGTGCTGTCGATGCTCGTCCAGGTGCTGGCGGACGACGAGCCGGAGCGGGCCCGGGCGGCCCTGCACGCCTTCTACGAAGCCCTCGACACGGCCATTCTCGCGGTCTACCACCTGCCCGTGGCCGAAGACCTGGCGGGCCTGCGCAGCAACCTCCGGGGCTGGCTGGTCCAGCTCTCGCTCGATCCCATCGCCGTGGCCATCCGCATCCGGCGCGAAGAGCTCCGCTGGACCCCCGCGGCGGACAGCGCCCCGGCCCGCATCGGGCCCACGGCGGTGGCGGCGGGCCCCGGGCGCTCGGCTGCGCCCGACCTGGACGGGGAGGGTCTCGACGAGGATGGCCTCGACGAGGACGACGACGACGAGCTCGACGACTTCGACTGCCGGGCGGGGGGCGGCCGGCGCGGCCCCGGGGCCCTAGTAGATGTCGCGCATGTAGCGGCCCGACCGGGCGAGCCCCTTGAGCCAGGTCTTCGCGCCGGCCTCGTCCATGCCGCCGTGCTCGACCGCGAGGGCGCGCAGGGTCCGGTGGACGTCGGGGGCCATGTGCTTCGCGTCGCCACAGACGTAGACCGTGGCCCCGCCGGCGATCCAGGTCCAGAGGGCGGCCCCGTGGGCCCGCATGCGGTCCTGGACGTAGACCTTCTCGCCCTGGTCCCGCGACCAGGCGAGGTCGAGCCGGGAGATGACCCCGCTCACCCGCCAGGCCTCGAGCTCGTCGGCGTAGAGGGCGTCGGTCGCAGCGTTGCGCGAGCCGAAGAAGAGCCAGCTGCGGCCCGGGGCCCGGGTGGCGGCCCGCTCCTGGAGGAAGCCCCGGAAGGGCGCGATGCCCGTGCCCGGGCCGATCATGATGATGTCCTGGTCGGGCGGCGCGAGCGAGAAGGCCGGGGTCGGCTGGTGGTGGACCCGCAGGCGGTCGCCGACCGCGAGGCGCTCGGCCATGAGCCCCGTGGCCACCCCGAGGCGGGGCCGGCCGCAGGCCTCGTAGCGCACCACCGAGGCGACGAAGTCGACGTGGGCGGGGTCGACCTGGGGGCTCGAGGCGATGGAGTAGAGGCGCGGGGCCAGGTGGCGCAGGGCGTCGACCAGGGCCTGGGGGGCGACGGGCTCCGAGAGGGCCGAGACCACGTCCAGCACGAAGAGATCGGCCCCCGGGGTCGGGGTCGGGAGCGCCGCGCCCGTGCCCGCGACGAGGGCGCCGAGGCGGGCGTCGGCGCGGGTGAGCTCCAGGCGGTCGCGCAGGGCCGTGGCCAGGGGGAGGGTCTCGGTGCCGCCGCGGGCGTCGCTGAGCTGGACGGGGGCGCCGCCGTCGCACTGGGCGGCCGCGAGGATGGCGTCCACCAGGGCCGGATCGTTGGGGGTCCAGAAGGCGAAGCTGTCGCCCGTGGTCCAGGCCGGCGCAGGGGCGTCGAGGGCGATGCGCAGGTGGAGCACGCTGCGGCTGGCGCCGGGGCCCGTGAGCTCGCGGAGCTCGACCACCTCGGCCATGCCGGGGTGCTTGCGGCTGTAGAGGGGCGCAGCGGGATCCGCGGCCGGCCCCACCCGCGAGAGCGCCGCGGCCGGGGCGGCCTCCGGGGCCGGGCTGTCGGCCGGGGCCGCGCTGGCTGCCGGGGCCGCGCTGTCGGCCGGGGCCGGGCCGTCGGCCGGGGCGGCACCGCTCAGCACGGCCACCACCCGGTCGCACCACGCCTGCCAGGGCTCCTCGAAGTCGACATCGCAGTCCTGGCGGTCGACGAAGCGGGTGGCGCCCAGCTCGGCGAGGCGCCGGTCGAACTCCTTTCCGCAGTGGGCGAAGAGCGGGTAGGTCGAGTCGCCGAGGCCGCAGACCGAGAAGCGCATGCGCTCGAGCCGCGGCGCGTCGCTGCCCATGAGGTGCTCATAGAGGGGCTCGGCGTTGGCCGGCGGGTCGCCGTTGCCGTAGGTGCTCGTGACGATGAGCACCGTGCCCAGCTCGGTCAGCTCGGAGATGTCGAAGTCGTCCATGTCGACCACCTCGACCTCGAGCCCCGCCGCTTCGAGCGCCTCACCGGTGTCTTCAGCGAGGCCTTCGGCGTTGAAGGTCTCCGTGCCGTAGAGAATGGTGATCTTCTCGTCCGTCGCGTCGCGCATGGCGGGCCCCTCCTGCAAGGCAAGGCGGCCGCATAACCGCCCTGCGCCGCGGTGCCGGCCGGCCTTGCGGTGGCGCAGCGCAGGGACGGCGGGGATGCAGTGGGGAGGCCCCCTTCGGCGGGCTAGCTTCCGGGCACTCCCCCCACCCCTCCGAGGCCCCCATGGATCTGGTCCACGCCATCCACCAGCGCCGCACCGTGCACGCCTTCACCGACGCCCCGGTCGACCCGGACATCGTCGCGCGCGCCCTCGCCGCCGCCCACATGGCCCCCTGCCACAAGCTCACCTGGCCCTGGCGCTTCGTCGTGGTCGGCCCCCAGACGCGCCGGGCCCTGCTGCCGACCGCCCTCGAGCTGGCAGCCCGCAAGAATGCCCGCTGCGACGGCGATCCCACCAACCTCCCCCCAAAGCTGGTGGCCAAGGTGACCGGCAAGATCTGCGACCCGGGGGCCCTCGTGGCGGTCGTGCTGCGCATGAGCGACGACCCCTTCACGGCCCGCGAAGACTACGCCGCCACGGCCTGTGCCATCCAGAACATGATGCTGGTCGCCACCGACGCGGGGCTGGGCAGCAAGTGGGGCACCGGCGGCATCACCCGGGCCGCCGAGACCGCCCGCCTGCTCGGCGTCGACACCGAGACCGAGGAGATCGTGGGCTTCATCTTCATGGGCCACCCGGCCCGCACGCCCACGGTGGATCGCCCCCCCGTCGCCGACCACACCCGCCACCTGCCCTGAGCCGGCGCAGCAGATCGGAAGAGCGTCGTGTAGGGAAAGAGTGTCTGAAGACGTGTAGATCTCG
>CAXQUZ010000534.1:0-7491 GCA_964226865.1 Myxococcota bacterium | reverse complement strand
GACGTCGACGTCATCCTCGCCCACGACATCAGCGGCGACGCCATCCCCGACATGATCATCGGCTCCGGCTCCTGGGGCATCGGCGAACAGGGCGTGCTCTACATCAACCGCGCTCCCGGCTTCTGAGGGTCGGCCTGTGTGGGGCCTGCAAGCGCGGCCACACTGGCGGAACCCGCCTCCGCCCCGCCGGTCGACCCCCACAGACCCAGGAGCTGCCCATGTCCGACCGTGCCCGTCCCGCGTCCCGCGGCGCCCTCGACCTGCTGCCCTTCATGAACCTCGTGACGCTGCTCATCCCCCTGCTGCTGGTGGCCTCCCAGCTCGCCGAGCTCGCCGTCATCGACTCCGTCGCTCCGCCGATCATCGCCGACGGCACGCCCGCACCGGGCGGTCCTCCCGTCCAGCTGCGCCTCGAGATCGCGCCCGCAGCGCTCACCCTGCGGGGCGCCGAGAGCATCCTCGGCGAGGCCCCCCGCATCGCCTGCCAGCCCGGCTGCGCCGCCGTCGATCCCGCCGCCCTCGGCCGCCTCCAAGAGCTGCTCCAGCAGGTCAAGGCGGCCCGGCCCGACCTCGAGGAGCTCACCTTCGCCCCGGGGGCCCGCATCCCCTTCTCGGCCGTGGTGGCCGTGCTCGATGCCAGCCGTGAGGTCGCCGGCCAGCCCCTGTTCCCCACGGCCCGCTTCGCCGGCTGATCGGGGCCCGGATACCTCCCCCGCGGAGGTGCCGATGCTGCTCCCGCTGCTGCTGCTGCTCGCCTGCGACCCCGCGCCGCCGGCGGATCCCGCGCCCCCGGCGGCCACCGGGCCCCGGCCGCCCGACGTGCTGCTGGTCACCATCGACACCCTCCGGGCCGACCGGGTGGGGGCCTACGGCGACCCCCTCGCCCAGACCCCCACCCTCGACGGCCTCGCCGAGCGTGGCGCCCTCGTCCGAGAGGCCCACGCCGTCACCCCGCTCACCCTGCCCAGCCACGCGAGCATGCTCACGGGCCTGCTGCCCGCCCGCCACGGCCTGCGCGACAACGGCGGCTTCCGGCTGGCCCCGTCCACCCCCACCCTCGCCGCCGCGCTCCACGACCGGGGCTACGCCACGGCCGCCTTCGTCAGCGCCTACGTGCTCGACGGGGCCTGGGGCCTCGACCAGGGCTTCGACCTCTACCGCGACCCCTTCCACCCCCAAGACGTCGGCCAAGTGGCCGCTTTCGGCGAGGTCGAGCTGCCGTCGGCCGAGGTCGTCAACGCCGGCATCGCCTGGTGGCGGAGCACGGGCCGGGCCGCGCCCGACCAGCCCCGCTTCGCCTGGGTCCACCTCTACGACCCCCACACCCCCTGGGCCGCGCACGCCGGCTGGACGGGCGATCCCTACCGGGGCGAGGTGGCCTTCGTGGACGGGCTGCTGGCGCGCCTCATCGACGAGGTCGGCGAGACCACCCTGGTGGTCGTGACCTCCGACCACGGCGAGGGTCTCTGGGCCCACGGCGAGCGGGAGCACGGACTGCTGCTGTCGCGCGACGCCACCCGGGTGCCCCTCATCATCCGACCGCCCGGTGGCCTCACGGGCGCCGAGGCCCCCGCGCCCCGCCCGGGCAGCGCCGCCTTCGCCCGCCCCGAGGGCATCGACCGCGCCCTCGACCTCACCCCCGTGCCCGACGCCCCCCGGGCGGCCCGGGTGATCCCCGGCCCGGCCAGCGGCGTCGACGTCGCCGCCACCATCGCCGACTGGGCCGGCGCCGCCCTGCCCGACATCGACGGCCAGAGCCTGCGGCCCGCGGTCGAGGGCGGCACGGCCACCCGGCAGGTCGTCACGGCCGAGACCTGGTTCCCCCACTTCCACTACGGCCTCAGCGCCCTCCGCATGGCCCAGGACGCCGACCACCGCCTCGAGCGCGGCACCCGCGACCATGCCTATGCCTGGGCCACCGACCCCGACGGCGCCCAGCCCGTCCCGACCCCGCCGGCCCTCGACGCCGCCCTCGGCCCGGCCCCCGCTCCGCCGACGCCCGGCCCCCTCGACGCCGAGACGCGCCAGGCCCTCGAGGCCCTCGGCTACCTCACCGCCACCGTCGCGGCGCCCGCCACGCCCACCGACCCCCGCGACGCCCTGCCCGTGCTCTCGGCCCTCCAGGCCGCCGAGGCCGAGCCCGACGCCGCCCGGCGTGCCGCCGCCCTCGGCCGCTTCGTCGCCGACCACCCCGACATGCTCGACGCCCGCATCTCCCATGCCCTCGCGCTGGTCCAGGCGGGCGACACCGCCGGCGGCCGCCGCGAGACCCTCGCCGTCCTGGCGGCTGCGCCCGACCACCCGACGGCCCTGTCGAACGCCGCCGCCCTGGCCCTCGAGGCCGGCGACACCGACGAGGTTCTCGAGCACGCCGCCCACATGCGGGCGCTGAACCCCCGAGACGCCCGCTCCTACCGCCTCGAGGTCGCCGCACGGGCCGCTCGCGAGGAGCCCGCCGAGATGATCGCCGTCGCCGAGGCCGGCCTCGCCCAGGTCCCCGACGACCCGAACCTGCACTACCTCGTCGCCCTCGCCCAGGCCCAGTCGGGCGCCCCGGCCGACGCCATCGCCCACCTCGAGGCGGCCCGCAAGCACGGCTCGCTGGCCAAGGACATCGACCTCTGGCTCGGCGTCGCCCACGAGCGGGCCGGCAACATCGACGCCGCCAAGACGGCCTACGAGGCCGCCACCCGCGCCGACCCCCGCGACCTCCGCCCGTGGGCCATGGCCGGCTGGATGCTCTACAAGGCCGACCGCTGCCCCGAGGCCTGGTCCTTCCTGGTCAACGTCGCCCGCCGCGGGGGCTCGGCCGACCCCAAGGTGCGCGAGGCGGTCGCCGCCTGCCAGGACAAGCGCCGGGCGCCCTGAGCCGCGCCCGGGCGCCCCGGCCCCGCTACTTGCTGGCCTTGGCCGCCGCCTCGGCCTCACGCTCGGCGCGCAGCTGGAGCCGCAGCTGGACCTGCTGGAGCTCGGACTGGAGCTCCGCCATCTTGGCCAGCAGCCGCCCGACGTCCTCGGCTGGGGTCGGCATCTCGCCGGCCGCCGCCCGGGCCTCGCGCTCGAGCAGCTCGTTCTCGACCTTTGCCTCGTCCATGCCGCCCATGATGACGCCGATGAACAGGTTCAGGATGACCATGGCGCCGAGCAGCATGAAGCTGACGAAGAAGGCCGCACCGAAGACCGGGTAGCCCCGCGGCGCGACACAGCGCTCCATCATGCCGTCGTAGCCGTAGTTGTCGCAGCCGTACATCGCGATGTACATCACGTCGGTCCAGTCTTCGCCGGTCACCACCCGGAACAGCGAGAGCATCGCCAGGGGCAGGTTGTTGAAGTGGACCGGGTCGTTCTCGCCGAAGAGGAAGACCGCCGCGACCGAGTAGACGTAGAACAGCAGGGCCAGCAGAATCGCGACGTAGACCATGCTCGGAATGCTCTTCAGCAGGGCACTCACGAGAATCTGGAGCTTGGGCAGGGCCCGCACCAGCTTGAGCACCCGGAGCAGCCGGGCCAGCCGCAACACGGCGACGTACTGGGCGTCGATGGGCAGGAAGCAGACCGCCACGATGAGGAAGTCGAAGACGTTCCAGGGATCCCGGAAGTAGCGCCAGGGGCGGCTGCCCTCGGCGCCCATCTTGATGATGACCTCGGCCACGAAGATCCAGAGGATCGCCGTGTTGATGATGTAGAGCGGCGTCTCGAACATCGAGACCATGCTCGGGTAGGTCTCGACGCCCACCACCACGCCGGCCAGGAGGATGACGGCCGTGATGAACTGCTGAAAGCCGCTGTTGTCGGCGATGCGCTTGAGGGTCTGCTGCACTGGGTGCTCCACGTGCCAAATCGCTGGGGGACCGGGCTACCCAAGCGCCGATCCCCCGGCAACGACCCCCGCGAAACCGCTACGTGACAGCTCCCCAGGGCGCGCCGGCCCCGGTGCCCCAGAGCGCGCCTCCCCGGCCCGCATCCCGAGAACGACAGCGCCCCCACCGCCCGAGAGCGGAGGGGGCGCGGCACCGGAGCCCGGGCGGGCTCAGGCGTCGAGCTGGGCCGTGGCCAGGTCGGCCTTGGTCTTGGCCGACCGCCACTCAGCGGTGTCGGGCGCGGCGGCAGCGAGCACGGTCTCGGCCTCGGCGAGCGCCTTGGCGGCCGCCTCCTTGTCGATGCTGTCTGCGCGCATGCAGACGTCGACGAGGAGGGTGACCAGGTCCGGACCGACCTCGGCGAAGCCGGGCCCGACCACGAAGCGCTCCTTGCCGCCGGCGTGGGTGACCACCACGATGCCAGCCCGCGTGGCCGACAGCAGCTGGGCGTGCTCGGGGAGAACCCCGAACTCACCCTGCATGCCGGGCGCGACCAGCTCGGTGGCCTCGCCCTTCCAGGCGGAGGCAGAGGGGGTGACGATCTCGACGGCAAGTGCCATGGCTCAGCCCTCCTGGGCGGCGAGCTCGCGGGCAGCCTCGACCACCTCGTCGATGGAGCCCTTCAGGTAGAAGGCCTGCTCGGGGAGGTCGTCGTACTTGCCCTCGAGGATCTCGGCGAAGGACCGCACGGTGTCCTCCTTGGAGACGTACTTGCCCTTCATGCCGGTGAACTGCTCGGCGACGAAGAAGGGCTGGCTCAGGAACTTCTCGATCTTGCGGGCGCGGGCCACGACGAGCTTGTCCTCGTCGGAGAGCTCGTCCATGCCGAGGATCGCGATGATGTCCTGGAGGTCCTTGTACTTCTGGAGCACCTGCTGGACGTTCCGGGCCACGGCGTAGTGGTTCTCGCCGACGACACCGGGCTCGAGGATGCGGCTCGACGAGTCGAGCGGGTACACGGCCGGGTAGATGCCCTTGGCGGCGATGGCGCGGTTGAGAACCGTGGTCGCGTCAAGGTGGGCGAAGGTGGTGGCCGGGGCCGGGTCGGTGAGGTCGTCCGCGGGGACGTAGACGGCCTGGACCGAGGTGATCGAGCCCTTGTTGGTCGTCGTGATCCGCTCCTGCATGGCGCCCATCTCGGTCGACAGCGTCGGCTGGTAGCCGACGGCGCTCGGGATGCGGCCCAGGAGCGCCGAGACCTCGGAGCCGGCCTGGGTGAAGCGGAAGATGTTGTCGATGAAGACCATGACGTCCTGGCCGGACTCATCGCGGAAGTACTCGGCGATGGTCAGACCGGAGAGGGCCACGCGGGCGCGGGCGCCCGGGGGCTCGTTCATCTGGCCGTAGACCAGGGCGACCTTGGAGCCTTCGGTGTGGATGATGGGCAGGCCGTCCTCACCGATCTTGAGGTGGCCGTGCTCGTTCTTCTCGGCGTTGATGACGCCGGCTTCCATCATCTCGAACCAGAGGTCGTTGCCCTCGCGGGTCCGCTCACCGACGCCACAGAGCACGGAGAAGCCGCCGTGCTTGAGACCGACGTTGTTGATGAGCTCCATGATGAGCACGGTCTTGCCGACGCCGGCACCGCCGAAGAGGCCGACCTTGCCGCCGCGGGCGTAGGGGGCCAGCAGGTCGATGACCTTGATGCCGGTCTCGAACATCTCGACCTGGGTCGACTGCTCGGTGAAGACCGGGGGGGCCCGGTGGATGGGCAGGGTGCGCTTGGCACCGATGGGGCCCTTCTCGTCCACGGGGTCGCCGGTGACGTTCATGATGCGGCCGAGCACCTCGGGGCCGACCGGCATGGCGATGGGCAGGCCGGTGTCGCGCACCTTCTGGCCACGGACCAGACCGTCGGTGGCGTCCATGGCGATGCCGCGCACGGTGTTCTCACCGAGGTGCTGGGCGACCTCGAGCGTGAGGTTGTCCTCACCCTCGCCCAGAGACGGGTTCGTCAGCTTGAGGGCGGAGAGGATGTTGGGCAGGTGGCCCGGGGGGAACTCGACGTCGACGACGGGGCCCGTGACCTGGATGATCTTGCCGTAGCTGGTGCTCATGGTGGCTCCTGGTGCTGCGGATTCTGGAAAGTCGGAGAGAAGCGTGGCCGCGGCCGCCCCGGCGAAGGGTGCCCGCGAGGAAGGAACTCAGCCGTGCAGCGCCTCGGCGCCGCTGACGATCTCGATGAGTTCCTTGGTGATGTAGGCCTGGCGGGCGCGGTTGTACGTGAGACGCAGCGAGTCGATGAGCTCGGAGGCGTTCCGCGTGGCGGCGTCCATGGCGGTCATGCGCTTGGCCTGCTCGCCGGCCTGGGTCTCCAGGAAGGCCTGGAAGATGCCGGTGCGCAGGTGCTGGGGCAGCAGCTGGCCGAGGATGGCGCCGCCGTCGGGCTCGAAGAGGTAGTCCTGGCCCGCGCCGGCCGAGTCCTCGGCCGCGGCCTCGGGAGCCGCGTCGAGCTTCATCGGAAGCACCTGGCGGGCCGAGGGGACCTGGTCCATGATCGACTTGTACTGGTTGAAGACCAGCACACACTGGGAGAAGAGGTTCTTCTCCATGTCGGCCACCAGCCGGTCGGTCAGCTCGTCCGACACCCGCTTGTAGTCGCGGGGGTCGACCTCGACCTCGCCACCGATGATGTCGAAGCCGCGCTTCTCGAGGTGGACCTTGACCTTCTTGCCGTAGGCGATGACCTTGACGGTCTTGCCGGCGGCCTGGTGCTTGCGGCACTCCTCTTCGGCGGCCTTGGTGGCCATCGAGTTGAAGTTGCCGCAGAGGCCGCGGTCGGCGCCGATGGCCACGACGTAGACGGTGTCGTCGTTGTCGGGCTGGGCCAGCAGGGGATGAGAGAACTCTTCGCCCACCGCGCCGAGCACGCGCTTGATGACCCGGTCCAGCGTCGACTGGTAGGGCTGGGCCGCGAGGGCGGCGCTGGTGGCCTTGGTGAGCTTGGCGCTGGCCACGAGCTTCATGGCGCGCGTGATCTGCCGTGTGTTCTGGACCGTCTTGATGCGGTCGCGAATGTCGCGCAGGTTGGGCATCGAGGGCTCCGTGCCGGAGAGGGGGTGCCCGGGTCACGCTGGGGGCGACCCGGGCGGACGGCGGGCGATCAGGCGGGCTCGTAGCCGGAGCGGAAGGCCTTGATGGCCGCGATGATCCGGTCCTTGATGTCCGACTTCTTCAGGGTGCCGCGCTCGATGATCTCCTTGAGGAGGTCGCCGTGGTCGGCACTGAACTTGTCGGTGAGCGCCTCGATGTAGGGCACGACCTGGGCGGGGGTCAGGCTGTCACAGGTGCCCGCCTGGCCGGCGAGGATGTGGACAATCTGCATCTCGACGGTGAGCGGCGAGTACTGGCCCTGCTTGAGGATCTCGACCAGACGCTCACCGCGCACGAGCTGCTGCTTGGTGGCGGCGTCGAGGTCGGAGGCGAACTGGGCGAAGGCCTCGAGCTCGCGGTACTGGGCGAGGTCGAGGCGCAGGGTGCCCGCGACCTCCTTCATGGCCTTGATCTGGGCCGAGCCGCCGACGCGCGACACCGAGATGCCGACGTTGATGGCGGGACGGATGCCCTTGTTGAAGAGGTTGCTCTCCAGGAAGATCTGGCCGTCGGTGATCGAGATCACGTTGGTCGGGAT
>CAXQUZ010000533.1:0-4209 GCA_964226865.1 Myxococcota bacterium | reverse complement strand
ATACGCGATAGCATGCGGTGACTGGAGTTCAGACGTGTGCTCTTCCGATCTCTCACCCTCGGGCACGCCAAAGCGCTTGCTGAGCGAGCCGGCGGCGACGTTGCGCACGACCACCTCGACCGGGATGATCTCGACCTTCTCGCAGAGGTGGGTGTCGGGGGCCTCGACCGAGACCAGGTGGGTGGCCACACCGGCAGCCCGGCAGCGCTCCATGAGGTGGGCGCTGATGCGGGCGTTCACGGCGCCCTTGTCGGCGAACTCGCCCCGCTTCACCCCGTTGAAGGCGGTCGCCCCGTCGGTGAAGACGATGCGCACCGTGCGGGGGTCATCGGTGGCGTAGACCTTCTTGGCCTTGCCCACATAGATCGGCTGGGCTCCGCCCATGCCCGTCTCCACGTCCGTTCCCGACTCCATGGCGACCTCCTGGCGGGGCCGTCGTCGACCGCGCTGTGCCAAGGGCTAATGCTCGCCCGCCCTGGCGACGGCACCGGTTGCAGGACCGTCACGGCCTCAGGCCCCGCGGCTGTCCCAGGTGTCCCAGGCCGAGGGCGGTCCGCTCCACTCCACGAGGCCCTCGTCCTCCTCCACCTCGGGCATCGGGGCGAGGGGCTGGAGGGGCACCAGCGCCGAGGTGGTCGACTGGTAGCGGTCGTAGCCGGGGCGCCGGGCCGTGATGCCCGCCTCGACCCGGGGAATGCCCGAGATCCGCGAGACCAGCACCACGAACATGGCCGGGGCCGCGATGCTCTCGAGGCCGCTGCCGCCCCCGGCCGCGAGGAAGTAGAAGCCGAGCGAGACGAGGATCTCGCCGAAGTAGTTGGGGTGGCGCGAGTAGCGCCAGAGCCCCTCGGCGAAGACCCGCACCCCGCCGTCCGAGGCCGCCCGGGCCTGGGCGAGCTGGTGATCCGCCACCACG
The DNA here is from genome assembly GCA_964226865.1 of Myxococcota bacterium. Taxonomy (GTDB): domain Bacteria; phylum Myxococcota_A; class UBA796; order UBA796; family UBA2385; genus CAXQUZ01. Next base: position 3,293 of record CAXQUZ010000533.1, on the reverse strand, counting down.
CTGACGGCGAGGCCGAGCCCCCAGAGCACCAGGGCGAGCCCGTCGATGAGGCCCAGGGGCAGGGGCGCCGCGTCGACAATGGCGTGCTGGACGGCAAGAGAGCAGACCCAGACCGCCGCGAGCTGGAGCCCGAGCAGCCGCACCAGGCTCTTGCGCGGGAAGCCCGAGGCCCAGCGCGCGCGCAGCCGGCGGAGGTGGCGGTCTTCGGGCTGGCCGCGGGCGCGACGCGCGGTGTGCCACCAGAGGCGCCCCGCCCAGATCAACACCAGGAAGAAGGCCACCAGCGGCCGGATCCCGCCGAACTCGCTCCGGATGAGGCTGGTGAAGGCGAGGAGCACGAAGGCCGGCCCCCAGAGCTCGGGCAGGGCGTGCATGCGCCGCCCCGTCAGGCCGCGGAGCCAGAGCAGCCCCGCGCAGAGCACGAGCACGGCGAGGTTCAGGAGCATGGGGGCCCGGAGACCGCTGTGCGCCAGAGGCTGGGCGGCCGGGCGAAGGGGGCCACGGCACGGGCCACGGCCGCCGTCGCCTCGAGGGCCCGCTGGAGGGGGGCCCAGATCTCGGGGGCCCGGGCCCGGATCATCGCCGCCTGGGCGAGCGCGATGGCCGGATCTTCACCGGATGCCAGCGGATCGTCCGGAAGGGCGTCATAGTAGGGTCTGTAGAGTGTGGTGACGGCGAAGAAGGACCGCAGGCCGTGCGCGCCCGTGAGCGCGGCCTGCAGACGGTGACAGGCGTGCTCCCGAACAAGATCCCGCTCGTCGGTGTTCTCGAGGCCCCAGTCCGCCTTGGACCAGCCCTCGGGACCCTCCACCAGCCCGTGACAGATCTCGTGCAGCACCAGCTGCGCGATCGAGTCGTCCGGATCGAAGCCGGCCGGCGTCGCGAGGGTGAGGGTGTCGACCCCGTCCCAGCTCGCAAAGACCGCGTCGCTGCGGACCACCCGCATGCCCAGTGCCGCGGCGGTCTCCGTCCAGACGAGGTCGACCGGGTCACCGTAGCGGTGGTGGATCGGCCGCGGCCCCAGGTCGCTGGTGCCGAGGACGGGCGGGTCGCTGTCCTGCTCCATGGTCGCCTCAGCCGGGGAATTTCCCCTGGTTGCAGTTCCATTCCATCCGGCACCCCTGGCCTATCCGGTTCGCAAGGGCCCATCGAGGCGGCGCAAGCGGGCATCCCGCCGACCGTCCGGCTGCCTCCCCTGCCCCCCCCCGGCCAAAGCTCGACGTTTTCCGACATCCCCGGCTCCGGTGCTCCCGGACGCTTCGGCTACCATGGGGCTCCCCGGTCGGGCCCCGCACCCGGCCGCACCCGGCGGCGGCACGCCCCCCCACCCGGTCCCCTGCGCTGCGCGGCCCCCGCGCGCCTGCGACCTGCTGCCCTGCCCGCCGCCCCCGCGCTGGCTCCACTCCCCTCGCCCCCCGCCCTTCCCCCCGCGCCTCGCCCGCAGTCCGGCCGTCCGGAGGATCCATCATGAACCGCCCCACCCTGCTCCTCGCCCTCCTCGCCCTCGGCTGCCGGGAGAAGGCCCCGGAGCAAAGCCAGGACACACTGCTCGCGGCGAACGACGCCGACGGGGACGGCTTCACCACCGACACCGACTGCAACGACTCCGACACGGCGGTGAACCCCGACGCCCCCGAGCTGTGTGATGGCGTCGACAACAACTGCGACGGCGAGATCGACGAGGGACTGCTCATCACGGTCTACGACGACCTCGACGCCGACGGCTACGGCGACCCCGGGGCGGCCTCCGAGGTGTGCAGCATCGGCGCCGACCAGGTCGACAACGCCGACGACTGCGACGACACCAACGCCGACAGCTTCCCCGGCGCCGCCGAGCGCTGCGACGGCTTCGACAACGACTGCGACGGCACGGTCGACAACGACCTCAACTACGACTGGTTCGCCGACACCGACGGCGACGGCTTCGGCGACCCCGCGGCGGCCGTCTCGCCCGCCTCCTGCGACCCGGGCGAGGGCTACGTCGCCGACAACACCGACTGCGACGACACCTTCGACACCGTCTTCCCCGGCGCCGACGAGGTCTGTGATGGCCTCGACAACGACTGCAACGCCGCTGTCGACGACAACCCCGAGACCTGGTCCACCTTCTACCGCGACGTCGACGACGACGGCTACGGCGACGAGCTCGACACGGTCGAGCAGTGCGACGCGCCCTCGGGCTACGTCGACCAGGGCCTCGACTGCAACGACCTCGACCCGGCCGTGAACCCGGGCGCCACCGAGGTCTGCAACGACGGCGTGGACGACGACTGCGACGGCACGGCCGACGACATTGACGCCGACGGCGACGGCTACTTCGACGCGGCCTGCCTGGGCGGCGACGACTGCGACGACACGGTCGCCTCGACCAACCCCGGCGCGGTCGAGGTCTGGTACGACGGCGTCGATCAGGACTGCGACGGCGCCTCCGACTTCGACGCCGACGGCGACGCCGAGCTGAGCGACGCCCACGGCGGCACCGACTGCGACGACACCGACGCGGCCATCAACACCGCCGCCGCCGAGATCTGGTACGACGGCGTCGATCAGGACTGCGACGGCCTCTCCGACTACGACGCCGACGGCGACCTCGACGACAGCGACGCCCACGGCGGCGGCGACTGCGACGACACCGACCCCAGCATCGCGTCGACGGCCACCGAGACCTGGTACGACGGGATCGACCAGAACTGCGACGGCCTCTCTGACTACGACGCCGACGGCGACCTCGAAGACAGCGACCTCCACGGCGGCACCGACTGCGACGACACCGACGCCCTCGTCAACACGGCGGCGACGGAGGTCTGGTACGACGGCGTCGACCAGGACTGCGACGGCGCCTCCGACTTCGACGCCGACGGCGACGGGGTCGACAAGCTCGGCGAGGGCGGCTGGGACTGCGACGACACCGACGCCAGCATCAGCCCCCGGGCCACCGAGGTCTGCGACGACGGCATCGACCAGGACTGCGACGGCACCTCGGACGGCTGCACCTTCGACGGCGACGTCTCGGTCTCGACCGCCGACTTCTACGTCTACGGCGAGAACGACGGCGACCGCCTCGGCCAGGGCGACCCGGGCCTGGCGAACGCCGGCGACATCGACGGTGATGGCAACGACGACCTCATCCTCGGGGCCATCTACAACGACGACAACGGCACGAACGCCGGCGCCGCCTACATCTTCCTGGGCCCGCTCTCGGGCAAGGGCATCAACGCCGGCACGGCCGACGTGACCAGCGACGGCGCCGCCGACCACGCCCTCGCGGGCCGCGCGGTGGGCGGCGGGGGCGA
>CAXQUZ010000532.1:0-19376 GCA_964226865.1 Myxococcota bacterium | reverse complement strand
CCCTGTGGTAGTCCGGGGAGCGCCCCGCGCCGGCCCCGTCCCCCGGTGCCCCCCGCTCCGGAGCCTGGCCCGTGTCCCCCGCTGCCCGCCGCCGCCTGGTCGCCGGCCTGGTCCTCGTGGCCGGGTCGCTCGGGCTGTCGGTGGCCGCGTCCTGGCCCCTGGCCCTCTGGTCGGGCCTGGTCTTCCCCTCTTCGCCCGACATGCCCGACCTCAACGTGTCGCTGTGGCTGCCGGGCCACCTCCTCGACGCCCTGGCCGCGGGCCACAGCCCCTTCGACGCGCCGAAGCTCCAGCACCCCCACGGCCAGCGCATCGCCCTGCTGGTCTGGAACCTGGGCATCCAGGTGATCCAGGCGCCCTTCTACCTGGTGGCCGGGCCGCTGCGGGCCTACAACCTCTCGCTGGTGGCCCTGGGCGCCGGGAACGCCCTCGGCGGGGCCATGCTCGGGGCATCCATGGCCCCGGCCGAGCGCCGGGGGGCCGCGGCCCTGGCCGGCGCCGCCCTGCTGGTCGCGAGCCCCTTCGCCTGGAACGAGCTGGTCCAGGGCCGCCCGGAGCAGGGCTTCCTCGGCCCGATGGCCGCCGCCGTGGCCGGGCTCGTCAGCCTGGGCACCGCCCCCCGCCGGGGACGGGCGGTCGCCACGGGCCTCGCCTGGGCCCTGGCCGGCCTCTGCTACTGGTTCTACGGCTACTTCCTCGCGCGGGTGGCGCTGCCCCTGCTCGCCTGGCGGGCGCTGCGCCGCGACCGCCCCGGGGCCACCGCCCTCGCCACCGCGGCCGCCGTCGCCGCCCTCGTGGCCGCCCCGGCCGCCCTCGCGCTGATCGCCGAGGCCGCCGGCGCCGGCTCGGCCTACCGGTCCAGCACCCAGTCCGACGCGGCCCAGGCCGCCATGCTCCAGGGGGTCCAGGCCATGGCCTCCCTCGGGATCCACGGCCTCGCCGGGGGCGCCGTCTGGGCCCCCACCCTGCTGCGCGATGTGCTGCCCTGGGCCTCGGTGCTCGCCGTCGGTGCGGCCCTCCTGCCCCGCCTGGGCGGCCGGGCCCGGTGGCTGGCGCCCCTCGCCCTGGCCGGGCTGGTGCTGGCCCTCGGCCCCCAGCTCCAGGCCACCCCCGGCCACCCCGTCCAGCTCGCCGGGGGCGCCACCGTGCGCATGCCGCTGGCCGCCCTCCAGCAGGTCGTGCCGGGCTTCTCGCGCCTCTGGTGGCCCTACCGCTTCCAGGTCTTCTGGGCGCTCGGGGCCGCCGGGGGGGCCGGCGCGCTGGTGGCCGCCCTCGCCGGCGCCCGGCGGCGCTGGCTGCTCGCGGTGGGCCTCGCCCTGCTGGCCCTGGGCGAGCTGCGGCTGGCCCAGCAGCGCACCTCCGGCGGCCTCCTCTGGGACGCCCCCCAGCGCGCCGTGGTCTCGCCGCTCTTCTCCCGCCTCGCCGCCGCCCCCGACCGCGCGCCCGTGCTCTTCCTGCCCTACCAGTCCCCCACCACGGGCCGGGTCATGTGGCAGCTCTGGCACCGCCAGCCCGTGAGCATCGGCCTCGGCGACAGCGACGATCTGCTGGTCGCGCCCGAGGTGCGGGCCGCCGTGGCCGCCGACCCGGTGCTGGCCTGGCTCAAGGCCCAGGGCCGGCGCACCACCTCCGCCGCCCCGCCGCTCGAGGGGGCCGCCCTCATCGCCCACCTGCGCGGACTCGGCTACCACACGGCCGTGCTCTGGCGCTCGCCCCCCCAGCCGGGCCAAGACGTCCTCTACCGCCGCCTCTTCGGCCGTGCCCCCGACCACGAGGACGCCGTGCTCTCGGCCTGGCAGCTCGACCCCTGAGCCCCGCCCTCAGCCCGTCGGCACCAGCACCACGTCGGCCCGCCAGACGATCTCGCTGAACAGCGCCCGCAGCCCCTCGGGGGTGTCGGGGTTGAAGACCTCGCCCATGCCCTGGGCGAGCCGGCCATAGTAGTCCCGGGCCTCTTCGCTGTTGCCGTAGTACACGGGATAGACGTCGAGGCCATGGTCGGTGTGGAGGTCGGTGGCGAGGGCGACGGCGGCGTCGGTGATGCTGCCCCCGGTCGAGCAGGGGGCGGGCATGGCGGCGGCGCTGGCCCCGCCCGGGCAGAAGTCGAGGCCGTCGCCCAGCACGACGGCGACCCGGTGCACCCCGGGCCGGCCGTTGTCGACGAGCTCGTCTTCCAAGACCTGAAGACCCCACAGCACGCCGTTGCCGTGGCGATAGGTGTCCATCCAGGTGAAGAAGGCGGGCAGGGGGAAGAGGGGCTCGGCGGCGTCGAGAGCGTCGTCGCAGTGGGGCTCGCAGCAGCGGAAGTTGAGCTCGGCGTTGCCGGCCGTGCCGTAGTGGGCGTCGCCCATCTCGAGGGGATGCAGCTCGCTCTCGTCGTAGGTGTAGCGGCTGTGGACCGTGTCGAAGGCCTCGGCCAGCCAGGGCAGCTGGATGAGCTGGGGGTGGAGCACGGCGTAGTACTGGACGTAGGGATCGAGGCTGCACATGCAGAGCCCGGTCTCCCAGCTGTCGCGCAGGGTCGCGTACTCGCCGCTGACGCTGGTGAGGGGGGTGTGGAGCCGGGCCGTGTCGGCGAAGCCGATGAGCGCGACCTCGTCGAGGTTGTGGGGGTCGGCCTCGACCATGGCGTCGAGGGCCTGGACGACCCCCTGGGTCATGCTGGCCACCTTCGCGTCGTCGCTCATCGAGCCGCTCTGGTCGAGCACGAAGTAGATCTCGCGGGGCTGGATGGCCGCGATGGCCGACAGGGCGCCGCCCCGGTCGCCGAAGTCGAGGCCGAGCCGGGGCGCCAGGAACAGCTCGCCCTCCATGACATCGTCGCCGTCCAGGCTGACCCGCAGCCCGTTGGCCCGGCTGGTCCCCGGCGCGAAGCTCCGGTCGTCGAAGTCGTAGGCGCCCAGCTCGACGGTCACCGTGTCGAAGCCGTGGCGGGCCATCATCTGCTCGGCGACCACCGTGGCCTGATCGGGGTCCCCCTGGCTGCGGGTGTAGGCGAACATGCCGGCGTGGGCTGCCGCATCCAGGGCATTCTGGCCGGCCTGGCGCTTCATCATCAGAAAGCTCAGATCGATGGCCATGGCCGCGAAGCTGAGCAGCACCATGATGCTGAGCACCACCATGATGAGGATGGCGCCCCGCTGTCTTCGTCTCGCCAGGGGCCGCATGCCCACCTCCGCGCCGGGCCGCTGCGCTCCGTGTGGCAGGGCATGACCCATTCACGGTGTCGGCACCGCCACGCGCAGGCTGGAGTGACTTGTTCCCGTCATGTGCGCCCGCGCAGGGCCGCGGCGGGGGCCCCGCACGATCTGGCACGGCGGGCCCCGGCTCTCGCGCCCCCCCTCAACCGGGGCGCCCCCGGCCCCCAAGATCCCGATCCGGGGGGGACCGGGCCCCCGCTACATCGTGACCATGCGGCTCGGGTTCCACCAGCGGCGCACGAGGGTGGCCGTCATCTCGCCGTCCCGCGCCATGCGCCCCGCCACCCGGGCCGTCTTGTAGAGGGTGGCGAGGTTGGCCGCCGAGACCAGCGCCCCCGGAGGCACGGCCGCCGGCCCCTGGTCGGCGAGGCGCCCCAGCAGCCGGCGGGGCACCATGCCCGAGGCCTGGAGGATCATCAGGGCCAGCCAGAAGCGGTCGTCCCGCGCCCGGGGCCAGGCGAGGTCGGCCCGGTACTGGTAGAAGGTCTTCGTGGCCACGCCCTCGACCTGGTGGGGCAGCAGGTCGCCGCTCTCGAGCATGTCTTCGACCATCTTCGTGCCCGGGAACCAGGTCAGCGAGAACAGGTAGACGTCGAAGGGCCGGGGCACGGTCTGGAGGAAGTCGAAGAGGTCGCGCTTCTGGGCCTCGGTGACCGCGGGGATGTCGACCATCACGAGGTAGCGCACCCGCATGCCCCGGGAGCTGAGGCGCGCGACGGCGGCGCGGGTCTGGTCGCGGCTCGCGCGGCGGTCGAGCTGGTCGCGGTTGACCGCCTCGGTGGACTGGATGCCCATGTGGACCACCTTGCAGCCCGCCGCCGCGAGCAGCGTCGCGTACTCGTCCGAGACCACGGTGGGCTCGGTGAGCAGGTCGAAGGGCAGCCCGATCTCGGCCGGGTAGCGATCGGCGAACTCGCGCAGCCAGCGCTTGTCGAGGCCGAAGATCTCGTCGTCGAAGCGCACCCGGCGGATGGCCGGGTTGGCCGCCATGCGGGCCTTCAGCTCGTCGAGCACGCTCGAGACCGAGCGCACCCGCAGCCGCGCGCCCTGGGCGCCCGTGTCGAAGCTGTTGTGGCAGAAGCTGCACTTCTGGATGCAGCCGATCGAGCACATGACCTGGTAGAGCGGGTCTTCGGCCATGGGGTCGAGCTGGCGGGGGGTCTCGCCGAAGATGACCCACTTGTCGGCGCTCTCGTAGTCGCGCCAGGGAATCTGGTCGAGGTCGGCCACCAGGGGCGGCGGCGGGGCCTTGTGGACCGCGCCCTCCGGGCCCCGCAGCCAGAAGCCCGGAGCCCCCAAGACGCCCTCCAGCGCGCCGTTCCCATCAAAGAAGCGGGCCACGAAGGCCGGGAAGGAGACGTCGGCCTCGCCGAGGCAGAGCGCGTCGGCGAAGGGCAGGCAGTCGTCGGGGCGCACGGTGACGTGCCAGCCACCGAGCACGAGCGGCACGCCGAGGCGGGCGCGCAGGTGGGCGCAGACCTGGCTGGCGACCTGCTGGTAGGCGCTGGCCCGGAGCGACAGCCCCACGAGACCGACGCCGGCGTCGCGCAGCACGGCGATGAGCTGGTCGAGCTCGAGGGCCGAGGGCGGGTCGAGGCGGTTGTTGCGCCAGTCCTTGAAGTAGACCTCGACCACCCGCCGGCCCTGGGCCCGCAGGCCCGCCGCGAGCTGGCGCACGGCGTTGTTCTCGAAGTCGTAGAGGGAGATCAGCCCGACGGCCGCACCCTTGGGCGGCCCCCAGGCCACGGCGGTGGACATGGCGGCTCCGAACCCCTGGAGCCTACCCCAGGCGGCCCCCGAGTCCGGCCCTCAGCCGCGCTCGAGCTCGTCGCGGACCGCCGCGTGGCGGGCCCGGATGTCGTCGAGCACGGCCCCCTCCCAGCCCCGCCGCGTCGCCAGCTCGAGGCCCATCTCGTAGAATCCCAGGGCCTTTCGGGGCAGCGCCCCGGCCTGCTCGTCGACCTTCTGGCGGTAGATCTCGACCTGGTCGGCGTCGAGCTTGCGGGGGGCGGGCGCCGCGACGAAGTCGTCGTGGAGCTGGAGGTAGGCGTCGCCGAGGTCGCGCAGCCCGGCGAGGATGTACTCGACCTCGCCGAGCTGGGCGATGACCGTGAGGTGGGACTCGGCGGACTTCATGGCCCGGGCCCGGCGCTCGAGGTTTCGGGCGGCCCTCTTGTCGCCCTCGAGCACGAGCCCGGCGGCGTCGGCCAGCTCGGCGGCGAGCACGGCGTGGCGGGCCCGGGCGCGCATCCAGGGGTGGGCGCCCTCGGGCAGCGCGGCCAGCGCCTTGGCGATGCGGCGGGCCCCCCGGCGCTCCTTGCCGCGGCGCATGTCGCAGACGCCCTGCTCGAGGGCGATGGCGGCGTGGGCCCCCGGGGCCAGGGCGTCGCTGCGGGAGAGGGCCTTGAGCGCGAGCCGGGCCTCGTCGTGGCGGCCCAGGTCGTCGAGCACGAGGGCCCGGCGGAAGGCCACGTCGCTGGCGAGGGGGCCGGGCGCGACGGTGGCCGCGGCGGCGTCGTAGGCCGCGAGGGCCGCCGTCCAGTCCTCCTGGAGCTCGAGCACCCGGCCCCGCTCGTAGTCGACCCGCGGGCCGCCGGCGGTGCGGGCCAGGACCTCGAGGCGGGCGAGGGCCCCGTCGAAGTCGCGCTGGTCGATGGCCTGGAGCACCCCCTCGAGCAGCGCCTCGGGGGCCATGAATTCCCACAGGGCCGTCGGATCGACCGGGGCCGGCGGCGGGGCGGCGGCCGGGGCGAGGGCCTCGAGGGGGGCGTCTTCGGCGGGCACGGCGAGGGGGGCCGCGTCGGCGGGGGCGGGCGCCGGGTCGTCGGCACGGGCGGCGCCGGCGAGCACGAGGGCGGTCACGAGGCAGGGCAGCATGGGTCCTCCGGGTGCCGGTCTCGACACGCGGGCCCCTTGTCGGTTCCCGGCGGGCGCGGGTTGACGCGGAGGGGCGCGGGCGGGGGGCGGACGGCGCGGGGCACGGCCGCCAAGACGAGAGAACCCCCCGGAGCGGTCACTCTGGACGCGCCCGGGGGGCAACCCGCCATGGCCGTTGTCAGCGCTCGCCTGGGCCCCCTCCTGTAAGAAGGGGGGTTCCAGGTCATGGCTTCAGAAATCCTCGCCATAGAGGCGCGCCATCCACCACGAGAGCTCGATCCCAAAAGCGGATCACGGGGGCCGGGCGGCGCTTGAGAAACACGTACCGGGCAGGCCCCCCCAGCATAGCCCCGTCCGGGGGCCCGTGGCAGGGGCACGTGCGGGTCAGTCTCGGGGCCGCATCAGGCCCTCCTGGCAGGTCGAGGCCACGAGGGTGCCGTCCTGGGTGAAGAAGCGGCCCTGGACGAGGCCCCGGGCGTCGTTCGCGCTGGGGCTGACGATGCTGTAGAGCAGCCACTCGTCCATGCGGAAGGGACGGTGGAACCACATCGCGTGGTCGATGCTGGCGAGGCGGGTCTTGCCGGAGAAGACGCCGACGCCGTGGGGCTGGAGGGCCGTGGCCAGGAAGTGGAAGTCGCTGGCGTAGGCGAGCAGGTAGCGGTGGACGGCGGGGTCGTCCGGCAGCCGGGCGGCCGTGCGGAACCACACCTTGCGCACGGGCTCGCGGGGGGCCGGGCGGATGGGGTTGACCGGGGCGACGGGGCGGATCTCGATGGGCCAGGGGCCGGTCAGCCGCCGGCGCAGGCCCTCGGGCAGCTTGTGGGCCATCTTCTGGGCCAGGGCCCGCTCGCTCTGGAGGGTCTCGGGGCCCGGCGCCGTGGGCATGGGGCTCTGGTGGCAGGGGCCGGGCTCTTCGACATGGAAGGAGGCCGAGAGGTGGAAGATGGCCTTGCCGTGCTGCTGGGCCACCACCCGGCGGGTGTGGAAGGAGCGGCCGTCGCGGATGGGGTCGACGATGTAGACGATGGGCGCGGCCACGTCGCCGGGGCGCAGGAAGTAGGCGTGGAGGCTGTGGACCGACCGGTCCTCGGGCACGGTCTTGGCCGCCGCGCTGAGGGCCTGGCCGAGCACCTGGCCGCCGAAGACCTGGCCCCAGCCGAGATCCTGGCTCTGGCCCCGGAAGATGAGGTGCTCGATCTGCTCGAGGTCGAGCAGCCGCACGAGCTGGCGGAGGACGGCCACCTCTTCGGGGGTGCCGAACTCGTCGGCGCTCTGGGGGGGCACCAGGCCCGCGCTCTCGGGGGCGGGGGCCGCAGGGGCGGGGGCGGGCTGCTTCGTGGACATGGGGACTCCGGCCGGGAGCCCCCAGGTAGCCCGCGGCGGCGCCCATGGCGGGCAACGCTTGTGCGGGGCGGCCGTGCAGTCGTGCAGGGGTGGGGGCCGCGCCGTGCAGGGGTGGCGGGCTCAGGGGGGCGGGGAGCCGGCGGCGAGGCAGTGCTCGGCCAGGGCGAGCAGGTGGTGGTCGTAGGGGTTCAGGAGGGCCTCGACCCGGGCGCGGAGCGCGGGGGTCACCTCCTGGTCGCGGGGCGAGACATTGGCCCGCTCGACCGTGATGTCGACGAAGTGCGCGGGGAACCGCCGCTGGAGCAGGGCGAGCCCGCCGGCCATGTCGCGGGTGGGGAGGAGGAAGAACTGCTGGGCATCGACCAGCCGCCGGAACTGTCCGAGCACCTGGGGCGACCCGAGCCCGAGGGTCAGGTGTTGCCACTGGCCCGCGTGGGGACGCCCGGCCTTGGCGCACAGCGCTTCGTGGTGGGCGACATAGTCTGGCAGCAACAGGCGGTTGTGGACGTCGTCGCGGTGTTGGAAGCGGCGAAGATGGAAGTAGAGGGAAAAGAAGGTCGCCACCGGGTCGCGCACCCAAGCGATGCCCACGACCTGGCGCCCCGGCATGCCATAGGGCAGGTCCACCGAGAAGGCGTGGGACGAGGTGGCCCGCACGCCGGGGTGCTCGGTGAGGTAGGACCGGATCTGGTGCCTGGTGAGCCGCGGCACGTGGTGGATCCAGCGCCCTTCAAAGGGATCGTAGGCGTCCCCGAAGTTGCGCGCGAGGACGCGGGTGAAGGACGTGCCTCCGGTCTTGGGGACGTGGACGTGGATGAAGAAGGGCGGGCGTTCCGTCGGCATGGGCAACCCTCACGGCCAGTCGGGAGAGATGGGACCCCGAGGCGGTCAGCAATGGAGCCGCGGGCACCGCACACCCCAATCGACCTGCAGGCTCTGGTCGGCGCACGATACACCACCGAGCGAGGAGCACCCATGCCCAACGAGCACGCCACTCCCCAGCAGGTCCAAGCACTGCGCCAGCGGTTCTGCACCCGTCTGGTGGCCTGCGCGCACCAACACCACACCGACAACCACGCAGACCATCGCTACGGCGCCGAGAACCGCTTCAAGGTGAACGCCGCGACGCTGGGCGCATGGATGGGCCTCATCCACGGCCACATGGGCGAGCTTGCCTGGCTCTGGCACACCCTCGAGGACGACGCCAGCCGGGCGGTTCTCATGGAGTGCATGCTCTTCCAGAGCCTGGGCCACCTCAAGGTCAAGCGGGCCTGCAACACACCGGCCTATCGGGCGGCGCTTGCCCAGATGCCCGGCTGTGGACTCGTGGAGGTCGAGGCGCGAGACGTGCTGCAGGCCGCTGGCGTGCCACTCCACCAGCTCCACTTCCCGAAGCAGGGCTTCCGGGTTGCGGCCACGGGCGGCGCCCCCATCTCCTACCTGGTCCACCGCCAGTACGACCTCGAGCGCCCCACGGTGCGCTGCCACGTCGAGCCCGGGGACACGGTGCTGGACTGCGGCGCCTGCTGGGGCGACACCGCCGTGTGGTTTGCCGCCCAGGCCGGGCCCGGAGGACGGGTGCACGCCTTCGAGTTCGTGCCCGAAAACCTCGCCGTGTTCCAACACAACCTTGCCCTCAACCCCCACCTGCGCGACCGGATCGACATCGTCCCCCACCCGGTGGGCGCCCGCTCGGGCGTGTCCGTCCACTTCGGTGGCAGCGGGCCGGGCACCCGACTCGGCAGCGGCAACCAGACCGCGACCACAAAGAGCATCGACGACCTCGTCGACAGCGGGCGGGTCGCCGCGATCGACGTGATCAAGCTCGATGTCGAGGGCTCCGAGGCCGCCGCCTTGCAGGGCGCGGTGGCGAGCATCCGGCGCTTCCGCCCGAAGCTCCAGGTCTCGGTCTACCACCGCCCGGGCGACTGGTGGACCCTCGCCCGCCTCGTCCGCCAGATCGTGCCCGACTACCGTCTCTTCATGGAGCAGCACACCATCCACAGCGAAGAGACCATGCTCTACGCCATGCCACCGGAGCGCATGGCACGCCAGCCAAGCTGATCAGCGACGGCAGCCGACGAAGGTGTAGGCGTTGACGGCCAGGCCATAGTAGTCGTCCTGGAGATGGGCGATGCGCACGTGGTCGAGGAACGGGGCGAGCACCGCCGCAAGCTCTTCCCGGGACTGCGCGTCCTGGACCCGCACCCCGTCTCGCAGACCGAAGGGGTCGGACTCGACTTCGAGGCTGCCATCGGGAAGTCGCCGGCTCGACGCCACGAGAAAGTTCCCCGGCGCGAGCACCGAGCCGATGAAGGTGCCCCCCGGACGCAGCACCCGCACGTGCTCCGCGAGGTTGTCCGACCACGTGTCGCCCGGGTCGAGGTAGTAGCAGGTGTGGCAGGCAAGCAGGTAGTCGAAGGTCTCGTCGTCAAAGGGCAGCGACCGGTTGCGTCCCACCCGGGCGTCCACGGCAGGAAATCGGGCCGTGAGCGCCGCCACCGAGCCCGCGTCCAGCTCGGTCGCGCTCACGCGGAAGCCAAGGTCGAGCAGCAGACCGAGGTTGCGGCCATCCCCAGAGCTCACGTCGAGCATGCGCGCGCCGGGAAAGCGCGTCGGGTCGAGGCGATGCTGTGGATAGCGTCCGAGCAGCGTGCGGAGCACGAACTCGGTTGGGTACACCCTCCGCTCTCGACGGGTCGCGTAGTGCTCTTCCCAAGGCTTGCCGGACTCTGCTGCCATGGCGCGCTCCTCGGGGCTGCGTCCGCATCGACCGTGCCCAGCGGCCCCGCCTCCGGCGTAGCACGGGGCATGCCCTGCGGCCTCAGGCCCAGTGCAGCGGGTGCTCGGCCTCCTCCAGCCCACGCCGGGCCGCCACCCAGCCCTCCGCCCCCGCGATGATGGCCGCGTGGAGGGACTGCTCGAGCGGGCTTCCCTGCACCAGCCCGGCGCGCAGCAACACCTCGAGGCTTCCGGCGAGCTGCTGGAGGCGGGCTGCGGCCGTGGCCTCTGCGCCGACGGCCCCCGGCGCCGGCGCCGTCGCCCCTGCGAGGGCGGGATGCGTCGCCCGGACGAGCCCGCGCGCAACGGCGGCGGCCGTGGCAACAGCCCCGAAGACACCCTCGCCGACGTCAGTGTCATCGGGAACCTTCGAGAGCAGCTCCCGCCTGAGGACGAGGCGCTCCGGATCGACGGCCCCCGACCAGATCGGTCCGGGACCGATGCGCTGGGCGGCGGTTCCCGGGGGCGCCCCCGGCGGCGGCGGCCCCACCACCACGGCCTCGACCCCCGGGCGCTTGGCGAGCGCGAGCACAAGGTCGAGCTGGATGCGCAGGCCCGGCGTGTCGGCACGGGCGACCATGAGCAGCGGCGCGGCCGAGCGTGCCGCCAGGGCCCGCAGCACCTGGTTCCCCGTGGGCCCCGAGACCTCGAGCCGCGGGGCGCCAGCAAGCGGAGGGCCGCCCACCACCCAGGTCTCGACGACCGGTCCCAGTGCCCGCAGCACACCCACCGCCGCGGCCAGCGCCGGCCCCGCCTCCCCGACCACCGGCGGGCGCAGCGCCACGGCGACCACGCCGGCGGCCGGCGGCGCGCCCCCCCCGACCACCGCCCCCAGGCGAGCGGGCGGGGTCCCGAGGCTGCGGCCCTGGCCCTCGAGGCGGGTGCGGGCCCGCGCCCAGGCGCCCACAAGCAGGGCCACCCGGCGGTCGAGCTGGACCCGCACCGTCGCCAGCCCGGGCTCGGCTTCGGGCCCCGCCATGACGCGGGCCATGTCGCGCCGGACCTGGAGCAAGGCAGGCAAGGTGTGGGCGCCGTTGAATTCTGCCTGGGCCACCGGGTCGGCATCCCGCAGGCCACAGGTGGCGGCGGTGGTCTGGGCCGCGTGCTGTCGCCAGAACATCAGCGGCGCCGCGAGGTACCACCAGCCCCCGAGCAGGGCGGCCCGCGCCGGCAGCAGGTGGTCGCCGGCGTGGCCCATGCGCTGGGGGTCGAGGGTGCCGAAGGTGGTCCACAGACGCTTCTCGTAGCCGAAGCTCGCCCCGAGCATGGTCTCCGCCCAGCGGGCACCGACCACCTCTTCGAGCGTCAGCTGGCGGGTGGGCTGGTCGGCCGGGACCATCAGGCGGGTCGGTCCCGCGGGGGTCTCGCCCACCCGGGCGTTGTGGGAGATGAGGGACGCCCCTGTCTGCTCCCAGAGCTCGGCCATGCGGCGCACCCGGTCAGGCGCGAAGAGGTCGTCTCCGTGGGCCTCGATGATGAAGTCCCCCTCCGCCGCCTCGATGCCGCCCCAGGCGCTGCGGTGGGCGCCGAGGTTGGTCGTGTTGCGGTGGATCCGGAGGGTGTGGGGCCCCTGGTGGGCCGCGGCACGGGCGACGATGGCGTCCCAGGTGCCGTCCGGGCTGCAGTCGTCTCGGACCAGGATCTCCATGTTGGGGTGGTCTTGGGCCAGCAGCGAGTCGAGCGCCGCCCCCACGAAGGCCTCCTGCCGATAGGTCAGCAGCAGCACCGTGACCCGGCGCATGGCGGGCATCGGCCCGTCCTTCGGTGCCGCGCTCACGCCACGCCCTCCCCCGCAGAGAGCCGCGCCAGCCCGATGGCATCGGCGCCGAAGCCGTTGCCCGCGTAGACCAGCCACTGCTCGCCGTCCAGGTCGAAGACGTGCGGGTAGCAGACCATCTCGGCATCCCAGCCAGCGGCCGAGGGCGCGAGTCCTCCCCGCGCATCGTCCCGCTCCCAGGTCTCGAGGTCGGCCGACCAGGCGAAGCCCAGCCGGTAGCCCCGGGCGGCGTTGCGAAAGCCCACACTGTGGCGACTCGAGAAGAGCATGCCCCAGCCCCCCGCGTGCGGGAACAGGGCCGGCGTGGTCTGGGTCTCGCCGGCGAAGGCCTCCGGCACCAGAGGGGCCCCGGTCCGCTGCCAGTGCACCCCGTCCACCGACCGGGCCGAGGTGAGGGTGTAGCGCGACTCCAGCTTGCCCCCGTCGTCGATCCAGTCCCGCCCCGTGCTGTAGCCCGCCCACCAGCTCCCATCGTCGAGAACAATCATCTGGCAGCCATTCTGAAGGTACGGCTCAGCGTGGCTTGCGCCGATGACCGGCCCGGGGAAGCGCCGCACGAAGCGGTGGCCGCCGTCGGTGCTCACCGCGAGGCCGATGGCCCAGGCGTAGGGGACCGAGACCGGTCGTGACCAGCCCACGTAGTACATCCAGAGTTCGTCTCCGACCCGCACCACGCTGCTGCACATGCAGCCGAACTCATCGAAGCAGCCGCGTGCCCCCAGCTCGAGCACCGGCGCCGGCGACAGGCCGAGGACCCGGCGGGGGTCGGCCCGATCGACGTCCACCCAGCCGGGCAGGCTGACCGTGCCGATGCCGGGGCGCCGGGGTCGACTGTTGACGAAGATCCGCACCCGATCGTCCAAGACCACCGGGCAGGGGTTCTGGAGGTGGGAGCCCATCCACGGGGGCGCCCCGTCCTCCTGCAGCGACCAGAGGCGCCGCCGGTCCCGCCAGTGGAGCGCGCTCCCGGTCACGAGCCCTCCTCGAGGTCTCGGGCAGCGGCCTCCCGCACGACCGCGTCCAGCCAGTCGTGCATCGACAGGCCGCGGGCCTCTCGCGCCTCGTGGGCGAGCGCCTTGGCCTCGTCCGAGATGCCCTCCAGGCGCCCATGGTAGCGGCTCCAGTGGGTCCCGCCCCGCTTGCTGGGGATGCGCACGTGGTAGTCGGCCTCGGGCGCCCCCTCGGCGACCGTGAACTCCATCAGCCAGAAGGCCCCCAGCATGATCCAGGTGACCGCCACCTCACGGGCGGCGACCGGCACGTGTGCGACGGGGGGCTCGTGGGCCAGCAGGGGGTTCGAGTTCTGCATGATGCGGCCCATCTCGGTGTCGCGCAGCCACGGTCCGAGCCCCTCGTCGCCGATGACCACCCGGCCGCCCGGCCGCACGACACGGGCGAGCTCGGCGAGGAAGCCGGGGACATCGGAGAATGTGTTGAGCCCACCGAAGTGGTGGGCCGCATCGAAGGCGTTGTCGGCAAAGGACAGGTGGCAGGCATTGCCCAGCGAGTAGTGGACGGGACAGGGCGCGCCCGCGAGCTTGTCGACCGCAAGGCGCAGCAAACCCGGCGAGAGGTCCTGCGCCCAGACCGCGCCCGTCGCCCCCACCCGCTCCACGATGTGGAGCGTGCCGTCGCCGGTGCCACAGCCGACGTCGAGCACCCGGTCGCCGGCGGAGAGCCGCAGGCGATCGGCGATGTCGGACCGCACCGTCTGCTCCGAGGCCTTGAAGGTGCGAAACGGCAGCGGCGCGTAGATGTGGTAGTCGGCGGCGATGGCGTCGTAGAGCGCACGGGTCTCGGCGTCAGCGGCCGCGAGCGCGGTCGGCCAGGTGAGGTCGGGAACCTGCAGGCCGGGCTTCAGCTCGACCAGCGGGAAGCGGTTGCCCGCCGCGTCCTCGAGTGCGCCGACACGGTGGTGCAGCACACTGCGGTCGGCAGCGCTCTGGTAGGGGGCGGGCAGCTGGTCGCTCATCGTGCGTCCTCATCGGAGAGCTCGCTGGACAGGAGCTCGTGGTAGTGGAGATCGTGCCACTCGCCGTCCTTCTCGAAGGCCTCGCGAAAGCGGCCCACCGAGCGGAAGCCCAGCCGGCGGGCCACGCCCCCGCTGGGACCGTTGCCGACGGCATGGGCAACGATGATCTTGTGGAGGCCGAGCTGGCGGAGCCCAAAGCGCACCACGGCACCGGCCGCCTCGGTTGCGAGGCCACGGCCCTGGTGGTCCGGAGCAATCCAGTAGGCCAGCTCGGCACGGTCGAGACGCCAGCGGAGGTGGCGCAGGCGCAGGTCGATCAGGCTGACCAGGCCCACCAGCACGCCGTCCTGGGACCGCACCGCCCAGTGGATGCCCCGGTCCGCGGCACGGGCGGCCACGAGCGAGGCCAACACCGTGCGGGTCTGGCCCGGCTCCGGGTGGGGGGCCCAGGCCAGAAAGCGGGTCAGGCGGGCGTCCCCCATCAGCGGGAAGTAGTCGGCGGCGTCGTCTTCAGAGACCAGCGCCAGCCGCAGGCGGGCGGTCGAGATGGCAAAGGCCGCAGCCGGGAGCGCCGACGGAGGGGTCGCGGGCATCAGCGCACCATGAAGCGAAGGAAGCGATCGGCGTCGAGCGCACCCTTCTGGGCAGCGGCTGCGAGGTGGACCTCGTTGGGGCCGATGCTGCGCGGCACGACGGCCCCGGCGCCCACAAAGGCGCCCTCGCCCAGCACCACCCGGTGGCCGATGGTGGCACCGAGCCCGAGAAACACGCGGTCTCCCAGCTCGGCGTGGCCTCCGATCGACACCCCCGAGGTGATCCAGGCCCCGGCGCCCACGACGCTGTGGTGGCCCACGTTCGCCCCGGCGAAGACCGTGGCCCCATCGCCGAGGCGCACCCCCGGCTGGAGCGAGCGTCCCTCCATCACAAACACGTTCTCGCCCACCTCCACGTCGCCCCAGCCGCCCGGACCGACGTGGCTGATGAGCCGGTAGCCGAGCGCGCGGAGCATCTCCATGCGAGACAGCCGCAGCCGGTTCATGTCGTGGTAGCCGACCGCGACGAAGGCCTCGTGGTCGTCGGGGCCGAAGCGCCCCGGCAGCGCGCTCCAGGGCACGAGGGGCAGCCCGCGCCAGGTCGCCGCGGTCGCGTGCTCGTCGTCGACGACCACTGCACGCACGGTGTGCTCGCTGTGGGCCTGCAGGCAGGCCATGACCGTCTCGGCGATGGCACCAGCACCAAAGAGAACAACGTCAGACAAGGAATTCTCGCTTATTCAAGAGCCATCGAGTGCGGCCCGCGCCGCCCTGCGGTCGACCTTGCCGTTGGCGTTGCGCGGGAGCGCGGGGACCACATGGAGCCGCGCCGGCAGCATGTAGGGGGGAAGGCGCTGGGCGAGGGCGGTCCGGAGCGCCTCAGGGGAGCGCCCGTCTGGGAGGCCGGCGGCATCGTGGAGGGAGACGACCGCCTCGATGCGGCCGAAGTGGGCATCGGTGCGCAGGTAGACCGCCACCCCCGCGGCCACCGGCGCCAGCGCGTTGAGGGCCGCATCGATCTCTTCGAGCTCGATGCGGTAGCCCATGTGCTTGATCTGGTTGTCGGCGCGCCCGACGAAGTGCAGGCAGCCGTCCTCGTCGCGGCGGACGAGATCGCCGGTGCGGTACATGCGCTCGGACCAGGCACCATTGGCGGGCCGCAGGGGAAAGCTGCGGGCCGTGCGCTCGGGATCCCGGACGTAGCCGAGCGCCAGCTGGGGCCCCAGCAGGGCGAGCTCGCCGGTGGCCGGCCCCGCGAGCTCGGCTCCGTCCTCGTCGAGCAGCACACCCCTGAAGTCGGGCGCGAGCCAGCCCAGCGGCGCGAAGCCCTCGGCGCGGGCCAGCTCGTCCGGCTGGACCGCCCGCGCGGAGCAGATGCAGGTGCCCTCCGTGGGCCCGTAGACGTTCCACAGCGTGCAGTCCGGCCGCAGGAGGGCCGCGAGCCGCGCCAGCTCGGAGAGCGGGTAGCCCTCGCCACCGAAGGCGACCTGGCGCAGGGCGGGCAGGGCCCCCGGATCGATCGCGCGCATGCGGGTCAGGTAGATGAGCAGGCTGGGAACCGAGAACCAGACGGTGCAGCCCGCCTCGGCCACGGCGGCCACGAGGGGGCGCCCGAGCCGGGCGAGGGCCTGGGGCAGCGCGACGAGGCAGGCGCCGTTGAGCAGCGTGGCGTACAGGTCGAAGACCGCGTTGTCGAAGTAGAGCGGGTTCACATGGGTCACCCGCTCGCCGGGGCCGAGCTGGAAGGTGGCCCGGGCCCAGTCGGCGAGCCGGACGACCGCCCCCTGGGCGATGAGCACGCCCTTGGGGGCCCCGGTGCTGCCCGAGGTGAACATGATGTAGGCGGGGTCGTTCTCGAGCAGCGAGGCAGGAACGGGGGCCCCCGCGGCCCGTCCCGACGGCAGCGGCGGCACCCCCAGTGCAGCAGCGGCCTCCACCAGGGCGGCGGCCGCCGTGTCGTCAGGGTCGGACAGCAGAAAGCGGGGCTGTGCGGCGGTGAGCATGTGGCGCAGCCGGGGCGCCGGCGTCGCGGGATCGAGCTGGCAAGGCACCACGCCGAGGAGCTGGCAGGCGAGCACCGCCGCGACCGCAGCGGGACCGGTGGGCAGGGCGAGGGCGAGCACATCCCGGGGCCCCAGCCCCGCCGCCGCCATGCGCTGCGCCGTCTCGTCGCGGAGCACGGCGAGCGCCGCATAGGAGACGGGGGACCCGCCTGGCACCACCACCGCGGGCGCCTCGGGATGCCGGGCCACCACTGCGGCGAAGCGGGCATGGATCGTTCGCGACATGTGCGGCTCCACACTGGCCTCCCCGGCGGCAGAGCATAGCGCGGGACGGCCCCGGCGCGGGGCGGGCCGGTTAGGGAGGCCGCCTCCCCGAGGTGGCCCGTGGCAGATGTGCTCGCTGTGATCTCCGAAGTGGTGGGTGTTCCCGCCGACAAGCTCTCTCCGTCATCCGGCGTCGGCAACGTCGACGGGTGGGACTCCCTGCGCCACATGGAGCTCATCGTTCGCCTCGAAGGCGACCTCGGCATCCGCTTCAGCGGGGCCGAGATCGGTGAGATGAACACGGTCGCCGCCATCGAAGCGGCCGTCGCGCGCCACGGGTCCTGAGGATGGACCTGTCTGGTGCGGTCATCCTCGTCACGGGCGGAGCGGGCGGTCTCGGCGCCGCGATCGTCTCGGCGCTCGCCTCCGCTGGCGCCCAGGTGGTCGTCCTGGATCGGGTGGCGCCGGCAGACGGGCCCCAGACCCGCGCCCTCCAGCTCGACCTCACCGATGACGAGGCCGTCGACCAGGCCCTCGCCGACATCGTCGCCGAGCTGGGCCCCGTCTCGGGCCTGGTGAACAACGCCGGCCGCATCCTGAGCGAGCCCTTCGGCGACCTCTTCGGCCGCACCCCGCGTGCCGACCGCCGGCGCCGCTGGCGCGAGGTCATCGAGGTGAACCTGGGCGCCGTGTTCAGCCTGTCGATGGCCGTGGTCGACCACATGCTCCAGACCCGCACCCGCGGGGTCATCGTGAACATCAGCTCGGTCTCGGCCCGCGGCATCGCTGGCCAGAGTGCCTACGCCGCCAGCAAGGCGGGGGTCGAGGCCCTCAGCCGCACCTGGGCGAAGGAGCTCGGCCCGATGGGCATCCGCAGCTGTGCCGTGGCACCGGGCTTCTTCGACACCTCGTCCACCCACGCCGCCCTCGCCGCCGACCACCTCCAGACCATCCGCCGAGAGGTGCCCCTTCGGCGCCTCGGCCGGGCCGAAGAGGTCGCCGCCGCCGTCTGCACGGTCTTCGAGAACGACTACCTGAACGGTGCGGTCATCCCGGTCGACGGCGGCTTCACCCCCTGAGCGCCCCCACCACCCCCCGGGCGAAGGCCAGCGCCCCCACCCGGCGGACCATCGCGGCGAAGGCCGGCAGCTCCCCGGCGAGGCGCCCCGCCTGGCGCTCGGCGGCACAGCGCGCGTCGAGGCGACCGGGCAGGGTGGCCAGGGCGCGGGCCCCCTGGGCGACCAGCCGCTCCTGGGAAGCACGGTAGGCGGCGTCGAGGGGCACGGCGGCGTCGCCCGTGACGATGCGGGGGTCGCCCCAGCGGCGGGCCAGGTAGACCACGCTGCGGCCGAGGTGTTCCTGGCGGCGGACGAAGCCCGCGACGCTCAGCTCGTGGTCGTGGCCGCAGGCCAGCGCGGCATCGAAGCGGACCCGGTGGCCGAGGGCGAGCTGGAGGCGGCGGCCCAGCTCGGTGTCTTCGCCGCCGGCCTGGGTGAACCAGGTGTCGAAGCCGCCGACGGCGCGGAGCCAGGCCGTGGGCAGGCTGCAGTTGCCCGTGCAGAGCACCATGCCCGGGAAGGGGCCCGGCCCGGGCAGGGTGGGCTGGGGGAAGAGCAGGTTGGTGGTCTCGACCACCTCGGCGAAGCTGTCGCGACGGCGCTCGGGGATGAGCGTGAAGACGCCCATCAGCACGGCATCTTGCGGGCCATCTTCCCACGCGCGGGCGTGGGCGGCGAGCAGCCCCGGCGGGGGAACGGCGTCGTCGTTGAGCAGCACGAGCAGCCTGCCCCGGACGTGGTCGAGGGCGGTGTTGCGCGCGGCGGCGGGGCCCTGGTTGGGCTGGCGCAGCATGCGCAGGGCCAGGGGGCTGTCGGCCACCACAGGCCCGGCCGCCGGGCCCGCGGGCGAGCCGTCGTCGACCACGATCACCTCGAAGGGCGGCGCCCCCTCCTGGGCGGCCAGCGCCCCGAGCAGCCGCCCCAGGCAGTCGAAGCGCGAGAAGGTCGGCACCACCACCGACAGCGCGGGCCGGGCCTCGGCCCAGCGCGGGCTGTCGCGGAGCACCGCGGGCGCCGGCAGCGGGTGGTCCTGGGCCAGCCAGTCTCGCAGCCCGGACGCCGCCGTGCCCGCCGCCACCGCCGCAGGCGCCAGCGCACGCAGCCCCGGCGCGACCGCCGCCGCCCGCTCCAGCCGCAGCGCCTGGATCATCGCCAGCGGGTAGCGCCGCAGCAGCGCCCGCTGGAAGACCGCCGTGAGGGCCCCCTCCCCCACCAGCAGCAGCCGCGCCCCCGGCCGCCGCACCACCGGCCACAGCGCCCCGGCCGCCCGGGCCAGCCCCTCGGCAGCGTCGCGCCCCGCCAGCGCGGCCAGGTCGAGCACAAGCGTCGGCACCGGCATCGGCAGCCCCCCAGGTGGACCGCCCCTCTATCCCCCCGCACGCCCCCGGCGCTGCCCCGTCGGGGCTGGCGCCCTCTGGGAGAGAGGGAGAGCGAGAGAAGGCACGAGGGACAGAGGGACAGAGGGACAGAGGGACAGAGGGACAGAGGGACAGAGGGACAGAGGGACAGAGGGACAGAGGGACAGAGGGACAGAGGGACAGAGGGACAGAGGGACAGAGGGACAGAG
>CAXQUZ010000531.1:0-3754 GCA_964226865.1 Myxococcota bacterium | reverse complement strand
CTTCAAGCTCGAGGACATCGGCCGCTCGGGCGCCCGCTGGGACATGGACAAGCTGCGCAACCTCTCGGGCCACTGGCTGCGCCTGCTGGCCACCGAGGACGTGGCGGAGCGGGCGCGCCGCTTCTTCGCAGAGGCCGGCGTGGCGGTCGACGAGGGCCGCTACCTCGCGGCGGTGGCCTCGGTGCAGCAGCGCGCCACCACCTTCATCGAGCTGGTCGACCAGGCCCGCTTCTACTTCGTCGACGACGGGGACCTGGAGTGGAACGAGAAGGCGACCAAGAAGTGGCTGAAGGCGGCGGCCGGTCCGCTGCTGCGGGGGCTCGCCGACGCCCTCGAGGCGGTGCCCACCTGGACGGCCGAGGCCATCGAGCCCGTGGTCGTGGGCTTTGTGGAGCAGGCGGGCGTGAAGCTGGGCAAGGTCGCCCAGCCCATCCGCGTGTCGCTGACGGGCACCTCGGTGGGCCCCGGCCTCTACGAGATGCTCGTGGCCATGGGCCAGGCCGGTGCCATCCGCCGGATG
This sequence comes from Myxococcota bacterium, assembly GCA_964226865.1. Classification (GTDB taxonomy): domain Bacteria; phylum Myxococcota_A; class UBA796; order UBA796; family UBA2385; genus CAXQUZ01. The sequence goes on along the minus strand of CAXQUZ010000531.1, from coordinate 3,234 downwards.
CGGGCCGGCGCCGACCGGTGCCCCGAACTTTCTTAGCGAAAAGGGCTTGCGCTGTTTTGCGCCCCTGTTAAAAGGCGGGGGCTTCGCAACGGCGGAGCGAGTTCTTCGGCAAGCCGCTCGCGGCCTGCCAGACAAGTCAGCATGAAGAAGAAGTTTGTTGGGCCGTGGTGCAATGGTAGCGCGCCGGATTCTGGCTCCGGAAGTTCCAGGTTCGAGTCCTGGCGGCCCAGCTTTTGCTCCCATCGTCTAGAGGCCAAGGACATCGCCCTCTCACGGCGAAGACACGGGTTCGAATCCCGTTGGGAGTACTTCTACGGCGCCTTCGGGCGCCGTTTTTGTTTCTGGGGGCGCCGGCGGCCCGGGTCCACCACCGGGCCCGGCCGCCGGGGCCTCAGGGTGCCAGCGGTCGGCCGTGCCGGGCGAGGTCGCCATTGCTCCAGCCCGGTCGCCCGGTGAGCTCTGGGCCGAGCCAGTCCGGCCCCGTCCAGGCCCGGGCGGCGGCGGCGCTCGGGAACTCCACCTCGGCGACCACGAGCCCCGCCAGCGCCCCGGCGAAGACGTCGACCTCGATCTGGACGGCGCCCCACGCCAGCACGTGCCGGGTCTTCTCGACCCGCCGGCCACGGGTGAGGGCCCACAGTGCGGCAAAGTCGTCTATGGACAGGCTGAGCTCGACCTCTTCCCGGACGAGGCCCCGGCCCCGCTTGGCCGTCAGCAGGTGGCGGTCGCCGTCCTGGCGCACCCGCACCTCGCCGTCGCCCCCGTCGCTCAGGTAGCCCTGGCGCAGCGACCGCCCGGGGGGCAGCCCCGCCGGCACCCGGGCCACCAGCCACTTTCTCTCGATCTCGCGGCCGCTCGCCGGCCCACCACCCGACCGGTGACTCTCTTCCTTCGCCATGCGCGCCTCCGTGGCCACGAGGGGACCGCACCGATAGTCCGCCTTCCTCCCCGGAGCCCCCATGACATCCGCCCGCACCTACCGCGGCTTCCAGCTCGACCGCTTCCAGAACGAGGCCATCGACGCCCTCGAAGAAGGGGCGAGCGTGCTGGTCTGCGCCCCCACCGGCACGGGCAAGACCGTCGTCGCCGACTGGATGGTCGAAGAGGTGCTCTCCAAGGGCAAGGAGGTCGTGTTCACGGCCCCCATCAAGGCCCTCTCCAACCAGAAGTTCCGCGACTACTGCAAGCTCCTGGGCGAAGACAAGGTGGGCCTGGTCACGGGCGATCTGGTCATCCGCCGGGACGCCCCCGTGCGGGTCATGACCACCGAGATCCTGCGCAACATGCTGCTCACCGGCGACAGCATCCCCCAGCTGGGCGCGGTGATCATCGACGAGATCCACTTCCTCGACGACAAGGAGCGCGGCACCACCTGGGAAGAGCTGCTCATCTACCTGCCCCATGAGGTCCAGGTGGTCGGGCTGAGCGCCACCCTCAGCAACCTCGAGGAGTTCGCCTCCTGGCTCGCCGACGTGCGCCAGCGCGACGTGGTGGTGGTCGAGGAGCACGAGCGGGCCGTGCCCCTGGAGTTCGTCATCGCCTCGCGCGAGGGCGGGCTGCGCGGCCCCCGCCAGATGGATCGCTTCTACAAGGACTGGGAGCGCCGCAACCGCCGCAAGCTCGAGAAGGCCCGGGCCGAGGCCGCGCGGGGCCGGGGAGGCCGCGGCGGACGACGGGGACGCCGCCAGAGCGTGGGCGCGCCCGTGCGCCACGGCGACGTCTTCCGGATGCTCTGGCCCGACCTGGCGCCCTACCTCTACTTCGTGTTCTCTCGCCGGGACGCCGAGCAGATGGCCCGCGGCCTGTCGAGCCGCCTCGACGCGCCCCTCGTCACCGACGACGAGCGCGACCAGATCCAGGCCGCCCTCGACGCCTTCGCGCTCCAGCCGGGCTCGGATGCGGCCATGGACCGCGAGCTCTTCGAGATGTACCGGCGCGGCGTGGCCTTCCACCACGCCGGCCTCCACGTCATGCTCAAGGCCCTCGTCGAAGACCTCTACGAGCAGCGCCTCATCAAGGTGCTCTACTGCACGGGCACCTTCGCCCTGGGCATCAACATGCCGGCCCGCACGGCGGTCTTCGACGGCCTCCAGCGCTTCGACGGCGAGGGCATGATCAACCTGCCCGCCCGGGAGTTCATGCAGATGGCGGGCCGGGCCGGCCGCCGGGGCCTCGACGACGAGGGCCTCGTGGTCATCCGTTGCGCCACCGAAGACTGGCCCCACGTGCGCCAGCAGCTCCGCTACTACCTCCAGGGCAACCTCGAGCCCGTGCGCAGCCGCTTCGGCCTGAGCTTCTACTCGGTCATCAACCTGCTCCAGCGCCACGAGCCCGCCCGCATCCGGGCCCTGGTCGAGCGCAGCTTCCTCGCCTTCCACCGCACGAAGAAGGCCGAGCGCGACGCCGAGAAGGCCGACCGCATGGCCGCCGAGCTCGAGTCCCTCGGCTACGACGAGGATCGCAACAGCAAGGCCCCCAAGGACGTGCGGCGCCTCGTTCGGGCCCTGCGCAAGGTCCGCAGCTCGGCCGAGGAGGGCCCGGCCCGCACCTGGAGCGAGTTCCAGGCCCGCGTCGACTTCCTCAAGCGCTGGGGCTACCTCGACGAGGAGAACGGCTTCAACGCGGGGGCCAAGGCGCTCCAGCACATCCAGATGAGCGAGGTGCTGGTCGTCGAGATCTTCCTGGCGGGCATCTTCGACGAGCTCGACGCCGAGACCCTCTACGGCGTCTGCTGCGGGCTGGTCTCGTCGCTGCCCCGGGGGGCCATCGTGCGGCTGCCCAAGGAGACCCGCTCGCTCGGCAAGCGCCTCGACAAGGTGCGCATGAGCGAGGTCGTGGTCGAGGCCGAGCAGCTCTCGGGCCAGCGCATGGAGTTCGACAGCGGCATGATCCCCTTCGGCCGGTGGTGGGCCCAAGGCCGCAGCCTCGGCGAGCTGCTGCTCAATGTCGAGGCCCGGACCGACATCAGCGGCGACCTCGTCGGTGCCTTCCGGCGTGCCCGCGACCTCGTGGGCCAGCTGCGGGCGCTCTACGAGCACGACCCGGAGCGGGCCCAGATGCTCAAGGAGCTCGCCAGCCGGGTGCGCCGGGACGAGGTCGAGGTCCTCGACTGAGCAACCGTCTTCTTCAGGTTGCGACGATGGCCGGCGCAGTCGGCCGCGAGAGGTAGCTCCTCATCGTGCTGTTGAGGTGGATGAGGAGCTTTCGCATGCAGGCCACGATGGCCACCTTCGC
>CAXQUZ010000530.1:0-20922 GCA_964226865.1 Myxococcota bacterium | reverse complement strand
GGTGGCCCAGGTGTCGGGGGCCTGGGCCGCGGCGACCTTGGTGGCGACGGCGCCGGCCGAGGCGCTGGCCATCGCGTCCCGCACCTCGGGCGAGAGGAAGGTGCCCGGCTGGAGGATGTTCGCGAGCAGCAGCCCGACCGAGATCGCGACGGCGGTGGTGCCCAGGTAGATCGCGATGGTGCGGCCGCCGATGCGGCTGAGCTTCTTGAGATCGTTGAGGCTGGACGCGCCCACGATGAGGCTGAACAGCACGATGGGCACGGCGATGAAGCGCAGGCCCCGCAAGAAGAGGTCGCCCAGGAAGTCGTTGAGGTGGACGAGGAAGTCGAAGACCGTCGCCACGGCGGCGCTGCTGGCGGCGGCGGCGCTGAGGGGCGCGCTGGCCAGGTTGAGGATCACGCCGACGACCAGGCCGAGCCCCATGCCGATGAGGATCTGCCAGTGCAGGGCGAGGCGCTTGCGGGGAGCTTCGGACACGGGACCTCCGGCGGCGCAGGGTACCAGCCGCGGGGGCGATGGTCGGGGCGGGGCCCTGGCGATACGGGCCCGCATGACCGCCGATCCTGCCCGCCTGCTCCGCGAGGGGCAGCCCGCCGCGGCCCTCGCGGCCGTGGACCGCCTGCGGGGGGGCCCCGTGCCGCCCGCGCGCCTCGCCCTGTGGACGGGGCTGGCCCGCCGGGCGCTCGGTGAGGGCGACGCGGCCCTGGCCGCGCTGCGCGAGGCGGTCCGGCTCGACCCGGCCCACGCGCCGGCCTGGCGGGCCCTGGGCCAGCTGCTCACCGACGCCGGCGCGGCCGAGGCGGGGCTGCCGCTGCTCGCCCAAGGGGCGGGTCTTCACCCCCAAGATGCCGATCTTCAGACCATCTTGGGCATGGCCCAGCTCTATGCCAACCGGCCCGAGGCGGCGGCCCGGAGCCTCGACCGGGCGGCGGCCCTGCGCCCGGGCGATCCGGCGGCGGCCTGGCGGGCGGCCCGGGTGCTGCCGGTGGTGGCGGCCTCGACCGACCAGGCGGCGCGCTTCCGGGCCCGCTACCGCGACCGGCTCACGGCCCTCGCGGCCGCCCTCGCCGGCGCGCCCCCCGCCGTGCTCCGGGCGGCCCTCGACGGCGCCTGGGATGCCTTCCACCTCCACTACCAGGGCCTGCCCGCCGTGGACGAGCAGCGGCTGCTGGGCGGGCTGCTCCACCGCATCGCCGGGGGCCTCCGTCCCGCCCTCGCCGGTCCCCGCCCCGTGCCGCCCCCGGGCCCCGACGGCCGGCTGCGCATCGGCTTCGCCTCGTCCCTGCTCTGCCGCCACACGGTCTCGGTGCTCTTCGGCGGCTGGCTGCGCGGCCTCGACCGCCGCCGCTACTCGGTCCACCTCTACCACCTCGGCGACCGCCAGGATGCCGTGAGCGACGAGCTCTCGGCCGTGGCCGACACGGTGCGGGTGCTGCCGGGGGCGCCCTTCGACGCCGCCGCCACGGCCATCGCCGGCGACGCGCTCCACGCCCTCGTCTACCCCGAGCTGGGCATGGACCGGCGGGTGCTGCGGCTCGCGGCCCTGCGGCTGGCCCCCGTCCAGGCGGTCGCCTGGGGCCACCCGGTCACGACGGGCCTGCCCACCGTCGACCTCTTCCTGTCGAGCGTGGCGATGGAGCCCCCGGACGGCGACGCCCACTACACCGAGCGCCTCGTGCGGCTGCCCGGCCTCGGCGTCCACCTCGCCCGGCCCGGCCCCGCTCCCGGCCACCGCCGCCGGGCCGAGCTCGGCCTCGCCGAGGACGCGCTCGTGTTCCTTGTGCCCCAGTCCCCCTTCAAGCTGCGGCCCGCCGACGACGACCTCTACGCCCGCATCGCCGCCGCCGAGCCCCGGGCCCGCTTCGTCTTCGTCATGGCCGCCAAGGCCCAGGCCAGCCGCGGCGTGAAAGACACCATCATCGCCCGGCTCCACGCCGCCTTCGCCGCCCGGGGCCTCGTCCTCGCCGACCACCTGCGCATCCTGCCCCAGCTCTCCCCGGCCGACTTCCTCGAGCTGAACCGCCTCTCCGACGTGTTTCTCGACGCCCCGGGCTGGTCGGGGGGCCGCACCACCACCGAGGCCCTCTCCTGCGGGCTCGTGCCCGTGACCCTGCCCGGTCCGCTCATGCGCCAGCGCCACACGGCCGCCCTGCTGCGCCTCGTGGGCGTCGACGAGACCATCGCCCGCGACCGGGACGACTACGTGGCCCTGGCCCTGCGGCTGGCCCGCGACCGGGCGTGGCGGGCGGCGCTCCAAGCCCGCATCGCCCAGGGCCTCGGCGCCCTCTGGGAGCGGGAGGACGCCGTGCGCGCGCTCGAGGGGGTGCTGGAAGCGGCCATCGCGGACCGGGCGGCGGGCGGCTGAGCGTGTCTCAGTCGGGGTCGCAGGTGCCCTCGCAGACCGTGATGACCTCGCCCGTCGTGAGGAAGTGGGCCACGAGGCGCTGGACCTCGGGGCTCTCGAAGGGGAGGTTGTGGGGGCCGCCGCTGAGGTCGGTGTCGCTGCTGTTGACCGGGCCGGGCTCTTCGTAGCCGAAGTCCAGCTCGAGCAGGGCGTTCTCGGAGAAGGGGGGCGCGGCGCTGGGCACCCCCCAGACCTCGCGCAGCACGGGCGCCATGTTGGTGGCGCCGGCCGTGCGGGCCATGATGTGGGCCCCGAGGGTGCTGACGGACTGGTCGCCGATGGCGGCCGTGAAGAGCAGGTCTTCGATGGGCGCCGCCCCGGGATCGGCCGCGCCGCCGGCCAGGAAGGGCATCAGCCCGCCGGTCTCGGTGGGGTCCCACTGCATCTGGGTGAGGGCCAGCACCATCGACACGTCGAGGGGGTCGGGGAACATCGTGTTGAGGATGTTGAAGAAGGGCTGGAAGGGCGCCGAGCGGGTGAGGAGCATGCTGAAGGGGGCGCCCGGCACGTTGAGGGCGGCCCGCTGGAGCACGGGCGAGAGGGCCACGTGGGCGCCGCCGACGACGCTGCCCATGCTCGAGCCCATGTAGACCACCCGCGCCGGGTCGAGCATGCTGCTGCCGTCCGCGCGGGTCAGCAGCGGCTCGGTCGTGAGCACGGTGCGCATGGCCCGGGTCGCCACCCAGCCCTCGACATGGGCCTGGTGGAGGCGGTCGGTGAGGGCCACGAAGTCGCTCGGGTCGGCGGTCATGATGAGGGCCGCCGTCGTCGTGTCGCGCTCCATCATGCCCGTCCAGTCGACCGCGTAGGCGACGTGGCCCGCCTGGTCGGCGATGGACTGGAGCTTCTCGCTGTGGGAGTGGTAGCGGCTGCTGAACAGGCCGTGGCCGAACTGGAGCAGGGGGGCCGGGGCGTCGCCGGTGGTGACGCTGCAGGGCACCTGGACGGTCATGGGCACGGTGGCGAAGCCGTTCTGGGTGGGCATGCCGTCGGCGTCGCGCACGAGCCGGGCGCTGGCCACCGAGTCCCAGGTGTTGAGGAAGAGGGGCACCTCGAGGGCGATCTCGAGGGTGCGGCCGATGAGCGCGCCCCCGTCGCAGTCGCCGTCGCTGCTCTCGAGCACGGTGTAGTCGACCTGGTCGCCGACGGTGGCGAGGGCCTGGTCGCGCATGTGGACGAGGGGCCCGAACGAGCCCTCGGCGCTGGTGGTGGCGAAGTCCCAGGCCATCTGGAGGCCGTCCCGGGGGTGGCCGGCGGCGTCGAGGGCGGGGAAGATGACGCTGTCGTAGTGGTCGCGCTGGCGCAGCAGGTCGGGCTCGCTGGCCGTGCCCTCGCGCAGGGCGGCGAAGCCCTCCGGGGCCGCCACCGCCGCGCCCGTGGCGTCGACCAGTCCCGAGATGCCCACGACGTAGCGCCGGCCGTGCGCCATGGGCACGGCGGGCCGCAGGATGAGCGCCCGGCGGGCCGGGTCTTCGGTGAAGCGCTCCAGCTCGACCCAGTGGGCCACCCGCTCGCCCGTCTCGGCATCGAGGATCACCGTGGGGCTGTCGTCCTCGAGGGAGCGGCCGATGTCGTCGACCGTGGCCGCGCCGTCGACGGTGACCCCGGGCAGCAGGGTGTAGAGGCCGCCCATGATGGGGAAGCCGTCCTTGCGGTTCCACTCGTCGGGCTGCATGCGCACCCCGTCGATGTTCTCGACCAGCGAGGTCGGCCCCAGGTCGACCCGCAGGCCGCTCGGGGCCGTGGCGTCCTCGGTGAGGAAGAAGCTGCTCGGGAAGGGCAGCATGCAGTGGCCCGGGTCGACCGGGTTGCAGTCGCCCCGGGGGCCGAGCGCCGCCGTGCCCGAGTCGCCGTCGCCGGCGCCGGTGGCCGGCTTGTCGCCGTCGCAGGAGAAGAGCAGCAGGGCCAGGCCCCCGGCTGCGAGGCGGGGGGCGGGACGCGACAGGGGGTCGGGGGGCATGGGCGCTCCTTCAGGCGGCGCCCAGCGTAGCGGCTGCGGAGGGAGATCGGCTTGTCCATGCAGTCTTTCCACATTAGACCAGTGGTCTGTCTGGCGGTCGAGCGCGCCCCGGCCCGACGATCTGGATCATGGTCTGAACTTTCAGTGTTGACTGAATGTTCAGAACGTTGCTATGCCACAAGCGTGTCCCCCCGGGAGTCCGCGTGTCTGATCCGGTCCAGCTCCGTGCCGTCCACTTCGCCGAGCAGATGGGCGTGATGTTCGAGCAGCTCGGCAACACCCGCATCAACGGCCGGCTGCTGGGCTGGCTTGTGGTCTGTGACCCGCCCGAGCAGTCCTCGGCCCAGCTCGCCGACGCCCTCAACGCCAGCCGCGGCAGCATCTCGACCGGCACCCGCGCCCTCATCGCCGCCGGCATGATCGAGAAGCTGCGCTTCCCCGGCGACCGGGCGACCTACTTCCGGGTGCGGCCCGGGGTCTGGCAGACGGCGCTCCAGGCCAAGATGGCCGTCATCACGCTGTTTCGAGAGGCTGCGGCCCGGGGCATGGACGAGCTCCGCGCCGCCGGCATGGACGAGTCCCGGCTCGACCGCCTGCGCGATCTCCACGACACCTACGCCTTCTTCGAGCGCGAGATGCCGGCCATGCTCGCGCGCTTCCACGCCCAGCGCCCCGGTGGCGCCACCGACCCCGAGGGGTGACCCGATGCTGCGATCTGCTCCCGCTGCCCTGCTCGCCCTGGCCCTGGCCGCCGGCGCCGCCCTCGTGCCGGGCACCGTCCGGGCCGAGACCCCGGCCCCGACCATCGAAGAGCTGCTCGACGCGACCGACGACTACGCCCGGGGCGCCTCGAGCATGGCCGTCATCGAGATGCGGGTGAAGACCAAGCGCTACGAGCGGGCCGTGAAGATGCGCTCGTGGAGCCAGGGCGAGGAGAAGTCGCTCGTGCGCATCGAGGAGCCGGCCAAGGAGAAGGGCGTCTCGACCCTCAAGGTCGACGACAACATCTGGAACTACCTGCCCAAGGTCGACCGCACGGTGAAGGTGCCGGCGGCCATGATGTCGGGCTCGTGGATGGGCTCCCACCTCACCAACGACGACCTGGTCAAGGGCTCGCGCTACGCCGACGACTACGACGCGACGCTGGTGGCCCGCCCGGGGGTCGAGGGGGCCGAGAGCTACGTCATCGAGCTGGTTCCCAAGCCCGATGCCCCGGTGGTCTGGGGGGCGGTGGTCATCACCATCTCGGCCGACAAGCTGCCCCAGAAGATCGAGTTCAAGGACGAGAAGAAGGCCCTCGTCCGCACCCAGACCTTCGCCGAGGTCAAGGAGCTGGACGGCCGCAAGGTGCCCACGCTGATGCGGGTCGAGCCGGCGGACGAGGCCGGCGAGTACACCGAGATGCGCTTCGTCGAGCTCGACTTCGACATCGAGCTTCCCCCCCACACCTTCTCGCTCCAGGCCCTGCGCCGCTGAGCCCCCCGGGGGTCGTGCGGGCGCCCCTGGCCCGCCCGGCCGCCTGCGGTGGAGGCCCCTGTGTCCTTCCTGTTGCGGGTTGCCTGGCGCAACCTCTGGCGCCACCGCCGGCGCTCGCTGCTCACGGCCACGGCCATGGGTGTCGGCGTCGCGATGTGCATGGCCATGCTGGCCCTCACCGACGGCATGTTCGCCAAGATGTTCGACGTGATGGTGACCGACGCCATCGGCCACGTCCAGGTCCACCACCCCGACTACCCCGCCACCCAGCAGCTCCACGACACCATCCCCGCCGGCGATGCCCTGCTGGCCGAGACGGTGGACGGGGCCGACGGGGTCACCGCGGCGACGGGCCGGCTCTTCGCCTTCGGGCTGCTGGGCTCGGAGAAGACCTCGGCGGGGGCCCGCTTCATGGGCGTCGCCCCGGGCCGCGAGGCCGCCGTCTCGGGGGTGGCCCGCCACGTCGAGGACGGGCGCTGGCTCGCCGAAGATGGCCACGCTGAGGCCGTTCTCGGGGCGGGCCTCGCCGACACCCTCGAGGCCGAGCTCGGCGCCGAGCTGGTCATCATCACCCAGGCCGCCGACGGCAGCATGGGCAACGCCCTCGTGCGGGTGGTGGGCATCGCGCGCACGGGCAACACCGCCATGGACCGGGGCGGCGCCTGGCTGCGCCTCGGCGAGCTCCAGGAGCTGCTCGCCCTCGAGGGCCAGCTCCACGAGCTCGTGCTGCTCACCGACGACGTCGACGAGATCGGGCCCACCGCCCGGGCCCTCGCCGCCCGGCCCCCCCTCGCGGCGCTGCTCGTGCGCCCCTGGTTCGAGGCCAACCCCCAGGCCGCCGAGATGCTCGGCAGCCAGGACGTCTCGAAGGGCATCATGCTCTTCATCGTGTTCACGGTCTCGGCCCTCGGCGTGCTCAACACCATGCTGATGAGCGTCTTCGAGCGCACCCGCGAGCTCGGGGTGCTGCGGGCGCTGGGGCTGGCCCGGGGTCGCCTGATGGGGCTGGTGATGGTCGAGAGCGTGCTGCTGGCCTCGCTGTCGTGTCTGGGCGGACTGCTGCTCGGGGCCGCCCTCGACGCCTACCTCGTGCTGGTCGGCATCGACATGTCGGCCGGCGGCGAGGGCCTCAGCTTCGCCGGCGTGACCTTCGACCCCGTCATCAAGGGGGTGGTCGCGCCGGGAGGCATCGTGCTGACCCTCTCGTGTGTCTTCGTCGTCTCTCTGCTCGCCTCGATCTGGCCGGCCCTGCGCGCAGCGCGGCTCGAGCCGGTCGAGGCCATGCGCCAGCTCTGAGGTCGCCCATGTCTCTGCTCTCGGAGCTCCCGGGGCTCACCCGGCTGGCCTTCCGCAACCTGCTGCGCAACCGCCGCCGCACCCTCATCACGGGCAGCGCCATCACCTTCGGCATGGCCATGATGGTGTGGGCCAACCACCTCGGCTACGGCATGTACCAGGAGATGATGCGGGTGGGCATCTCGACGGCCGCCGGCCACGTCGTCGTCCAGTCCGAGGGCCACCAGGCCGACCCGGATCCCCTCGACCTGCTGCCCGAGGCCTCCGCCGTCCAGGATGCCCTCCAGCAGACCTTTCCCGACGCGGTCGTGCTCCAGCGCAGCACCCTCCAGGGGCTGCTCATGTCGACGGCGAACTCGGTGGGGGTGGGGCTCATGGCCATCCAGCCCACGCCGGAGGCCCGGGTGACCGACTGGCAAGACAAGCTGGTGGACGGCGCCTGGCTCGCGGACGACGACGACCGGGGCATCCTCATCGGCGCCGAGCTCCAGAAGCGCCTCGACGTGGAGCTCGGCGAGAAGATCGTGCTGATGGGCCAGGGCCAGGAGGACGTGACCAGCCGGCTGTTCCGGCTGCGCGGGGTCTTCCGGACGGGCGCCACCGAGATGGACGCCTTTACGGGCATCATCACCCTGCCGGCGGCCCAGGCCTTCCTCGAGCGCCCCGACAGCGCCAACCAGGTGAGCGTCCACATGGCCGACATGCGGGCGGCCGAGGCGGCCCTGCCCCGGGCCCGGGCGGCCGTGGGGGCCCCGGGGCGCGAGGTGCTGGGCTGGGCCGAGGCCCTGCCCGAGATGGTCGAGTTCATCCGCACCGACCGCACCAGCAACGCCGTCAGCATGGCCATCCTCGGCATCATCGTGTCGATCGGCGTGCTCAACACCATCCTCATGAGCGTCATGGAGCGCATGCGCGAGTTCGGCGTGATGCTGGCCCTCGGCGCGCCCCCGGCCAGCCTCTCGGTGGTCATCCTGCTCGAGGGGCTGCTGCTCGGGATCTTCGGCGTCGGCCTCGGGGTGGGCATCGGCCTCGCCGCCACCTGGCCCATGGTGGCCTGGGGCCTCGACTACTCGGGGCTCATGGGCGGCGAGACCCTCGAGACCGCCGGCGTCGTCATCTCGACCCGCATCTTCGCGGCCTGGGATCCGGTGGGCACCCTCGCCTACGCCGGGGCCGGGCTGGTCTTCACCGCGCTCTCGGCGGTCTACCCGGCCTGGCGGGCCGCCCGGCTCGAGCCCGTCGCCGCCATGCGCCACGTCTGAGCCCCGCGCTCCTCCGTCCTCTCTGCCCTGTCTCTTCTGCTCCTCCCCTCCCTGGAGGCCCCCGTGGCCATCGTCACCGTGCGCGACCTCACCCGGCACTACCAGCAAGGCGAGATCACCGTCAAGGCCCTCAACGGCGTCGATCTCGACATCCAGCCCGGCGAGTTCATCGCGCTGATGGGGCCCTCGGGCTCGGGCAAGACCACCCTGCTCAACCAGATCGGCGCCCTCGACACCCCGTCGTCCGGCTCGGTGGTGGTCGACGGCCAGGAGCTGGGCCAGATGGGCGCGAAGGACCTCGCCCGGCTGCGCCTCGAGCGGCTGGGCTTCGTGTTCCAGGCCTACAACCTCATCCCCGTGCTCAGCGCCTACGAGAACGCCGAGTTCGTGCTGATGATGCGCGGGGCGCCCGAGGCCGAGCGCAAGGCGCGGGTGATGGAGACCCTCGCCGCCGTCGGGCTCCAGGGCATGGAGCACCGGCTCCCGAGCGAGATGTCGGGCGGCCAGCAGCAGCGGGTGGCCGTGGCCCGGGCCATCGCCGGCCAGCCGGCCCTCGTGCTCGCCGACGAGCCCACGGCCAACCTCGACTCGAAGACGGGCACCGAGCTCATCGAGCTGATGCGCCGGCTCAACGACGAAGAGGGCATCACCTTCGTCTTCGCGACCCACGATCCCAAGATCGAGGAGCGGGCCCGGCGGGTCATCTGGATGGAAGACGGCCAGATCAAGCGCGACGAGCGGCGGGACTGAGCGATGCCCTCCCTGCCCACCTGGACCGGCGGCCTCGGGCGCGGCGCCGTGGGGCTCTGGCTGCTCGCCCACGCGGCGCCGGCCCTGGGGGCCCCCGAGGTCGAGCTCGGCGGGGACGCGAAGACCTTCTTCTTCGCCACCTTCCCCGGCGACTCGCCGTTCCTGCCTGAAGATCCCTTCGCCCAGGGCATCTTCGACTTTCGTCTGAAGGCCCGGGCGGCCCTGGGCCCGCGCGCCGAGGCCACCGTGCACGCCGTCTCGACCTCGCTGTCGGGCAGCCCGGGCAGCACGGGGGGCTTCGTCCAGACCGGCTTCGGCATCCCCGAGGCGGTCGACCTGTCGTGGGAGGCGGTGGACGGGGCGGGCATGCAGAGCCGGCTGCGGGTGGACCGGCTGGTCGTGGAGTGGCACGGCGACGGGGTCGACCTCGCCGTGGGCCGCCAGCCCATCACCTTCGGCAAGTCGCTCATCTTCACCCCCATGGACCTGGTGAACCCCTTCCTGCCGACGGTCATCGACCAGGAGTACAAGCCCGGCGTCGACGCCGTGCGGCTCGACCTCTACGCGGGCATGTCGACCCAGGTCTCGGTGGTGAGCGCCTACGGGGGCGACTGGGGGCTGCCGGGCATGGTGCACGCCCTGTCGGCCCAGACCACGGTCGGGGTGTGGGATCTGCTTGTCTTCGGGGGCCTCGTCCACCGCGACCTCGTCGGCGGGCTGGGCACGGCGGGCAGCCTCGGCCCCGTGGGCATCCGCGGCGAGGCGACCCTCACGGTGCCCGACCCGGACGCCCCCGCCCCCGCCCTCGACCCCGCCCGCCTGCGCATGGGCCTCGCCCCCCTCGCCCAGCAGCGCCCCTTCGTGCGGGCGGCCCTGGGCGGCGACTGGCGCCCCACCGAGACGACCACGGTCTCGGGCGAGCTCTACCTCCAGACCAACGGCGCGGCCGACCCGGCCGACTACCTCGCCCAGGGCACGGGCCCCCGCTACGCCCGGGGCGAGCTCTGGCTGGTGGGGCGGGCCTATGCCGGCCTCAGCGTCGCCCAGGAGCTCACCCCCATCGTGCACGCGAGCCTCTTCTCGGTGGCCAACCTCGAAGACCCGAGCGCCATGCTGGGGGCCTCGCTCGGGTGGTCGGTGGCCGACAATGCCGAGCTGGCGCTGGGATCCTACGCGGGCCTCGGTCCGGGGCCCCGGGTGCCCCAGGGGCTGTCCGCCGAGGCTGAGGCCGAGGCGACCGCGCTGTACCTGGGCGATGGCGAGGCGGCGGCGACCCAGTACGCCACGGACTGGTTCTCGGTGAACACCCAGGCCCGCAGCGAGTTCGGCATGGTGCCCGTGCTGGGCTTTGTGCAGATGAAGGCCTACTTCTGAGCGGGGGGCCCGCCGCCCGGGCCCTTCGCGGGCCGTCCGGTCCTCCCGGCGGCGTCCAACCGGCTATGGCCCCCGCCCCACGGAGAGGCCATGACCCGGCTCCACACCCCCTTCGCCCTGCCGGTCGAGCTCGACCGGGCCTGGCCCCACCTGCTCTCGGCCGAAGACCCCCACGCCGGCGACGAGCGGCTGGACGATCCCGCCGACTTCGCCATCTACTCGGCCTTCGCCGTGCCGCCGCTGCTCTCGGCCGCGGCCCACGCCGAGGCCGACGCCGCCTTTCTGCGGGTCTACGGCGACGTGGTCGACGGCCGGGCACCCCACGCGGCCATCGAGGCCCCGGCCCGGGCGCTCCAGGTCTTCGGCCCGCTGACCCACGACCGGCGGCCGCCCAAGCCCGCCGACGTCTTCGTGCCCGACATCACCATCGCCGACTTCTGCAACGACTGGATGCCCGACGCGACCCTCTTCGCGGCCGAGCGGGTGCTCGGGCCCTATGGCCTCGGCTGTGGCCACCGGCTGCTGCGCAGCTCGGTCGCGGCCCTCTGCTTCTCGCCGCTCATCCCGCCGAGCGTGCGGCCCGTCACCCGGGTCTGTCGCTCTTCGCCCAAGCCGCCGCGCAGCCTCCGGGGCGGCATGATCGGCGTGCTCCGGGCGCCGGTGATGCTCTGGCGGGTCGAGGGCGACCGGCTCGTGCCCCTGCTGCCGCTGGGCGACCGCTTCCTGCCCGAGGGGCCGGTGGCGCGGCTGCCCGCGGGGCCCGCGGTGGTGGGCCGGGCGGTGCAGGGGCCCGACGGCTGGTGGCTGAGCTGTGGCATCGGGCTCGACCGGGTGCCCGACGCCGACGACCTGATGCCCCGGCTGATGCTCGAGCTCTACCGGCTGCGGCGCCACGAGCTGCGCTACACCTGGGAAGACCTGCTGCGCGACCGCGGCGAGCTGCTCTACCGCAGCGTCTGCGAGTGGCTCTGGCTCGACGGGGCGCCCTGTCCCGTGCCGGGCGTGGCCTAGGGCGTGCCGGTGGGGCCGACGCTGCTGGGCGCCGTGGGCTTTGCCTGGCCCGCCCCCGCCGACCCCTGCACAGAGCCCGTCGAGCCCGTGGCCGAGGTCGTTCTCGAAGACACGGGCTTCCTGTGGGTCGAGGCCATGGGCGTCGACCGGGACGCGCCGGTGACCCTCGTCGTGCGGCCGCCCGGCGGGCCCTGCCTGCTCATGGTCGACGGCGCCGGCGGGGGGCTCGTGGGGCCGGGGCCCGTCCAGCTCGAGGTCCACGCCCGGGACGGGGGCCAGCCGAGCCTCGCCGTCCAGCTCGCCCACACCCCCCTCGGCCTGCTCACGGCAGCGGGGCTGCGGGACGAGCTCGCCACGGCGGCGCTGGTGGCGGCCGACAGCGCCTGGACGGCGGGGCTGGCCCGTCGACCCGTTCTGGCCATCATCGACTTCGGCCGTCCATCCGACCACGACCGGCTCTGGCTCGTCGACCTCGACCAGGGGGCGGTCCGGGCCCGGTGGATGGTCGCCCACGGCCGGGCCTCGGGGGGGCCAGATCCCCTCGATGCCGTGCGCTTCTCGAACCGGCGCCACAGCAACCAGTCGAGCCTCGGGCTCTTCGCCGGGGCCGAGGTCTACTGGGGCCGCCACGGCCGCTCGCTGCGCCTCGACGGCCTCGAGCCCGGGCTGAACGACCGGGCCCGGGAGCGGGCCATCGTGGTGCACGGCGCCGTCTATGCCCGCCCTGAGCACGTTGCCGACTGGGGCTACCTCGGCCGCAGCTTCGGCTGCCCGGCCATCGACGACCGGGAGGCGCCCGCGCTCGTCGACGCGCTGCGGGACGGCGGGCTGCTCTTCGCCGGCCACCCGGCCACGGACTGGGCCGCCGCCTCGGCCCTGTGGTGGGACCGCCCCTGCCGCCCGGCCGGCGATCTTGTTGGGCCAGAGCGAACAGACGCATTGCCCAGAACGAATTGTGATCCCTGAGAACCGAGGGAGACCGAGGGAGATGGGCAGATCGGGCCATGTTTGCTGACGGCGAGGGGTCAAGCCTGATTGGGTCAGGTCCGTCTCGGTGGGTGCGGCCAAGGAACTCCATGGCAACCAAGCCCGTCCACCTCCTCGCGCTGCTGGGAAGCTCCCTGGCAGTGGCCTTGCTCACGGTCTCTCTGGACGATGCGACCCCGGCCCCGGTGGCGGCGCCTGCGCGCCCGGCCGCCGGTGCGGGTGGGGCGGCCCTCGACGCGGGCGCCCCGGTCGGTGGGGACGGGGGCGTCGCGGCGGTGGCGCCGGCGGCGGCTGCGGCGGCCGCCCCGCAGGACGTGGCGCGCCTGACCGCGGGCCTCGACGGGCTGCCGGCGGGCACGGTCTGGGCGCCGGGCCAGCTCCTGGTCCAGGCCGACACGCCCGAGGCCCTGCGGGCCGCCGCGGCAGCGGTGGACGCGCCGCTGGTGGCCGGTCGAGATCCGCGCCTCGGCGTGGTCATGGTCGACGGCGGGCCGGCGGCGGTGGTGGCGGCGCGTGCGGCGCTGGCGGCCCAGGCGGGCATCGCCCAGGTCGACCGCAACGGCCTGATGCGCGGCGCCTCGCTGCTCTACATCGGCTACTCCGGCTCGGGCGAGAGCTTCCGGGCCCTCCAGTGGCACCTCGACGAGGCGGGCCTGCCCGACGGCGGCACGGTCCACAGCCGGGTGGCCGTGCTCGACTCGGGCGTGGCCCACGAAGACGAGGTCGAGCTCAGCCTCTTCGGCGGTCTGCTCCGCTACACGGCCAAGGAGGCCTCGACCCTCGACTGGACCCCCGTGCCCCACGACCACGACTTCGTGGACGGGGACCGCCACGGCACGGACGCCTTCTGGCACGGCACCCACATCGCCAGCATCATCGCCGGCGACGGCGCCACCCTCGGCGGGGCCCCCGGGGCCGAGCTGCTGGCCTACCGGGTGCTCGACGAACACAACGTGGGCACCGAGCTCCAGCTCATCGACGCCATCCACGCGGCCATCGACCACCGGGCCGACATCATCAACATGAGCCTCAGCTTCGCCTCGGGCTTCCGGCCCTCGGAGGCCCTGGTCGAGGCCCTGGCGGCCGCCGACGCCGCGGGCATCGTGATGGTGGGCGCCGCGGGCAACGAGGGCGGGGTCGGGGTCACCTGGCCCGCCGCGAGCCGCCACGTCATCGCTGTCGGCGCCACCTGCGCGGCCGACGGCATCATCCGCCACGCGCCCTATGCGAACCGGGGCAGCGACGTGGACCTGCTCGCGCCCGGGGGCTGCCTCGACCGCGACGACAACGAGGATGGCTACCCTGACGGCATTCTCGCCGAGGCCTTCCTGCCCGGGGAGCCCACCGAGCTGGGCCTCTTCTGGGCCCAGGGCACCAGCCAGGCGGCGGCCGTGGTCTCGGCGGCGGCGGCCCGGCTGCTCGACGACGGCGTCGATCCCCGGCGGGTGCGCGAGCTGCTGCAGCTGAGCGGCCACGCCGTCGACGTCGAGGATGCCCTCGAGGCCGGCGCTCCGTCCATCGACCTCGCCGGTGCCCGCATCCTGGCGGACGCCCTGCCCGCGCCGCTGCCCGCCTACGAGGTGGCGATGCTGCCCTGGGTCGAGGAGGGGCCGGACGGGGTCGTGCCCCAGGTGGCGCTGCTCGTGGTCGACGACAACCTCGCCCCGGTCGACGGGGTCTGGGTCACGGGCCACGTCGAGGGCAGCTCGGCGGGCGCCTTCTCGTGTCTGACCGTCGACGGCGTCTGCCTCGGCACGGGCCCGGCGGCCCCCGGGGACGCGGCCGGCTGGCGGGTCACCATCGGCCGGGTGGGCGACGGCCTGCGCGGCGCCACGCCGGGCGGGGTGATGCTGCTCACGCCCGAGCTGGGCGCCTTCATCGACGAGCTCTCCGCGGCCGGCGAGCTGCCCGCCCTGGGCTTCTGGATGGACGAGACCGTCGTCGACAGTGCGGTCCCCGGCCTGACCGTCATCGCGAGCGGCGCGGGCCGCAGCACAGCGCCCTACGGCGTCGTCGTGACCGCGCCCCGCCTCGCCGAGCTCGGTGCCCTGACCCACACCACCCCGCCCACCGGCGGCAGTCCCTTCAGCGTCGTCGACATCGACCTGCTGGGGGACGGCACCACCGACATCGTCGCCGTGAACGGCTCGGGCGTCTCCACCTCGCCCTTCGGCGTGCGCCAGGCCGACGGCCCCAACAGCCAGGACGGCTCGACGACCATGTCGGATCGGGACGGCGCCCGCTCGGGCGAGATGGCGGCCTCGAGCGTGTCTTCCCAGCAGGTCGACAACGACGAGAGCCTCGCGGCCATGGAGGGATCCTCGGATCTCGTCGCGGGCCAGGACGACAGCCCGGTGGTCTCGATGGGCGCGGCCGACAACGTCGCGGTCTTCGTGATGGACTGAGCGCGCCTTGGCCCCTCCCGCGGGGGGGCCGCCCGGGCCGGTCCCCTCCACCGCGGGGGGGGCCGGCCCTGTGGGCTTCAGGCCGTGCCGAAGAGGTGTTGGGCCAGGGCCACGACCGGGGCGCCCGTGGGCCGGCCGTGCTGCCAGTCGCCGCCCTCGACCCCGCTGCCGCCGATGTCGATGTGGGTGAAGGGCAGGGGCTGGGCGCTGTCGCGGCCGTGGCGGGCGAGGCCGCTGGCCACGGCGAGGAAGGCCATCGGGAACTGGTGGCCCCGGGGGGTGGCTGTCGAGGGGGCGCTGTTGCACGAGAGCACGTCGTCGGCGGCGCTGCGGGGGCGCACGAAGGCGAAGTCCTCCCGGCGCAGCCGGCTCACCGCGAAGGGATCGCCCCAGGCATCGCCCACGTCTTCGAGGGCGCGGGCCGTGCCCTGGGCCCGGGCGGGGCCGTTGTCGAGGGCGATCGAGTAGGGGCCCACGGCCCGGCCGGCGTGGCCCGTGAGGGTGGCGACGCTGAAGAGCCGGGCGGGACCGGCCGCCGCGAGGGCCTCGGTCCGGAGGTGGCTCAGCAGATCGGCCAGCACGAGGCGCCCCTCGGCGTCGGTGTTGCCGATGCGCACCCGGACCCCGGCGTGGCTGGTGATGATCTCGTCGCTGACGAAGCTGTCGGGCCCGACGCTGTTCCGCACACAGCCGAGCAGGGCGACGATGCGCAGCCCTGGCGGTCGCAGCCGGGCCGCCGCCAGCACCAGCCCGGCCACGGCCCCGGCGCCGCCCTTGTCGCGGCTCATGCCGGCCATGTGGCCGCCGGCCTTGAGGTCGGCGCCGCCCGTGTCGTAGCTGAGGCCCTTGCCGGCCAGCAGCAGGGTCTCGCGCACCGGGCCCGGCCCCGTCCACGCGAGGCGCACCACGCAGGGGCGGTGGCGGGGCACGGCGAGGCTGGCCCGGGCCACGGCGGCCAGCAGGGGGTGGTCGCGACGCAGGGTGTCGGTGTCGTCGAGAATGCTCACCTCGACGTCCGTCTCGGCGAAGGCCTCCCGGCAGAGTTCCGCCATGCGGGCGGGGCGCATGCGCTCGGGCTCGGTGCCGCCCATGTCGCGGGCCAGCCGCCGGCCGGCCTCGAGGGACCGGAGGGTGGCGAGGGTCGCCGGAGAGAGCCCCTCCACCCCCAGCGCCGCGACGGGCTCGGCGCGGGACTCGCCCCGGGCCTCCCGGGCCTCGAGGGGCTGCCACAGGGCCGCGAGGGCGCCGAGCACCCCCACCTCCCGGGCGTGGGCGTGGTCGGGGGTCGCCGGGATGCCGCAGAAGCGCAGCAGGGGCCGGCAGGCGCCGGCGTCGCGGGCCCGACACAGCCCGGCCGCCGCGGCGTCGGCCACCCGGCGCACGTCGTCGTGGTCGCGCCGCAGGGGGCCCGTGGGGGCGAGCACGAGGCGGCCCCCGGGCAGCGCGTCGTCGAGGATCATGCCCGTGCGGCGCGCGAGCTGGCGGTCCCGGGCCAGCGCCCGCTCGATCACCGGCCGGAGGGCCGGGGGCAGGGCGCCGCCGAAGGCCCCGGCGACGAGCACCACGGCGTCGTGGGGGCCGGCAGGACCGTGGGCATCGGCGTCGGTCACGCTTGTGAGCGAGGGGATCACGGGGGCCTCCGGGGGCTGGGGCGCCAGAGGCTATCCCCCTGCCTGGGGGGGGAGGCCCCCCCGACCGGCCCCGACCGGTGCGCCGGGGCCCGCCTCGCTCAGAAGAAGTAGATCAGCCCGAAGCGCAGCGAGGCACTCGAGCCGTTGACGGGCACCGAGAGGTTCGAGCTGCGGCGCTCGGAGAAGGCCGGATCCTTCTCGCCGTCGAGGCTGTACTCGGTGAGCCGGAAGCTCTGCTTGGCCGTGTAGGTCGTCTCGCGCACGAGCTGGAGCTTGCCGGTCACCGACAGCCCCCAGCGGCCCCCGATGAGCGGCATGCGGCCGAGCTCCATGAGCACCCCGCCGAAGAGCTGGCCCCCGAGGGCGTAGCGCCGCGTCTGCTCCGAGTCGCTCGACCGGTTCGCGCTCGACAGCCAGGCGGCGTCCCGCTGGCTGATGTCGGGGTCTTGGCCGTCGAGCAGCTGGAAGGCGCTCACCGACTCGAAGGAGCGGAAGCGGTAGTAGTGCAGGGAGGGGCCGCCGCCGATCACGGCGGTCATGCGCCAGAAGTCGAAGGTCCAGGCCGTGTTGGTCTCGATGGGGACGTGGAGCACGTCGACATACTCGACCTCGTTGACCCCGAAGCAGACGTCGCCGTAGCAGCTCACGTAGCGCGACTCGGCCTCGTCGTTGTAGCCGTCGATGGGCACGAAGGTGCGCTGGAAGACGCTGCCGCCCTGGATCGACAGGCCGTAGCCCACAAACCAGGACGACTCCTTCACCCGGAACAGGAAGTCGCTCTGGAGCACCCGCATCGGCGAGCCAGAGCGGCCGCCCCGGGCGAAGACCGTGCCGTTGGCGTAGCTGACGACGCCGAGACCGACGCCGCCGAAGCCGCTGTAGGGGGCCCGCTCGGCGGCCTGTGCCGGGGTGGCGGCGAGCACGAGCGCCGCGGCGAGGGCCCCACCGGCGGGGACGCGGGCCGTGCGGTGGGCAGGGGAGCGGCTCATGCGCCACCTCCGCGTCCGCCACGCCGCAGGCCCGCGGCGATGCCGAGGCAGAGCAGCCCCGTCAGCACCGGGCCGCCCAGGGCGCCGAGCCCGGCCGTGCTGCACGACAGCCCCTGGGCGTAGACGGCCGACTCGGCGGTGGCCACCTGGCCCCAGGCGGGGTCGCAGCTGCTCGCGGTGTCGCCGTGGAGGCACCAGGCGGGGCCGCCGGCCTCCGCTCCGGTGTCGTCGGGGGCGCCGGTGTCGGCGGGGGGGCTGCCCGTGTCGAAGGGGCCGGTGTCGTCTGCCATCGTGGCTCTCGGGTGGGAGGAGCGAGGGACGGGGGACCGCGCGCGCCACCCGCCGGGGCCCACCGCCCGTGGCGCCCCGGTGCGACGGTAGGGGGCTGGCGCGATCGGGTCACGGACTTCCGGCGACGGGTGTCGGCCGTCCGGGTGGACGGGCCGCGAGACACCAGGGCCATCGTCGAAGATGGCGTGGTGGTGGGTTTTCGCGGTGGGTCGCGGTCCGTTCAGGGGGGGGGCGGCCGCAGGTGGCGCCCAGCGCCCCGGGGCGCGCGTGTCGGGGGTGGGCTGGCCCAAGGAGGCCCCCGTGCACGGTCCCCCGGCCCCGCGGTCTCTCCGACCGGCCCCGACCGGCGCGCCGGGGCCCGCCTCGCTCAGCGCACCCGCACGTAGGGCACGTCCACCGTGAAGGCGAAGTCCTCGTGGGTGCAGTCGTCCCCGGGGTCGTTGTCGCCCATGGTGATGAAGGCGAAGTCGAAGCGGCCTTCTTGGACGGCCCGGTACGACAGCGCGCTCACGAGCGACGCGTCGAAGGCCAGCGACATGATGCCGTTGGTCTCGGGGGGCGGGATCTCACAGGTGGCCCGGCCCTCGGCCTCGCCCAGGCAGTGGGTCTCGGTCTCGAAGTCGAAGCGGGCGCCGGCCACGGCGGACCAGTCGTAGACCGGCAGCCCGCCCTCCACGGGGAAGGCCGAGACCAGCGGCCCGTTGGAGGCCGCGAGCACGACATCGTCGAAGGTGAACCAGAAGTGGTCGTCGTAGACCATGGGCGTGCCCGTGCCGCCGGAGATGCCCTGGAAGTCGAAGCCCAGGTCACAGACCACCACCCCCGGGGGCAGGTCCAGGCTCACCACCTGCTCCACCCGCGCCGTGACGTGGGCGTCCTCCAGATCGAGGTTGTCGCCCTCGCCCCAGGGGCAGCCCGCCGAGGTGGCCGGGAACGCGACCGTCAGTGTCACCGTCTCGGGCTCGCTCTCGGCGCAGAGGGTCGCGACGTCCTCGGGGCTGTTGATGGCGATGCTGCTGTCGGCAGAGTCTTCGTCGCCGCTCCCCTTGCCCGAGATGCAGGCGACAGAGAGCAGGCTGACCACCAGGACCGTCGGGTTGCGCATGGGACCCTCCCCTGCCGCGAGCCTACGCCCGGCGTCGTCAGGGCCGTGAAAACTCGCTCACGACGGGGGACGCCAGCCCTGCTTGACCAAGATCTGGCTGGCCTCCCGCCGGGACAGGGGCTGCAGCCGCCCCCACTCGGCCGCCAGAAAGGCCTGCACGGCGGACGGGTGGGTCTTGGCCTGCTCCCGGAGCGCCCAGCCGATGGCCTTGGCGATGAAGAATTCGCGCTCGTGCAGGGTGGCGCGGCAGTGGGAGAAGAGACGGTCCAGGTCGGCGTCCTGCTTGTGCTTGAGCTGGCCGAGCAGGGCCGTGCGGCGGATCCACAGGTCCTCGTCCTCGATCCAGCGATCCATGAGCGGCCCCACGGTTGCCCGCTCCCGCCGCCAGACGCCCCCCACGAGCTTGGTGGCGACCATGTCCACGAGGTCCCACCAGGCTCCCTCCCGCACCATGCGCTCGAAGAGGTCGAGCTGGTCGAGGCAGACGAAGGCGCGGAAGCGGGCGGCGAGGTCGACGGCGAGCTGGCGCTCCTCCCGCATGGGACCGCCCCCGGCCGGCCCGTCCCACAGCCCCTCCACCACGGCCCGCAGCGTCTCGGGCGCCCGCCCCAGCTCCCGCGGCAGGGCCAACAGCACCGCCCGCCGCTCCGGGGCATGAACCCCGAGAAAGGTCACTGGATCGGCCTTCAGGTAGGCCGCCATCGCCGGCGCGTCCCCCGGTTGGGCGCGGGCACGCAGGTCGGCCCGGGCCTGGGCGAGCAGCGCGGGCGCAGAGAGGGCAGCAGGATCCAGGGCCACGGGGCCTCCCGGTGCAGGCGCGCCAGCCTACACCGGCCGGGGGCGCCGTCTCGGGGGCCACCGGGCGAGCGCGGGACGGTGCCCGGTCGTGTCGCGGAGACCGCACCGCGCCCGCACCCCATCGCCCGGAGCCCGGTCACGGAGTCCCTCGGGCCGAGAGCAGAGCTTCGGTGCTATGCTCGGAGGAGTCCTGATCTTGTTGGAGGATTCCCATGAGTGAGAAGAGAAGAGACCTCGTAGCGCACGCCTGATGCTGCTCTTGTCGACCCTGTGCGGCGGGGCTGCCCTCGCCTCCGCCACCGACGCCGCAGACACCGGCAGCGCCGGGGCGGCCGACTCCGGCAGCGCCGCGGTCGACACCACCGAGGCCGACACGACCGCAACCGACGCCGACGCAACCGACTGTGTGTTGATGGCCCCCGACGAGACCGATCCCGGGGCCCTCCTGGTCGAGTGGGGAACGAGCTCCGACGGCTCCCGCGCGCTCAGCCTGCGCCTCCGCGCGCCCGCGTCCAGCGCGACCCTCCGCTTCACGGCCCATGCCCGCCTCAGCTACGGCACGGCCGACATCACATGGACCGAGAGCCTCGCCCCCACGCCCGGCGACTGGTCCGACCACGCCCTCACCCTCCCTCCCGCCGCGACCGCGCTCTCCACCGACCAGGCCACCTGGCTCAGCAGCATCGCCGTGCACGTCATCGCCACCAACAGCGCCGGCCAGCGCACGCTCGCAGCGCGGGCCCCGGGCCTGCGGGCCCTCGACGTCGGCGGCAGCAGCCCCCAGTTCTTCACCACCACGGAGGCCCTCGAGCAGCTCCCCGCCGGAACCTCCGAGACCATCGATGTCGCCGCCCTCGGCATGAGCCGCGACGCCAGCTCTGGCATCATCACCGACGCTGACGGCGCCGTCGTCGTCTTCATGCCCAGCGATGCCCGGCGCGTGGAGGTGGCGCCATGATGCCCACGGCTCTGCTGCTCTTCGCCGCCGCCCTGGCGCCCCGCCCGGCCCAGGCCGCCACCGTCCAGGCCACCATCTGCATCGAGAGCCAGATCGACTTCGTCGAGCGAGCACGTCACGGCCGAGATAGTCGGTGCCGAACGCAGGAGCCCCGTCCTCGCCGGGGCCCTGGAGGGGCCGAGCGATAATTCGGGTCGGGTCCTGGTCGTAGAAGAACGAGCCGAA
>CAXQUZ010000529.1:0-12174 GCA_964226865.1 Myxococcota bacterium | reverse complement strand
ATCCAGTCGCCGTGGTGACGCCACCCCATCATTCCCCGACCCATCATTCCCGGGCCCATTTGGCGACCGTGCATCATCCACGGCATCGATTGCATGCCCTGCAAGGGCCGACCAGCTGGGAGGTGGTGGCCGGCGAGGTCTGGAAGGACGAGGCCGGCGACGCCCACCAGCGGCGGCGCAAGTGGGACGTGAACCTCTCGCGGCTGCGGGCGAAGCTGCGCAAGGCCCGGGTGCGGGACGATCTCGTTCGCTCAGATGGCACGGGGAACGTCGAGCTCCTGCTCTACCCGGGCGACACGGCAGAAGACCGCAGCTGAGCGACGGGGTAGACCGCCGAGATGCCGGCCACGCCACCAGACTTTCCCCTCCACAGCCTGCCCGTCGGCGGCAGCGGCGAGGACTGGGGCCCCCCGGCGCCGGCGGCGGAGGCGCCCGTCGTGGATCCGGCGGCCTCGGGCCCCGGTGCGCCCCCGGCGGGCGGCGGGCTGCCCCATCCCTTCCGGGTGGCCGAGCCCGACCGCTACGAGCGCCGCAGCCTGCTCGGACGGGGGGGCATGGGCCGGGTGGTGGTGGCCTTCGACCGGCGGCTGCGGCGCGAGGTGGCCCTCAAGGAGGTGCTCGTGGGCGCCGGTGGCCCGAGCCAGGGCTCGCGGCGGCTGGCCCAGGAGGCCTGGATCACGGCCCAGCTCGACCACCCGGGCATCCTGCCCGTGCTCGACGCGGGCCAGAGCCCCGCGGGCGGCCTCTACTACACGATGCCCATCGTCCGGGGCCGCACCCTCTCCGCGGCCCTCGCCGCGTCCGATCCCGCGGCCCGCCAGGCCTTGCTGCCCCGGGTGCTCGCGGCGGCCCAGGCGGTCGCCCACGCCCACGGCGTCGGCATCGTCCACCGCGACATCAAGCCCGCCAACATCCTCATCGGCTCGCTGGGGGAGACCCGGGTGGCCGACTGGGGGCTGGCCCGCTCGACCCGCGCCGCCGAGCCCGCCTGGCAGCAGCTGCTCCCCGATGTCGAGCACACCGCCCCCCACGAGGCGGCCGTGCGCGGCACCCCCCACTACATGAGCCCCGAGCAGGCCAACGGCCTCGAGGTGGGGCCCCCGAGCGACGTCTGGAGCCTCGGCGTCGTGCTCTACGAGCTGCTGGCCGGGGGGCGTCCCTTCGAGGGCGACAGCGCCCCGGGGGTGCTCGCGGCCGTGCGGCGGGCCGAGCCCCGGCCCCTGCCCGACGGGGTGCCGGCCGAGCTGGCCGCCATCGTGATGCGCGCCCTGGCCCACGATCCCGGCGAGCGCTACCCCGACGCCCGGGCCTTCGCGGCCGACCTCGAGCGCCACCTCGGCGGCGAGCGGGTGCGCGCCCACACCTACCGGCCCATCGAGATGCTCGGGCGGCTGGTCCGGGCCTGGCGGGCGCCGCTGCTGGTCGCCGCGGTGGCCGTGGTGGCCGTGGTGGGGGTGTCGGTGGTGGCCTGGTCGGGCACGGCGGGCGAGCGCGACCGGGCCCGGGAGGCCGAGAAGTCCCTGCGCATGGCCCTGGCCCACAGCGACGGCCTGCTCGCCCAGGCCCTCGTGCTCCAGGCCACCGAGGCCCTCGCCACCGAGGAGCGGGCCAAGGCCGAGCTGCTCGCCGCGCGCTCGCTGGAGCTTCGCGAAGATCCGCGTGCACGGGGCATTCTCGCGGCCACCTCCGGGCGTCCCCGGCCGGTGCGCGAGTCCCAGCTCACCCTGCCGACGCCCTGCCGCCGGCTCGTGCTGCCCGCCACCGGCGACCGCCTGCTCTGCATCCAGGCCGAGGTGGTCCAGGCCCTCGACGTGGCCACGGGCGCCCCGATCTGGGAGCGGGCGGCCCGGGTGCTGCACGCTGTGGTGCCCCGGCGCTCCGCGGCCTCTGGGCCGGAGCGGGCGACCGTGATGACGGTCGACTCGGCCATCGCCACCCTCGACATGGCCGACGGCGGCATGCGGCCCCTGCCCCTGCCGAGCACGGGGGCCCGGGCCATGGTCGCCGGCCCCGGCCCCGACCACACCCTCATGCTCAACGCCGACGGGATCGTCCTGCTGCCCGAGCAGCGGCGCGACGACCGCATGCGCTGGTGCGACGACAGCGAGCACGACGCCGTCGCCACCACCGCCACCGACATCTATGTGCTCTGCGAGAGCGGCAGCGTCCACTGGGGGCCCCCGGCGCCCCGCCCGGCCCACTCCCGCGCCGTCGCGCTCAGCGGGTCCGGCGCCGCCTCGATCGACCTGGACGGGGCCGCCGAGCGCATGGCCATCGCCACCCGGGACGGGCGCCTCGTGGTGGTCTCGATCGCGTCGGGTGCCGTGCTCCAGGAGGTGCCCCTCGGGGTGGGGCCCCTGTCGGCCGTGCGCTGGTCTCCCGACGACCAGCAGATCCTCATCACCTCGGCCCACGGTCCGGCGGTCATCTGGTCCTTCCGCTCGGGCACGGTGCTCCACCAGCTGCCCGCCGACCACACCGCCCGGGGCCGGTGGGAGTCGAACGAGGTGGTCACCCTCGCGAGCCATGCCTCCCTGAGCCGGTGGTCGCTGCCGGCGGCGCCCCGTCCGGCCCTCCTGCCCCAGGGGGCGGGCATCACGGCCGTCGACCTCTCGCCCTCGGGCGAGCTGGTGGCCGTGAGCCGGGGCGACGGGATCATCGCGGTGCTGCGGCCCGAGACCGGCGAGACCGTGATCGAGGGCGGCCACCGGGGCCACGTCTGCAAGGACGCCACCTTCACGGCGGACGGCCGCTCGGTCGTGGGCGCCTACGCCATGGTCGATCCCATGGTCCGCATCGACCTCGACTCGGGCACGGTCCACCCCTTCGCCAGCCCGCCCGGCATCACGCCCCGGTTCCGGCGGCTGCTCAGCCTCGCGGGCCCCCGGGTGGTCGGGCTCAGCTACGGCGACCGCGGGCCCATGGGCATGCACCTGGACGGTGGTCTCGACGACCGCCTCCAGCTGCCGGGCACCGAGATGTGGGAGGGGGACGGCACCCACGGCGGCGCCTTCGGGGTCGCGGTCTCGGTCGAGGGCAAGGTCTACCGCTTCACCGGGGGGGAGAGCCCCACCATCACGCCGCTCTGGGATGCGCCCACCGCCGTGGCGGTCGACATCAGCACCGACGGCCAGCGGGTCGCGGTGGCCCTGGACGGCGGCGCCGGGGTCGAGGTGCGGGACGCCGACACGGGGGCCGTGGACTGGCGGGTGCCCGGCGGCGACGCGCGCATCACCGAGGTGGCCTGGTCGGCGGACGGCACCTGGCTGGCCGTGGGCGACCGGGGCGGCGAGACCCGCCTCTACCGGGACGGGGGCCAGCGGCCGGTCGCCATCCTCGACGGCCACCGCGACCTCGTCTCGGCCCTGGCCTTCGCCCCCGACGGCCGCACCCTCGTGACCGGCAGCTGGGACGGCGACCTGCGGCTGTGGGACCTGGGGGCCATCGCGGCCGACCCGGCGGCCCTGGGCGCGGTGGCCACGGCGGCCTGGGGGCTCTCGGTCGACGACGTGCTCGGGGGCTGAGCGCCGGGGCGGCGTCTCCGAGGGTCACCGGGGGCTTGGCTCCCGGGCTGGAGTGGATAGGGCCGGCCGGGGACCCTGTCGGGTGCCCGGGGGGCCCGTCGCCATGCAGTTCGTCCTTCTCGCCCTGTTCAGCATCTTGTGGAAGCTGGCGGTGCTGCCCGTGATCCTCGGGCTGGTGGCGAAGGGGCTCCGGCGGCGCCTCGTGGCCCGGGCGCGGGCGCGCTCGCCCCACGCCTGGCGCATCGAGGCCCGGGCGCGGGCGGTGGATCCGGCCCGGGACCGCCTCTGGCACCTGCGGGGCATGGGGGTGCTGGTCATGGACGCGGCGGGGCTCTGGTGGTCCCAGCTGCGGCCCGCGGGGGCCCTCGCGCTGCCCCACGCCGCGATCCACGAGGTCTTCGCCGTGGGCCACGGGCCGGGCAGCCTGCTGCGGATCGAGACGGTCGACGGGGACGTGCACGTCTGGCGGGTGCCGGACGCCGAGGCCTGGGCCGAAGAGCTCCGGGGGCGCGGCGGGCCTCCCCCGCCCCGGGCGACGGGGGCCGTCGGCGCCGTGCCGGTGGTCTCGGGCGCCTGACTCGGGCCTGACCGTCGAGATCTTCGGTGGGGGCCTTGCCTGGGCTTGTCTCCGCAGCGCTCCCCCGTGCCACGATCGGGCCAGGGGCGCCGTGCGGGCGCCCGGGAGGGGCCGTGGCCGGGGCTGCGTCCGAGACTGCCGAGCACGCCGGGGCCGCAGAGGCCCGCGCGCCCGTGGGGGCGGGTGCGGGGTGGGGGGCCCGCGGGGGCCTCGTGCTCGCCGTGCTCGTGCTCGGTCTGCGCTGGGCGGCCCCCCTCGCCGCGGGCCGGGCGCCGGGGCGCGCCGACGGGGAGACGGCGGCCCACATCTGGGGGCTGCTCGTCGGCACCCTCGGTCTGGCCGAGCACGGGCCCTTCGTCCGGGCGGCGGCGGCGGGCCACCCTGCGGGCACCCTGCGCGACCTTCTCGATCCGGTCAACCTGCTCGTCTTTGGCCCGCTGTGGGCCATCTTGGGCGACGAGCGCGTCGCCTGGGCGGGGCTGGGCTTGGCCTGGCTCGGGATGGCGGCGGCGGGGGCCCACGCCCTCGGCCGGCGGCTCGGCGGGCCCCGGGCGGGGGTGCTGCTCGGGCTGGCCTGGGTGGCGGCGCCCTACCTGCACGGGGGGCTGCTGCCGGCGGGCCGCAGCGAGTACTGGCCCTGGGCCCTGTGGCCCCTCCACCTCGCCCTGCTCTGGGACGCCCTGTGGGCCCGCGACCCCCGCCGGCGCTGGTGGCGCGGGGCCGGCGCGGCCGTGGCCCTCGCGGCCCTGGCCCACGGCGGCTGGCAGCCCCTGCTGTTCCTGCTGCTGGGCCAGGTGCCGGCGGCGCTGCTGCTGGCCCGGGGCGCCCCCCGGGGCCGGGGGACGGTGCTCGCCCTGGTGGGGCTGGGGGCGGCCCTGCTGACCCTGCCCATGCTGGCGAGCCACCTGGGCACGGCCCCCTGGTGGCTCGACCGGCTGGTGGGCCCCGTCGCCGGCGGCGTGCCCGAGGGCACCCCCCTCGCCAGCCTGCTCGGCCAGGGCCGCGTGGTCCACGGCGACCTCGAGCCCTTCGCCGGCTGGGTGCTGCCGGTGCTCGCCGCGGCGGCCGCCTGGCGCGCTCCCCGGGCCCGGCCCTGGGCCGTGCTGGGGCTCGCGCTGCTGCTGGGCTCGCTCGGGCCCCGGATCGAGCTGGCGGGCGCGGTGGTGCCCGGGCCCCTCCAGCTGCTGCCCGGCAGCGCCCGTCTCCACGGGGCAGCCCGTCTCGCGGGGCTGGCGGCCCTGCCCCTCGCGGTCGCGGCCCTGGCGGTCTGGCCGGCGGGCTGGCGGGGCGGGGCGCTCGGGCTGCTGCTCGTCGCCGAGGGGCTGCTCTGGCCCGGGGCCCGGGGGCCTGCAGGGGTCCCGACCCGCCCCGACCCGGGGCTCGCCGCCGCCGTGGCCCCCCTGCCGCCGGGCCCGATCGCCGTGCTCTGGACCCGCACCGATGTCGACGTGGCGGCGCGGGATCTGCTGCTGCTCCAGCTCACCCTGCTCGACCGCCACAGCAGCGAGGGGCCCAACCCCCAGCCGCCCCATCCCCTCGGCGACTACAGCGTTCTCGACCAGCCCCCCGCCCGTCGCAGCCCCCTCGATCACCCCTGCGCCGACGAGGACGGCGGCCGGCTCTGGGCCGCCGGCTTCCGCAGTGTCGTGCTGGTGCGCCCCCCCGGCGACGCCGTCCAGGCCGGCCGCAGCCAGCGCCGCCGCCGCCAGCTCACCCGGCTGCTCGGGCCGCCCGTGGTCTCGGGGGCCACCCACGCCGCCTGGATCCTGGCGCCGCCCACCGGTGCCCTGCGCTGTGGGGCCACCCTCGGCAAGGCCTCGGCCCCGGGCGCGCCGCCGGCGGGGGCAACTTCTCCGCCCGGGTAGGGCGGCGGGCGCGATATGGACGCGGCTCCTCCACTGCCGGGAGCCCGGGTGTCCGAGACCGTGAGCCAGCCAGAGCCCCCCGCGCCGGCGCGCAAGCCCACCGCCCGCCAGCGCCTCGAAGACATGATGAACCGCTACGGCCCCGTCGCCGTCGGCACCTGGTTCGCCATCTTCTTCTCCAGCATTGCGGGCTTCGTCGGTGCGATGGAGCTCGGCCTCGACATCGACGGCTTCGTCGGCTGGATGATCCGCACCTTCGGCATGGACGAGGCGCGCTGGGGCGGCATCACGGCGGGCACGGGCAAGCTCGCGGTCGCCTACGGCCTCACCCAGCTCATCAAGCCCCTGCGCATCGCGCTCTTCGTCGTGCTCACCCCGGTCGTCGCGCGGCTGCTGGGCCGATCCGAGGCCGCCCCCGTCCCCGATGACTCTGCCGCCGACGAGGCGAATTCGGCGGGCTGAGGCCCGGTCCCACTGGACCGCAGGGGCTGCCAACAGGCACGATGCCCGCCCATGCTCGGGAGATGGATGGAACGAGCTGCGCCACAGGGCCAGGCGCTCGGCCGCAACTATCGGCTGGTCCAGGGCGGCGCCTTGCTGCTGGCGGTCGTCGCGGCCATCAGCGTCTTCGTGCTCGGGCGCTCGGTCCACCAGACCCGGGCCGAGGCCGAGGCCTGCGTCGAGTGGATCGCGGCCCTCGCCGGGTCCGGGGGCGATCCCGCCGCGGTGGCCGACGAGATCCTCCGCAGCGAGGGCGCCTCGGAGGGGCTCCGGGCGCTGGCCACGGACGGGGCCGGGGCCGATGCGCTGCTCGATGCCCTCACCGTCGAGCGCCGGGCCCACACCGCGCGCCTCGCGCGGCTGTGGATGCTCGCCGAGTGGACCATGCTGCTGGCCACCATGATGGCCATCGCGCTGGTCATCCTCAGCGTCCTGGGCCGGCGGCTGGTCGAGCAGCAGCGCCGCACCCTGGTCTCGGTGGCCCGGCTGCGCGAGGCCCGCCAGGCGGCCGAGGCCATCGCCGCCGAGAAGAGCGACCTGTTGCGGGCCATGGTCGCCTCGGCCCCCTTCGGCATCCACGTCTTCACCCCGGCCGGCAAGCCCGTGCTCTCGTCCTCGTCGCTGGCCCGCCGCCACGACGTCGAGATGCCCGACATGCGGCGCCTGTCCCTCGACGACATCCGCCGCTTCCCCCTCGCCCAGGCCGCGGGCATCGCCGCGGTCTTCGACCGGGCCGCCGAGGGCGAGACCTTCGACCTGCCGGCGGTCGACCTGCTCATCTCCCACACCGACCCCACCCGCGGCGACGGCCGGGTCTGTGTGGCGCCGCTGGTGTTCCCAGTGACCAACGACGCCGGCGCCATCACCCACGTCGGCGTGCTCATGCGCGACGCCTCCGAGCAGCAGGGGCTCATCGGCCGGCTCCAGCGGGCCGAGCGCCTCGCCGCCATCGGCACCCTCGCCGCCGGCGTCGCCCACGAGCTCAACAACCCCCTCACCAGCCTCAGCATGAACCACGAGCTGATGGGGGAGCTCATCGAGGACGGCCTCGAGGCCCTCACCGACCAGCGCGAGCTGCTCGCCGACATGGCCCGCAGCCTCCACCACATCCAGTCGGTCACCCACGACCTCGCCGAGATTGCCCGTCCCGACGGTTCTCGCGCGAACTGGGCCGAGCTGTCGATGGTCATCGAGGCCGCGGCCCGGGCCGTCGCGCCGGCCGAGCTGGGGCGGGTGGCCCTGCTCCTCGAGCTCGACGAGCTGCCGCCGGTGGTCGGGGGCAGCGCCCGGCTCGAGCAGGTGTTCCAGAACCTGCTGAAGAACGCCATCTACGCCACGGCCGACCAGGGCAGCCGCATCACGGTGCGCGCCCGGCGCGAGGGGGCCGACGCGGTGGTGGTCGAGGTCGAGGACGACGGCTGCGGCATGAGCGAGAGCGTGCGGGCCCGGATGTTCGAGCCCTTCTTCACAACCCACCCGGGACGCGACGGCACGGGCCTCGGCATGTACCTGGTCCAGGTCTTTCTCGAAGAGCTGGGCGGCAGCGTCTCGGTGCGCACGGCGCCCGGCGAGGGCACGACGGTGTCGGTGCGGCTGCGGCCCGCCCCCGAGCTCACCCTGCCGCCCTCCCTCGACGGGCTGGGCTCGCCCTCCCAGGGGGTGCACGTGGTGGTGGTCTCCCAGGAGGCCCTCGACGTCGAGCTGCGCGGGCTCATCCCCGAGGCGGCCGAGCTGCGGCGGGTCCGCACGGCGCCGGCCCTGCTCCAGGCCCTCCACCAGGAGCGCCAGGTCGACCTCATCATCTGGGACGCGGCGACCATGGGCACCCTCCAGACCCGGGGCTGGCCGGGCTGGGCGCCGGGCAAGGTGGTCGAGCTGGACGGCGACACGGGCGAGCTGCAGCGGCCCCTCGATCGCGGTGCGCTGCTCGCGGTGGTCGAGCGGGTGCTCTTCGGAGGCCTGGGCCTGGGCCGGATCTGAGGCGGAGGCGGGGCCGGGGCCCGCGGGGGGACGGGACACGGGATAGGACGCGGTGGGCACCGGGACGCGGGGCCCCTGCCTCTTGCCCGGGACGACCCGATGGCCCCCCCTGCCTTCGTGTGGGACGCCGAGCTCTTCAGCGCCGACGGCCAGGTCAATCTCGACGAGGCCCGGGGCTGGACGGGCGCCCTCCACTTCGAGCTCTGCGCCCACCACCGGCCCGACTGGACGGACGCGCACGCCGCCTGGCTGGGGCGCCTCTCCCACGACTGCCTGCGCTACCAGGGCAACAGCCTGGCCGAGCTGGGCGCCGACGACCTCGACGACCTGCTGTTCACCCTCGCCGTCGCCCAGCGCGACCGCTGCCCGGCGCCCCCCGAGCACGCCGTGCCCGCCCTGCGCCTGGTCTACGGCTACGGGGCCGAGGTCCACGGCAGCCTCGCGGCCCGCGATGCCCTATCGGTTCTCGACGATGACCTCGAGCAGAGCTTTCTCGAGGCCATGCGGGCCCCGGTGGAGGCCGAGGCGGCCACCCCGGCCCCCGAGAGCCCCCCGCCGGCGGCGCCCCTCGGTCGGGCCGAGCGGCGGGCCCAGGGGGGCGGCGGCCGCAAGCGCGCCCTCCCGCGGCGCAAGCCCCGGCGCAAGAAGCGCTGAGCCGCCCCACTCTGCCCCCCCGCGAGGCCCTGCCGTGAACCCCGACGCGCTCATCCGTGCGGCCCGCACGGCCGCCTCCCACGGCCTCCACCGCGAGGCCCTGACCCTGCTCGACGCCCTGGGGCCCCTGCCGGCGCCGGGCCTCTGGGTGCTGCGGGCCAGCCTCCAGCGCGAGCTCTGCGATGTGGCGGGCGCCCGGGAGAGCTTCGGGCGGGCCCTGGCCCTCGGGGCGCCCCCGGCGGTGGCCGGGCGGCGGGCCCTGCTCATGGCCCCCATCATGGGCCCGGTCGACGAGCTCGCCCG
Organism: Myxococcota bacterium; assembly: GCA_964226865.1. Taxonomy (GTDB): domain Bacteria; phylum Myxococcota_A; class UBA796; order UBA796; family UBA2385; genus CAXQUZ01. The sequence continues at coordinate 2,770 of CAXQUZ010000529.1, read as the reverse complement.
AGAGCGGGCGGCCTGCCTCGCGGGGCTGCGGGCCCTCGCCGCGGCGCCCCCGGTCATCCGGGATCCGGTCGCCGAGCTGCCCTGGCTCGACTTCTACCTCGCCTATCGGGGCGGCGAGGACCGCGACCTGCGCAGCCTGCTCGCCCAGGTGCTCATCGGCGGCCACCCGGCCCTCGGCGCCGTCCACCCGGCGGTGGCCCGGCCCCGGCGCGGACCGGTGCGGGTGGGGGTCTGCAGCTCCCACCTCCGCGACCACACCATCGGGCGGCTCAACCGCGCCCTCATCGAGGGGCTGGGCGCCCACGGCATCGAGGTGGTGGTGCTGGCGCCCGGCGCCCCCCGGGATGCGCTCGCCCGGCAGCTCCACGCCGCCGCGCACGAGGCCGTGGTCATCGGCCGGGCGCTGGGGCCCGCCCGGGAGGCCATCGCGTCGGCCCGCCTCGACGTGCTGCACTTTCCCGATCTGGGCATGGATCCCTTCACCTGGCTGCTCTCGCTCGGGCGGCTGGCCCCCGTCCAGACGGTGTCTTGGGGCCACCCCATCACCTCCGGCTCGCCCCATGTCGACGCCTTCCTCGCCAGCGACGGGCTGGTGCCGCCGGGCACCGAGGGCCGCTTCACCGAGCGCGTCATCCGGCTGGCGGACCCGATGGTGCGCTGGACCCCGCCCCCCGTGCCGCCGCCCGTCGACCGGCGCGCCCTGGGCCTGCCCGCCGAGGGGCGCCTCTACCTCTGCCCCCAGAGCCTCTTCAAGCTCCACCCCGACTTCGATCCCGTGCTGCGGGGCATCGGGGCGGGCGACCCTGCGGGCACGGTGGTGCTGCTCGGGGCCCGCTCGCCGGCCTGGCAGGAGCGGCTCCGGGCCCGCATCTGTGGGCCCCAGCCTGGGCTGCGGCTGGTCTTCGCGCCGCGCCAGCCCCGGGAGGGCTACCTCGCGCTGCTGCGGGCGGCCGATGTCATCGTCGATCCCTTCCCCTTTGCGGGCGGCCACACCTCGCTCGAGGCCTTCGCGATGGGCACCCCGGTGGTCACCCTGCCCACCGACAAGCTGCGGGGGCGGATCACCGGGGTCTGGCTGGCGGCGATGGGCCTGGGCCACCGGGTGGCGACGAGCCCGGCCGACATGGTGGCCAAGGCGCTGGACTGGGCCCGGCCGGGGCCCCTGCGCGACACGGTGCGGGCCGAGCTCGCGGCGGGAACCCCCCGCCTCTTCGACCACCCGGGGCCCGTGGCGGACCACGCGGCGGTCTTCTCGGCGCTCGCCCAGGCGGCCCGGGCGGCCGCAGGCTGAGCGCGCGGGGGCGGGGCTGCAAGGCTGCGTTGCACGGGGGCCCGGTGGGGATGGGGAACGGTGAAGGTGTCCTGATACACGGCGTTATCGCGGGATGTGGGGCGGTGCCCGGGGACCGGGAGGGCCACGCGGGGCGCCTGCTGGGCTACACGCTGGGCCGGGTGGCCGCGCGGCGGTGGCCCACACGGAGCCCCCCATGACCGCCCCCCTGCCCGCACCGCCGCCGCCCGATCTGCCCCTGCCGCCGGGCCGGCGCCGGCTGGTGGTGGGGGCCCTGCTCGTGGGCACCTTCCTCGCCAGCTTCGAGATCATGGTGGTGGCCCCGGCCGTGCCCGTCATGGTCGAGGACCTGGGGGGCGTGGGGCTCTATCCATGGATCTTCTCGGCCTATGTGATCGCCCAGACTGTGATGACTCCGGTCTACGGCATGCTCGCCGACCGCTGGGGCCGGCGACCGAGCTACGCGCTGTGTGTGTCGGCCTTCGGGCTGGGCTCGCTGGCCTGCGCCGTGGCGCCGAACATGGGGCTCCTGGTGGCCGCCCGGGCGCTCCAGGGCCTCGGGGCCGGCGGCCTCGCGCCCCTGACCCACACCATCTTCGGCGACCTCTACAACGTGCGCGACCGGGCCCGGATGCAGGGGGTGCTCAGCATGGTCTGGGCCACGAGCGCGCTGGTGGGGCCGGCGGCGGGCGGGCTGCTGACCGAGACCTTCTCGTGGCGCTCGGCCTTCTGGATCAACCTTCCGCCGGCGGTGGTGGCGGCGGGCATCATCGCCCTGTTCCTGCCGCCGCTGCCCGAGCGCCTGCGGGCCGCCAGCGCCCGGGCGGGCGGGGGTGTGGGGCTCGTCGCCGGGCTGCGCGCGCTGCTGGGGCTGCCGGCCCCGCGGACCATCGCGGTGTCGAGCGTGGCCTTCGGGGCCGTGCTCATCGGGCTGGTCGGCTACCTGCCGGTCTGGATCCAGGCGGTGGAGGGGGGCACGCCGACCGACGCGGGGCTGGCCATCATCCCGCTGTCGCTGGCCTGGACGACGGCGGCCATCGTGGGCGGGCGGCTGGTGCCCCAGCTGGGCTTCAGGCGCATCGTGCGGGTGGGCTCGGCCGTGCTCGTGGTGGCGGCCACGGCGGGGGCGCTGTGGCCCGGGTCCCGGCTGGCCCTGGTCTTCACGGGGCTGGGCATGGGGGCGACCCTGTCGTCCTTCAACGTGGCCGTCCAGGAGGGCGCCCCGGACGCGCTGCGGGGCCAGGCCAGCGCGCTGAACCTGCTCTCGCGCAGCCTCGGACGGGCCGTGGGCGTGGTCGCCTTCGCCCAGGTGGCGGGCATCTCGGCGGGGGCGGAGGACTTCGCGGCCGTGCCCGAGCTGGGGCGGGGGCTGGCCCGGGTGTTCGCGGCCATCGCGGGCTGTGCGGGGGTGGGGGCCGTGGTGGTGTGGCTGGGGTTTCCGGTTTTGGGGGCTGCGCCAGATCGGAAGAGCACACGTCT
>CAXQUZ010000528.1:0-15498 GCA_964226865.1 Myxococcota bacterium | reverse complement strand
CGAGGAGCCCCCATGCGCATCGCCTCACCGCTCTTGTCCGTCTTGCTCTCGCTCGGCCTGCTCGCCGGCTGTGGTGACAAGGAGGCCGACGGGGGCGACGGCAGCACGGACGCCGGCACCGACGGGAGCGACGGGAGCGACGGGAGCGCCGGGAGCGCCGGGAGCGACGGCACCGACGGCACCGACGGCACCGACGGCACCGACGGCACCGACGGCACGGACGGGACGGACGGGAGCGACGGCACCGACGACCCGGACGCCGACGGCGACGGCAGCCCGGCCAGCGAGGACTACGACGACACCAACCCCGACGTCTACCCCTTCGCCGACGAGTACTGCAACGGCATCGACGACGACTGCGACGGCGACACCGACGAGGCCACGGCCGTGGACGTGACCCGCTGGTTTGTCGACGCCGACGGCGACGGCTTCGGCAGCGACGAGGACGGGCGCTATGCCTGCGAGCAGCCCGAGGGCACCACCGACGCCGGCGGCGACTGCGACGACGACGACGCGGCCCGCCACCCTGAGGCCGACGAGCTCTGCAACGGCGTCGACGACGACTGTGACGACGAGACCGACGAGCTGGGCGCCGTCGACGGCACCCCCTGGTACACCGACAGCGACGGCGACGGCCACGGCGACACCGCCTCGGCCGTGCTCTCCTGCACCGCCCTCTCGGGCAGGGTCACCACCGGGGGTGACTGCGACGACAGCGACGCCGCCATCAGCCCCGGCGCCACCGAGGTCTGCGACGGCAGCGGCACCGACGAAGACTGCGACGGCCTCGCCGACGACGACGACCCCAGCCTCGACCTGTCGACCGCCTCGCTCTTCTACTCCGACGCCGACGGCGACGGCCACGGCGACCCGGGCGCCGCCGTGCTGGCCTGCGCCGCCACCGCGGGCACGGTCGCCGACGCGAGCGACTGCGACGACAGCAACGCCGCCATCAGCCCCAGCGCCACCGAGATCTGCGACGCGGCGGCCACCGACGAGGACTGTGACGGCCTCGCCGACGACGCCGACCCGAGCGTCGACACGAGCACGGCCTCGACCTGGTACCTCGACGCCGACGCCGACGGCTACGGCGTGGCGGCCACCACCACCACGGCCTGCGCCGACCCCTCCGGTGGGGGCACCACCTGGTCGGCGCTGTCGACCGACTGTGACGACGGCCGCAGCGACATCAACCCGGGCGCCACCGAGGTCTGCGACGACGCCGACACCGACGAGGACTGCAGCGGGCTGGCCGACGACGACGACAGCGGCGTCGACACCACCACCCACACCACCTTCTACCTCGACGGCGACAGCGACGGCCACGGCCTCGACAGCACCACCACCACCGCCTGCGACCTGCCCACAGGCTACGCCACGAGCGGGGGCGACTGCGACGACGGCGACAGCGCCATCAGCCCCAGCGCCGACGAGATCTGCGACGCCGCCGACACCGACGAGGACTGCGACGGCCTCTCCGACGACGACGACCCGGGGCTGCTCGCCAGCTCGGCCACCACCTGGCACCCCGACGCCGACGCCGACGGCTACGGCGACAGCGACAGCAGCCTCGTGGCCTGCGACGACCCCAGCGACGCCAGCCTCGACTGGGTCACCGACGACACCGACTGCGACGACGACAACACCAATGTCTACCCGGGGGCCGTCGAGATCTGCGACGCCCACGACAACGACTGTGACCCCACCACCACCGCCTCGGGGGTCGCCTTCACCTCCAGCTCGGGCGCCGCCAGCGTCGTCACCTCGACCTACTCCGGCGGCACGGCGGCCTCGCCGGCCCAGGTCACCCTCTCGACCCCGGGCACCCTCTCCTTCTGTGGCGGCACCTGGTACACGAGCCTCTCGGTCCAGGCCGACGTCACGGTCACCGGCGCCGACGGGGCCGTGCTCGACGGCGGCGGGGGCAAGCCCGTCTTCGCCATGTCGGGCAGCAACATCGACCTCACGGTCACGGGGCTCACGGTCCAGAACGGCTACGGCTACGGCCGCAGCAGCGGCTGGGGGGGCACCAGCTACTACGGCGGCGGCGTCTACTGCTACGACACCACCGGCACGAGCTCCATCACCATCGAAGACTCCGACTTCGACCAGCACTGGGCCAACTATGGCGGCATCATCTACGCCCGCGAGTGCCCGGTGACGGTGAGCGACAGCAGCTTCTCGAACGGCTCGGCCCAGAGCGGCGGCGCCATCTATGCCAACAGCGCCGACATCATCGCCGTCGACTCCACCTTCGCCGACAACACGGCCCGCACGAGCAACGGCGGCGCCATCTATGCCACGGACGCGAGCGTGGTCTCGATGGACGGGGTGCTGCTCGAAGGCAACGACGCCGTGAAGGGCGGCGCCGTCTACGTCACGGCGGTCGGCAGCGTCGCCTTCACCGACACCGAGGCGACCGACAACAGCGCCAGCGACGACGGCGGCGCCTTCTTCAACTACAACTCGACCACGGCGATGACCGACAGCGTCTTCACCGACAACACGGCGGGCGACGCGGGCGGCGGCTGGTACGTCTCGACCACCTCGGGCAGCACCTCGCTGACCTGCACCGAGAGCAGCACGGGCACCGCGGGCTTCTTCCGCAACGTGGCCAGCGGCGGCAACTACGACGCCGGCGCCGTCCACCTCAGCGGCCGCACGACCTTCACCTCCGTGGGCTGCGACTTCGGCACGGGCAGCGACGACAACAGCCCGGCCGACTTCCTCATCAACACCTTCACCCAGGTCGACTACGGCGACGACGAGTCCTTCACCTGCACCACCACCAGCTGTCTCTGAGCTCGCGCCGCCTCCCCGTCCCCTCCCCTGCCCCGGGTTCTCCCATGCGTTCCGCCGTCCTCCCCCTCGCCGCGGGTCTCCTGCTCAGCCTGCCCGCCGCCGCCGGCAAGAAGAAGGCGCCGCCCGCGCCCCCGCCCCAGGGCCCCAACCCGATGGCCGCCGCCATGGTCGACGCCTGCCAGCGCACGAAGGGCATGGGCCGGGACGCCCTCGAGAAGGCCCTGGCCACGGCCAACGGCACGAGCCCGCGGGCCCAGGGCAAGAGCGTCTGGGACCACTTCGCTGTGCTCCAGGAGCAGGGCATTCCCGTCGAGATCACCGTCACCCTGCCCGCGACCATGAAGGTCAGCGACGCGGGGCTCAAGGCCGCCCAGGCCACCTGCCTCGCCCACCAGGGCACCGACCCGGCCGCCCTCCAGGCCTGCGCCCCCAAGCTCCAGGCCGCCACTATGGCCTTCTCGGGGGTCCAGAGCGCCGCCCTGGACGCGGGCATGGCCCTGATGCTGGCCAACAACGTCAGCTACGGCTGCCGCGGCCAGGCCGTGATGACCGCGACCAACGCCGAGCGCACGAACCTGCTCGGCGGCGGCGCCCCGGACTACGCCGCCGACGACGTGCACTACCGCAAGATCCTCGAGGGCGCGGCCCAGGGCGAGGCACTGGCCGCCGGGGTGAACTCGCTGGTCGCCGCCTACCAGGCCATGGGCATGGGCGCGCTCGAGGTGACGGCGGCCCAGCCCCTCATCGACGCCCTGCCCTCGGTGCTCGACCAGCCCATCACCATCACCGACGACCAGCTCACCGAGCTCCACCAGCAGGCCCGGGCCGACGCCGCCGCCGATCCGGCCATCCAGCAGGCCCTCGAGAACCTCGAGACCTGGGCCGCGGAGTCGAACGGCGGGGTCAAGGCGCCCCCGGGCGGCTTCGCCGGCGCCCTCAACGGCATCGTGGGGGGCCTCGCCTCCGGCAGCATCACGAAGGCGGCCGAGGGGCTGCTGTCGGTGCTGCCCGAGGACAACCCCATGCGCGCCGGGGTCACCTGCCTCACGGCCATCGCCGACCGGGACTTCAAGACGGCCTTCCAGTCGGCGCGCCACCTCGTGCCCAAGGACAGCAAGCTGCGGGCGGCCCTCGAGGCCCTGCCCATCTGAGCCTGGGCCCCCGGCCGAGAACAGCACGAAGACGACCTCCAGCGCAGTGTTCCCGGCAGTTCCGCTGCGCTGGATCAGCACCGGGCCCGCCCGCTGCGACCCGGGGCGGGGCCCGGCGTCCCCGGGGGCACGCTGCCCCTGGAGGCCCCCGTGTCTGGCTTGGATCCCGTCGCCGTCTTTGGTCTGGTCATCGCCGCCTGGATCGGCTTCCAGGTGTGGATGCGCCGCCGCGCCCGGTCGCTCCAGGGCCAGCCCGCCCCGGCCCTCGAGGGCCCGCTGGGCGCGGCCGTAAAGGGCGACGCGCTGCTCTTCTTCCACAGCCCCGGCTGCGCCCCCTGCCGGGCGATGCGCCCCCATGTCGAGGCCCTCGCCGCCACCGACCCCCGGGTCCACAGCCTCGACGTCCAGCACCACATGGCGGCCGCCCGGGCCTTCAGCCTGCTCGGCACCCCGACCACCATCGCCGTGCGCCAGGGCCAGGTGGTGGCCGTGAAGGTGGGGGCCGTGCCGCCCGCGGGGCTCGGGGCGCTGCTGGCCCGGCTCGACGACGGGGCGGCGCTGGACTGACCCGGCCGCCGGGGCTACCGTCGCCCAGCGGTGCCGGGTGCCGCTGGGGAGAGACCGTGCCACCGCAAGCTCCCGCCTCGTCCTGCCGATCGCCCCGGCTGGGCCGCCCCTCGTCCCGGGGCCGCGCCCTGCGTCTCGTGGTGGGCCTCGCGCTGGGCCCGTGCCTCGCGCCGGGCTGTGCCCCAGAGGACGCCGCTGCCCGCTACGCCGCACTCCGGTCCCGCTGCGGCCTCGCCCCCGGCCAGCACCGCCCCCGCTGGTCCCCCGACGAGGGCCCGGTGGTCTCGACCGACTGCAGCGCGGCCCTGCTCGATGGGGTGGTCGTGGTCCCGGCCCTGGGCCTGCGGCGGCCCATCCGTCGCCCCGAGACCAGGACCGAAGACCTCGTCATCGCCCTCTACAACATCGTGGCGGTCGAGGCCGGCACGGTCGGCGCCGCCCGGGCGGCCCATGATCCAGACAGCCCCCTGCGCGCGCTGCTCATGGACCATCCGGACGGGCTGCCCCTCGGCGCGGCAGTCATCGACGCCCTCGCACCCCCCCGGTCCTTTGCCGCACTCTCGCCCGCCGCGGCGCTGGCGCCTCCCCACGGCGCCACGAGCCCGGCCCTGGACACGCACCACCCGGTCGCGACCGCGCACGCCCTGCTGCACAGCCTGCTGCATGCCGAGGCGGGCACCTCCGGTCATGACCGGCTCTGTGACGACGCCCAAGACGACAGCGGCCCCGACTGCGATGCCGACGAGCACGGGGTCCACGGGGCGAGCGCCCAGCTGCTGGCCGCCCTCACGCGCTGGCCCGACGCCCCCGACTGCGCCGACCGCCAGGCCCAGCTCGCCGCCGCCTGCGGACGCATCGCCGCGGCCGCCACGGTGGGTGCCTGTGCGGCCCTGGCCGACTGCCCAGCGCCCCCAGACTGACCCGGCGCACCACCCCCCGCCCCCCCGCCGTGCCATGCTGGCCCCATGACCAGCTCGCCCGGTGCCCTCGCCCTGTCCTTCGCCGTGGCCGCCGTCGCCGGCGCCCTCGTCGGGCTGGAGCGCGAGCACCGCGATCGGGACGTGGCGTCCAACTTCGCGGGAATCCGCACCTACCCACTGTTCTCGCTCTTCGGGGCGCTCTGTGGACTCGGGGCCCTGGCCTGGGGACCGGCGGTGGTGGCCGTGGGCCTCGTCGCCCTCACGGGGCTGCTGGCGGCGGCCTACCACGCGGGCCAGCGCCAGCTCGGCGGCCCCGAGCGCCCGGGCCTCACCAGCGAGGCGGCCGCCCTGGTGGTCTTCCTGCTCGGCGCCCTGCCCTTCGCCGAGGGCAGCGGCCTGTCCCACGAGGGCCGGCTGCTCGTGACGGTCGCGGGCAGCGCCGTGCTGACGGGCATCCTCTCCCTGCGGAGCCGCCTCCACCGCTTCGCCCGGGCCGTCGACAGCGCCGACCTCCAGGCCACGGTCCAGTTCGTGCTGCTGGCCGCCGTGGCCCTGCCGCTGGTGCCCGACGTCGACCTCGGCCCCTACGCCGCCCTCAACCCCCGGGCCATCACCCTCGTGGTCGTGCTGGTCGCGGGCATCAGCTTCGTCGGCTACGTCGCCGTGCGCTGGCTCGGGCCCCGCCGGGGCATCGGGCTGGTGGGCCTCTTCGGCGGGCTGGTCTCGTCGACGGCCGTGGCCCTCACCTTCTCGGGCCGGGGCCGCCAGACCCCCGCCCTGGCCGGCGCCTGCGCCATGGCCATCGTCGTGGCCTCGACGGTCATGTTCCCCCGGGTGCTCGTGCTGCTCGCCGTGCTGGACCGGCCGCTGGTCTCCGCCACCGCCCCCGCCCTCGCGGCCATGTTGGCCACCGGCGCCACCGCGACGGCCCTGCTGTGGTGGAGCCAGCGCCAGGCCGGCGAGGCGGCCGCCACCGGGGCGCCGCCGCGCTTCGCCAACCCCTTCCACCTCGGCGAGGCCTTCAAGGTCGGCGCGCTCTTCGCCGGGGTGCTCGTCGTCGCGGCCTGGGCCCAGGACGAGCTGGGCAGCGCGGGGCTCTACCTCTCGGCCGCCGCCGCCGGGCTCACCGACGTCGACGCCATCGTGCTCTCCCTCGCCCGCATGCACGCCGCCGGCGACCTCGCCGACGGGGTCACCGTGCGGGCCATCGTGCTGGCGGCCCTCGTCAACACCCTCGTGAAGGCCGGCCTCGCCGTGGGCCTCGGCGGGCGCCAGGTCGGCCGTCCGGTCGCCCTGTCCCTCGGCGCGGTCACCGTGGTGGGCGTGGCGGCGGCGCTGCTGACGACCTAGGCCCCCGGCTCAGCCGCACTGGGGCAGCGCGAAGGCCCGCAGGTCGCGCACCCGCTGGGTCTGGGACAGCGCGCAGGTGCTGGCCGTGACGCCCACGAGGGCCGGGAAGGCGGGCACGCTGCCCGCGGGCGTCTGCTGGAGCAGCTGGCCGTCGAGCCAGACCGACACGGCCCCGTCCACCACCTCGACCTCGACCGCGCGCCAGCTGCCGCTGGCCAGGGTTGGCACGGGCACCCGGGCCAGGGGCTTGTCGAGGGCGCCGTCGAGCGAGAGCATGGCGTGGTCGCCCGTGTGGCCGTCCAGCGCGCCGTCGGTGTGGGCGTCGAGCTCGAGGCTCCAGCCGGGCAGGCCCGCGCCGGGCGCACAGTCGGGGTCGGCGCCGTAGCCCATGCCGCAGCCGCCGGGCCCCAGCAGCGTCGTCGCCCGGGTGCTGTCGAGCAGGGTGAGCGCGATGCCCTCGCCGCCCGTGCCGCCGCCCATCCAGAACGAGAAGGACAGCCCCACACAGTCGCTGGGCACGGTCTGGTTGGTGGCGAAGGCGCCCCCCTCGAGGAAGGGCGCGTTCTCGGTCAGGACCAGCTCGCCCGTGACCCAGTCCCAGCCGGCGACCCCGGCGAGCTGCCAGTCCTCGAGGCGGTACTCGGCGCGCAGCGGCGCGACCGCGGCCGCCCCGGCCCCGCTGCCCGTGTCGAGGGGCGCGGCGGCGGGCCCACAGGCGGTGGCCGCGACGAGGGCGACCGGGACGAGGGCGACAGGGACGAGGGCAAGGCGCGGGGCGTGGGTCATGGGGCCGCCCAGTGGGCTCCCCCTCACCATGGCTCGGTGCCCGGGCCCGCGACACGGGACATTGGCCCGGTCTCCCAAGGCAAATTCGCGTCTTCTCTGTCGTGAAACGACGGTCCCACCCGCACCCTCGGCGCGCCCCCCCCAATCGGGCCACCTGGGCCACCGGGCCGTGCTCCCCCCCCAAGACCGGCGGCTCCCCCCGCTCTCCCCCCCTGGCGCCCCGCCACCGGTCCGGCGCCTCCCCCCCGGGCCCGCCCCACCCAGGTCAGGCCCGGGGCCGCCGCGGCCGTGCGCCCCCCGACTCTGGCTGCCCGCGACCGAGACCGAGTCGCCCCCCGTCCGGGCATCGCCACACGACGAGACCGGACCCAGACGGGGCCCGGTCCAAGAACCCCCCCGATCTCCGGTCGCTCAGAGGGCGAAGTCTTCGTAGCTGGCGGCGCCGACCGGGTTGGGGATGACGCGCACGAGGTAGCCGTCCGGGGCGATGGCGAGCTTGCCCTGGCCCGTGACCGTCGCGAAGGTCGAGGCGGGGCTGCCGTCGGCGGGCAGCAGCTCGATCTCGCCGGCGTCCGACTCGACATAGAGGTCGTCGTTGAAGTCGAAGACGAAGTCGAGCACGGTGTCGCTGGCGACGAAGACCGCCGAGACCGTGCCCGCGGCCGTGTCGACGGCGTAGACCGTGTCGGCGACGGCGATGTGGAGGCCCTCGCTGCTGTCGAGGCCGACGCTCTCGATGTAGGAGAGGCCCGTCAGCACGTTGGTCTCGCTGCCGTCGGTCTCGACGCAGTCGAGGGTGCCGCTGCCGGAGAAGTTGGGCACCCAGATGCAGCCGGCGCTGTCCATGGCGATCGAGGCCGGGCTCTCGTTGAGGTAGCTGTTGGACCAGGCGCTGCCCCGGACCCGGCTGCTCGTGGCGATGACGGGAATGGTCGTGCCGCTGCTGTAGCCGACGTAGTTCACGTTGCTGTAGCCGACAGCGAAGCTCGTCGAGACCGGGTCGAGGGCGACGCTGCCGATGTTGTGGTTGCTCGTGCCCCGGTAGACCGTGGTGCTGCCGGCGCTGTCCATGCTGTAGACGTAGTCGGTGCCGCTGATGAGGGTCGGCAGCCAGGCGGCACAGTCGGCGTCGAAGGCGATGTCGGAGATGCCGCTCGGGTCGTTGGCCGCCAGGGTCGCCGGCGAGGGGTGGGTGCAGCTCACGGCGGGCCGGCAGCCCACGCCGCCGTAGACGCTGGCGTCGGCGTCGTCGCAGTCCGTGCCCCCGGCGGCGATGGCCGGATCCCCGTCGCCGTCCGCGTCGTCGTCGTCGGCCCCGTCACAGTCGGCGTCGATGCCGTCGTACCAGGTCTCGGTGGCGCCCGGGTTCACGGCGGCGTCGGTGTCGTCGCAGTCGGTGTCGTCGGCGAGGTAGCTCGTGGGCGAGAGGCAGCTGCGCACGGTGTCGTCGGCGTCGCCGTAGCCGTCGCCGTCGAGGTCGGCGTACCAGTCGGTGGCCGAGCTCGCGAGGAGGCTGGCGTCGGCGTCGTCGATGTCGCCGTCGCAGTCGTCGTCGATGCTGTTGCAGACCTCGGTGGCGCCCGGGTTCACGGCCGCGTCGGCGTCGTCGCAGTCGCCGGCGGTGGCCACCGTGCCCGAGGGCGCCGCGCAGGCCAGGGTGGCGGCCGCCGGGTCGCCGTGGCCGTCGCCGTCCGCGTCGGTGTAGAAGGTCGCGCCGCCGGCCGAGAGGTCGACCGAGGGGTCGGCGTCGTCGATGGCCCCGTCGCAGTCGTTGTCGACCGCATCGCAGACCTCGGTGGCGCCCGGGTTCACGGCGGCGGCCGCGTCGTCACAGTCGCCGGCCAGCTCCGCGTAGCCCTCGGGCGTGCTGCAGGCCTCGGTGGTGGCATCCAAGATGCCGTAGCCGTCGCCGTCCACGTCGGCGTAGTAGGAGGTCGTGACCTCCTCGTCGACCGCACCGTCACAGTCGTTGTCGACCTCGTCACAGACCTCTTCGGCGCCCGGGTGGCGGCGGTCGTCGGTGTCGTCACAGTCGTCGGCGGCGTCGGCGCCCACGTGGCCCGCCGGGGGCGCGCAGGCGGCCACCACCGCGGCGGGATCGCCGTGGCCGTCGGCGTCGAGATCGGCGTGGTAGTCGGTGGTCACGTCCTCGTCCACCGCACCGTCGCAGTCGTTGTCGACCGTGTCGCAGACCTCGTCCGCGCCCGGGGCCACGGCGGCGTCGCTGTCGTCGCAGTCGTCGCCGTTGTCGACCGCACCGGCCGCTGGGGACGCGCAGGCCTCCGTCACCGTGGCGGGGTCGCCGAAGCCGTCGCCGTCCGCATCGGTGTACCAGGCCGTGGCCAGCCCCTCGTCCACCTCGCCGTCGCAGTCGTCGTCGAGGCCGTTGCAGCGCTCGGTGGCGCCGGCGTGGACGTCCGGGTCGCTGTCGTCGCAGTCGTCGGCGCCGCCATAGCCATCGCCGTCTTCATCGACAGCCAGGCCATCCTCGGCGCCGGCCACCCCGCCGGCCTTCTCGTCCGCTGGGGCCGTGCGGCAGCCGACGGCGGCGAGGAGCAGGGGGATCGAGACGAGACGCAAGACAGACATGGAAACACTCCGGGGGGCCGCTGGCCGCAGCCTACCCGGCCCCGGCCCCGTCGGGTGCGCCCCCGTCCGGAATCGTCCCTCCCCCGCCCCTGCCCGGGCCCCGTCCCGGCCCACGACACGGTCCCCGGCCGGCCCCGACGCTCCGCCCGCTCCCCCCGCCCCGGCCTGCCCGTGCTCCCCGTCCCCTCCGGCGCCACCGAGACCCTCCTCCGGGTCTGTGGCCTCGACCGACCGGCCCTGCGCGCCCTCGTCGACACCGCCGTGGCAGACCGCCACCTCGTCGACTTCAAGCTCTGCCCCATCCTGCCCACCGCCCGGCGCCCGCCGCGCCTCTACCTCGCGTGGACGGGCGAGCCGGCGGCGTGGACGGCCCGGGTCCAGGCCCGCTTCCCCCAGCCCGAGGTGGCCGCCTTCCTCGCCTCGGTCCCCGGCGACTGCCGCCGCATGATCGACACCGACGGCGAGACGGCCGAGCTCTACCTCGACGACCTCCACCTCCACGGCCACCCCGAGATGTGCCGGGTGCTCGCCGTGCCCGCCATGGCCCGGAGCCACATCGTCCTGGCCGAGGCCCCGCCGGCCGCGCTCCGGCCGCTGCTCGCCCCCCTGCTCGCGGTGGGCGGCATGGTGGCCGTGCGCAAGGGGGGCCCCACGCCCCGGGCCCTGTGGGTCAGCGAGGCCCGGTGGAAGGACCGGGTGGGGGTCGCCCGGGAGGCCCTGCGCGCGGCGGGGCTGCTGCCGCCGGCGGTCGACGCCCTCGACGCGGCCCTCGCGCCCCTGGGGCTCCAGGTCTATGTCGACGGGGTGGATGCCTGGGACGGGGCCCTCGACATCACCCTCGGCCTCATCCGCCGTCCCGCAGCTTGAGCGGCGCCTCGGGGGGGGCCTGCTTGCGCAGCCACACACAGAAGTTGCGCAGGGTCTTGCCCACGGCGAGGTTGTTGGCCGTCACGTCGGGGGGGTAGCTCCAGGCGAGCAGCTCGTCGTTGCCCGGGCCGTCGAGCCAGTAGCGGTCGAAGTTGCTCGCGTCGTCGAGGTGGCCCACGACGAAGCGCTGCTTGTGTTCGGTCTCGTGGAGGAAGGCGTTGCCCCCGTAGACCGTGCCGTCGTGGTCGACGGTGACCTCGCCGTTGAGACGGATGGCCATGGGCGGCTGCTCGGCGTTGACGAAGACGAGGTCGTCGCCGGCATTCCAGCGCCGCAAGAGCTCGACCCCCAGCTTGTGGAGCTGGGCGACGAAGGCCTCGTGGCGCTTCTTCTTCCAGATGACGCCCAGCCCGACGTTGATCTGGACCCGCCGGAAGCCCAGCCCGACGACGTGGAAGAAGTTCTCGAAGAGCTTGTGGGCGTTGAGGGGGTGGACGACCATGATGACGTCGTAGTGGAGGCCGCTGTCGTGGATGAGGGCGGCCCGCGGGGCGATGCCCGTGGCGTAGCTGTCGCCGTCTTTGTGGCGCGAGTGGCGGAAGGTGTTCTGGGTCTTCGGGTCGCCGTCGAGGGAGAGCTCGAGCTTGACGGGGTAGTCGAGCAGCCAGGCCAGCTTCTCGGCGTCGAGCGACCAGCCGTTGCTCGACAGGATGAAGGAGATCTCCTTGCCGTGGCGCTTGGCGAGGCGGGCCCCCTCGGCGATGCCCTGCTGCACCCGCTCCCACTCGAGCAGCGCCTCGCCGCCGAAGAACTGGAGCATCACCCGGGGCCGCGAGGACGACATCAGCAGCTCGAGGCTGCGGGTGAGGGTGGCGGCCGACATGACCCGGCCGTCCTGCTTGGGGATGTAGCAGTAGGTGCAGCGCAGCTCGCACTGCCAGGTGGGGATGACGACGAGCCGGGGCGCGGTCTCGCTGGCCCAGCGCTTGTAGGCGGGCAGCCACTGCTCGCGCTCGCCCAGGATGGCGGTGGCGCTGCGGAGCATCTCGTCGGCCGCGGGCGGCGCCGGCCAGCCCTCGACCTGGCGGCCGTGGCCCCCGCGGCGGGCGTGCTCGAGGGCCTCGAAGGCGAGGCGGCGGGGCAGGTCGTCGAGGCGCCGCAGCAGGAACTCGCGGTCGGCCGCGTCGCTGCCGGAGAGGCCCTCGGCGGCGGCCCAGCGCTCGCGGAGCCGCTCGAGGCTGGCGGTGTAGCGGCGCTCGTCGCCGAGGAAGCCCCCGTCCACGGCGGCGGCCACCAGCGCCGAGTCGGGCTTGTCGTGGGCCACCAGCGGGTAGTCCAGCTCGGGGTGGCCGGGCACGGCGAGGGTGTCGATGAGGGCCACCGAGTCGCGCCGGCCGCCGCGCAGCTTCTTTCGGAAGGTCGCGGTCGGGAAGTAGGACACGAGGTGGGGCACCACCGGGAACTTCAGGTGGAAGTGCTCGGGGTAGCGGATCTTGAGCCGACACAGCTCTTCGGCGCTCTCGAGCAGGTCGATGGGCCGGGTGTCGGTGTTGGACTGGATGAAGTAGGCGTCGTGGTGGAGATCGTGGGTCGACAGGGCGTGCACGGCGGCCCGGATGTGGGCGACCCGGTAGCCCTTGCCGAGCCGGATGACCTCGCGCTCGCTGAAGGTCTCGACGCCGATCTGGAGGTAGGCGCTCCAGCCCCGGTGCTGCTGGTCGTGGATGCGGTCGTCGCGCGAGATGGGCCGGCCGTGGTCGGCGAAGCAGTCGGGGGTGATGGCCTCGAGCCAGACCGGATCCACCTCGGGCAGCAGCTTGCCGTCCTCGCGGCGGCAGAGGTCGGCCACCGAGACCTGGACCGAAGAGAGCCGGAAGGGGGTGTCGCGCAGGGCCCGAAAGAAGTGGAGGGCCCGGGGGCGGTCGCAGGCGAAGTCGTCGTCGGCGATGTGGACCCGGTAGGCATTGTGGGGGACGTTGTCGCCGAAGAGCTCGGCGTAGCGGGCCTCGTAGCGCCGGAGCAGGGCGAAGACGTTCTCGGCCGAGCGGGCCTGGTAGCTCTCGCGGCCGATGATGCTGCAGAAGGTGCAGCGGTGGATGCAGCCCCGCGAGGTCGTGATCTCGATGCCGCCCTCGATGTGGCGGGCCTGGACGTGGGAGAGGTCGAGCTGGACGGCGTCGAGGCTCTCGACCGAGACGGCCTCGGCGGGACGGGCGGCGACGAGGCGGCCCCCGGCCCGGTCGACGGCGATGAGGCCCTTCATGCCCGCCAGCCGGGCGAGCTGGCCCGCGCGCAGGGGGCGGTCGATGTCGCTGTCGCCCAGCATGTCGACCAGCCGGGGCACGAAGTACTCGCCGGCGCCGCGGCAGACGAAGCTCACCCCGGGCAGGTGGGTGGCGACATGCTCGGGGGTGAGGGTGGGCATGACGCCACCCACGGCGATGTGGGCGCGGCAGCCGAGCGCCCGGAGGTGGGCGATGAGCTGGACGGCGCCGTGCCAGTAGCCCTCGAGCAGCGAGATGAGGACGAGGTCGATGCTGGCGACGGTCTCGGCGTCGAGGTGCTCGAGGCCGGTGGGGCCGCGCTCCTCGCCGATGATGGGCATCTTCACCCGCGCCAGCAGCACGTCGACGTCCCGGTCGGCCAGGGGCGAGAGCAGGTGGAGCACGCCCTGGCTGATCTCCTTGTCGTTGTGGGGCACGTCCGAGGCCATGAGGCTCTCGAAGGCGAGGATGCGCCGGGCCGGGGTGACGGGGCCGTCCGGGGGGACGTGGGCGGGACCGGCGCCGTGGGCCGCGAGGGCCGCCCGCACGGTGTGGTGGTCGGGCTGGGCGCCGAGCCAGTGGCCGTCGAGGTGGACCTGGCCGGCCGTCCGGGCGGTGGCCGTGCCCGCAGGACCGAGCAGGACCTCGACGGGACCCGGGGCGCCGGCGGCCTCGAGGGCCCGGCCCATGGCCTCGGCGACCCGCACGTGGGCGGCGACCGGCAGCCCGGCCCCCGAGCGGTCGGTGACCAGGACGCGGGCCCGGTAGCCGTGGAGCCGCCGGGTGAGGGGCGCGCCGTCCCGGGCCCGGAGCACCGGATCGGTCGCATGGCCGGCGCTGGCGTCGCTCTCGGCGACGTAGAACCAGCCCTGGTCGATGGCCACCCGTTCGGGTGCGGGGGGAGCGAGCGTCTTCACCGGGCCTCCTGACCGGGGGTTGTAGCACGGCCCCCCGGGGCTGGTCGGGCCCGCGCACCGGCAGCCCTGCGCCCCCCCCGGGGGGCAGGCGCCGGCCGGGCCCGGGCGCGGCTCAGAGCAGGGCGGCCTGGACCCGCCCCCCGGTGGTCTCGAGCCCCACACAGAGGCCCGCGAGGGGCCCCATCTCGGCCCAGGTGGGGGCCCGGGCCTCGCTGCGGGCGATCCGTGCCAAGATGGCCTCGACGACCGCATCTTGGGAGGCATCCACCCCCCGGGCCCAGTCCGCGGCGGTCTGGGCGCTGGCCCGCAGCACCCGGTGCGGATCCGTGCGCGCGACCGGGCTCAGCCGCAGCCGGCAGCGGCGGGCCCCCCAGTCGAGGGTGACGGCGACCGTGTCGCCCAGCCAGCCCACCTCCAGCACCACCCGGGCCCCGGGGGCGCCCCCGAGGCAGGCCCGGCCGATGGCCTGGAGCAGGGGGTGGCCCGAGAGCCGCGGCGGCGGCAGCGGGGCGTCGTCCCGGTCGCTCTCGAGGAGCCCGAGCATCGAGAGCTGGAGCACGCTCTCGGTGGCGGCCTTGAGCCGCGAGAAGCGGGCGGGGGCGCCGATGGGCAGCCCCTCCACCAGGGCCGCGGCG
Organism: Myxococcota bacterium; assembly: GCA_964226865.1. Classification (GTDB taxonomy): domain Bacteria; phylum Myxococcota_A; class UBA796; order UBA796; family UBA2385; genus CAXQUZ01. Next base: position 650 of record CAXQUZ010000528.1, on the reverse strand, counting down.
GCGGCGCGCAGCGGGGTCTGGCCGTCGAGGGCCGGGAAGATCCCGGCGGGGGCCTCGGGGAAGGCCGGACAGGCGATGCGCAGGTCGGCGTCGAGGGGATCGTCGAGCTGGACCTCGACGTAGCGCATGCGGGTCCAGGCCTCGACCATGCGGTTGGTGTGGTAGCCCTCGGCCACCCGCCAGGGGCGCCGCAGCCGGGCCGTTCCCGCCGAGATGCGGCGCCAGCGCCCCATCAGCGACCAGCGGGACCGGTCGCGGGCCTCCTCGATGCCCTGGGTCTCGGCCCGGCCGTCGTCGTCGCTGCCGGCGCGACCAAAGAGCCGGTCGTTGGTGAGCCAGGTGAAGTACTCGCTGCCCCAGGCCTCGCGGGAGTGGGTGGGCAGCACGGCGTCGAGGGGGCGGTTGATGGCCCCGAGACAGACGGCCGTGAACGACTCGGCGTCGTTCTCGAAGAGGGCCGCCGCCCCGGCCGTGCGCAGCCGCTCCTGGCGGGCCTGCCAGTGCCACGAGTCGGTGCGCGAGTTCCGCTGGTACCAGACCCGCGCCATGCGGTGGTAGGCGGCGGCGATGTCGCGGTAGGTGGCCTCGTAGCTGGCGTCGAGCAGGGCCCGGTCGACCGCCGGGTCGCGGGCCAGGGTCGTGATGGCGTT
>CAXQUZ010000527.1:0-23774 GCA_964226865.1 Myxococcota bacterium | reverse complement strand
AATGGATGGACTTGTCAAGACCCAGCGGCAATGCTATTCCAGGGCCCTTGGGCGGAACCTGTGGCCAAACTGTACGACAGCAAAAGCCCAGACACCGCCAAAGCCGTCGAAGGTATAGTGGATGGTTCTTTCCCCACCCGCAGCCTGCTGCTGTCCCTCCTCCCCGCGGTGTTCTGCTCCCGGCTCCGCGCCGCCCCGGCCTCCGCGCTCCCGGCCCCGGCCGCCGCCCTCCCCGCCCCGGTCGACGCCATCGGCGAAGCCCGGGTCGCCGGCCGCTCCCTCGCCGCCGCCCAGGCCCACCCGCGGGTCCAGCAGAGCCTCGCCCGCCAGCGCACGGTCCAGGCGGGCCACTACCTGGCGGGCCTCGCCCGGCGCCCCGACTGGTCCAGCCTGGTCGACGACGCCCTCGAAGACGCCGGCCTGCCCGCCTTCCTCGCCGCCGTGCCCCTGGTCGAGTCCGGCTACAGCAACTGGGGCCAGCCCGGCAGCGCCTCGGACCGGGTGGCCGATCCCGCCCGCATTCCGGGCCGGGGCCTGTGGATGTTCATCGCCCCCACGGCCCGGGCCTACGGGCTCCAGGTCGACGCCGACCGGGACGAGCGCCTCGACCCCCACCTCGAGACCGCCGCCGCCGTGGCCCTGCTCTCGGATCTCTACGACGAGCAGGGCGACTGGGGCCTCGCGCTGGCGGCCTACAACCAGGGCAGCGCCGCGGTGGACCGGGCCGTCGCCGCCGGCGGCACCCGCGACGTGCTCGCGCTCATCGACCAGGGCCTGCTGGCGCCCTATGTCGCCCACGTGCTGGCCGCCTCGGTGCTGCTGGAGTCCGACGCCCCGGGCCGCTGAGCCGCCGGCCGACAGGGCGCCACCGGTCGGCTACAGCCGGGCACCGGCCCCGGAGTCCCCATGCGCGCCCTCGTCCTCGGCCCCGACGGGCCCCAGTTCCGCACCGACCACCCCCGCGCCGAGCGCCCCGGCGAGGCCCGGGTGCGGGTCGACCTCGGCGGCATCTGTGCCACCGACATCGAGCTGTGCAAGGGCTACATGGGCTTCTCGGGGGTGCTCGGCCACGAGTGGGTGGGCACGGTCGAGGCGGCGCCCGATCCGGCCTGGGTGGGGCGCCGGGTGGTCGGCGACATCAACTGCCCCTGCGGGCGCTGCGCCGCCTGCGCCGCCGGTCGGGGCAACCACTGCCCGGCGCGCACGGTGCTGGGCATCCAGGGCCGCGACGGGGCCTTCGCCCAGACCCTCTCCCTGCCCCTGGCCAACCTCCACCCCGTGCCCGACGGGGTGAGCGACGAACAGGCCGTCTTCGTCGAGCCCCTCGCGGCGGCCTGCCGCATCCTCGACCAGGTCCACATCCGGCCGGGCCACCGGGTCGTCGTGGTCGGCCTCGGGCGCCTCGGCCAGCTCATCGCCCGGGTGCTGGCCCTGACCGGCGCCCAGGTGACCGGCGTGGCCCGCAGCGCCGCGTCCCGGGACCGGCTGCCCGCCCACGTGCCCGGCTGCCCCGCCGACGCGGCGGCCTCCCTCGCCGGGGCCGACGTGGTGGTCGACGCCACGGGCAACCCCGAGGGCCTCGCCCTGGCCCAGTCCCTCGTGCGGCCCGGCGGCACCCTCGTCCTCAAGACCACCACCCACGACATCGGCACGGCCTCGCCCACGGCCTGGGTCGTCGACGAGCTCACCCTCGTCGGCAGCCGCTGCGGCCCCTTTGCCCCGGCCCTGCGCCTGTTGGCCGCCGGCCTCGTCGATCCCACCGATCTGATCACGGCGCGGCGCCCCCTCTCGGCGGGGGTGGCGGCCCTCGCCGAGGCGGCCGCACCGGGCGCGGTCAAGGTGCTGCTGGATCCGGCCCGCTGACCAGCGCCGGGCACCGCTGGAGCAGGGCCGCCACCGCCGCGGGGCTCGCCGGCTTCGGCAGGTGGACGTGGGCCCCACAGGCCCGGGCCCGCTCGGCGTCGGCGGCCCGGACGTTGGCCGAGTGGCTCACCAGCCAGGGCCGCGCCGGCCCCCGGGCCGCTGTGATGCGCGAGAGGGCCTCCCAGCCGTCCATTCCGGGCATCTGAAGGTCCATGAACACGACATCGTAGGGCTGGCCCAAGACCCGCTGGACCCCCTCCTGGCCGTCGCTGGCCTCGTCGGGCTCGATGCCCAGCCGGCCCAGCACGGCCGTCAGCACCCGGCGGTTGATGGCGTTGTCTTCGACGATGAGCACCCGCAGCCCGCCGAGCTCGGGGACTGCCGCCGGGGGCGCTGCCGCCGGCCCGGACAGCGCGATCGGCGCGGGCACCCGCAGGGTGAAGGTCGAGCCCAGGCCCTCGGTGCTCTCGGCGTCGAGGCGGCCGCCCATGGCCTCGGCCAGGCGCCGGCTGATGGCGAGGCCCAGCCCCGTGCCGCCGAAGCGCCGGGTGGTCGTGGCATCGGCCTGGGTGAAGGCGTCGAAGAGGGCCGCGATGCGGTCGGCCGGGATGCCGATGCCGGTGTCGGAGACGGCCACCACCAGCTCGCCCGCGGCGTGGTGGGCGGTCAGTCGCACCTCGCCCCGCTCCGTGAACTTGATGGCGTTCGACAGCAGGTTCAGCACGATCTGGCGGAGCCGGGTGGGGTCGCCCAGGATCCGCGGCGGCAGCCCGTCCCCGTCGCGGCAGAGCACCAGCCCCCGCTGGGCGGCCAGGTCCTGGACCACCGCCAGGGCCCCGGTGAGCACCCCGTCCACGTCGACCGGCAGGGACTCCAGCTCGACGGCCCCCGCCTGGATGCGCGAGAAGTCGAGGATGTCGGAGATCACGACCAGCAGGGCATCTGCGCTCTCGCGGATCGTGCCCACCCAGCCGGCCTGCTCGGTGTCCAGGGGGGTGGCGGCGAGGAGGTGGGAGAGGCCGACCACGGCGTTCATGGGGGTGCGGATCTCGTGGCTCATGACCGCGAGGAACTCCTCCCGGGCGCGCGCGGCCTCGGTGGCCCGGCTGCGCGCCTCCTGGGCCTCGTCGAGGGCCGCCCGCAGCGCCGACACGTCGGTGAGCGAGACAGCGTGGCCGACCGGGGCCCCGCCCACGGCGAGGGGCGCGACCCCTGCGACCACGGGCACCCGCCGGCCGTCCTGGGCGACCAGCGTCGTCGCGCCCGCGGGGGGCCAGTCGGGCAGCAGCCCCCGGACGGGCCGCCCCCGCAGGGCCCCGCCAGCCAGGGCGGCGGCGGCCGGGTTGCCGTAGGCGATGGTCTCGTCGACATCGACCAACAGCAGCGACTCGTGGAGGGCCCGCACCGCATCCCGTCCCACGGTGTCGACGTCGAGCACCACCCGCACCCGGCGATCGGCCGCGAGGGCCCAGCCCCCGACCAGCAGCGGATCCACCAGAAGGGCCACCGCCGCCCAGGCCGTGCCCTCCCCCAGCATCCAAGCAAGCCCCTTGAGCGGCAAGAGCAGCGCCCCGAGGAGCCAGGGGGCCTGGTCCCAGAGCGCGGCCGCCCCGTCCGCCGCCGCGCGGTGCCGCCGGCGCAGGGCCACGACCATCGCCCCGCCGGCCGGCAGGGCGAAGGTGCCCACCACCACGGCAAACCAGGGCTGGCCCAGCCAGAGCTCGCCCCAGCGCTCGACCGCGATCCCCGTGCCCAGCAGCCCCGCGAGGACGCCCAGCGGCAGCACGGGCGCCCCCCGCCCCGCCCCGAGGCGCCGGCCCCCGTGGCCCCAGCAGCGCACCGTGGCCAGGTAGCCCACGATCATGCCCACCCCGAGCACCACGTAGAGCAGCTCCAGCGTCACCAGCCACCGGGCCGGCGGCCCGAGGCGCAGGGCCCCGGACACGGCCATGAAGGCGGCCATCACCCCGATCAGCCGGGCCTGGACCCGCAGCAGGGGCCGGCCCGCCGCCCGGCGATCGAGCCAGAGGGCGGCGGCGGTGTCGGTGGCCAGGACCACAGCGAGCAGCAGCGAGAGCACAGCGGGCGACACGGGTCCATCCGGAGCGGGCGGCTGCCCCAAGTGGGGCATTGCAGGCCTGTACTGCGCCCTCCCGTCGGCATCCCCACCGATGTAGGGGCCCGGTCAGGGGGGGATGTCAGAGCCGTGCCAGCACGCCGTCGTAGAAGGCCGCAAACTCGGCCAGGTTCTCGATGCCGATGCGCTCATCCGTGCCGTGGAAGCGCTCGGCGTCCCGGGGCGTGATGCGGGCCGGCTGGAACCGGTAGACCGCGTCGGCCAGGGGCAGGAACCAGCGCGAGTCGGTGCCGCCGATCATCAGCCCCGGGGCCACGAGGATGTCGGGGTCGACCGCGCGGATGCTCTCGGCGATGGTGTCCCAGCCGTGGCCCGTGGTGGGGCTGATGGGCGAGGGCTCGCCGTGGAGGGTGCCCGCCCGCACCCGCACCTCGATGCTCGGATCGGCCACGGCCGCCCGGATGTGGGCGAGGGCACCGGCGATGGAGTCGCGGGGGTGGAGCCGCAGGTTGACCACGGCGCGGGCCTCCTGGGGCAGCACGTTCTCCTGCACGCTGCCCGAGAGCTGGGTCACGGCGATGGTGGTGCCGAGGGTGGCCGCGGTCGAGGGCTTCGCCGCGAGCTTGGCCTGGACCACTCCACCGAGCAGGTCGAGGTTCGCGAAGGCGAGGCGCTCGGGCATGCCCATGTGGGGGCCGAGCCAGCGCAGCATGTCGGCGGTCGGGCCGGCGATGCTGGCGGGGAAGGGGTGGGCCTCGAGGCGGGCGGCCGCGGCGGCCACGCGACCGGCGGCGGTGTGGGGCGGCGGCCGGGAGGAGTGGCCCCCGGCGGCCCGGGCCACGAGCTCGACCGTCAGGTAGCCCTTCTCGGCGACGGCAACGAGCGCGGCCGGCCGGTCGAGGCCCGGCACCATGCCCTCGGTGACCATCAGCCCCTCGTCCAGCACCCAGGCGAGGCGCACCCCCTGGGCCCGCAGGTGGGCGGCGATGCGGCGGGCCCCCTGGTGGCCCCCGACCTCTTCGTCCTCGCCCAGGGCGATGTGGACCGTGCGGGCCGGGCGCCAGCCCGCCGCCAGCCGCTGGTCTGCGGCCTCGAGAATGCCGACCATTGCGGCTTTCATGTCAAGGGTGCCGCGGCCGTGGACGAAGCCCTCGGCCACCTCTCCGCCAAAGGGCGACCGGGCCCAGCCCGCCGCGTTCTCCACCGGCACCACGTCCATGTGGGCCATGAGCAGCACGGGGGCGAGGGCGGGATCCGTGCCCGGGATGGTGTAGAGCCGCGAGTGGCCGAAGGACTGGAGCGTGGCCCCCTGGCGGAGGTGGGGCCACTGCTGGTCGATGGTGGCGAGCAGGGCGCGGAAGGGCGCCGGATCGGCCCCGCCGGTCGCCGACGAGACGGTCCGGTGGCGCACGACCCGGGACAGCTTGGCCGCGAGCACCGCCCCGTCGGCCACGGGCCCGGCGGCGGCCACCACGGGCTGGTGGTCGGGCGCCGCGAGGGTGCGCCAGGCCACCGTGCCCGCGAGGGTGGCGACGAAGCCGAGCCCGAGGGCCGCGAGGTTCAGCAGAACGCCGCGCACCCCGCTACCAGCGCAGGCGGCCGGTGGCCGTCACCAGGCTCACGGTCTCGCCCCCGAGGTTGTCGGAGGCGAGCAGGTGGCCGCCCTGGAGCACCAGCGCCGGAGTGAGGCCCAGCGCCTCGGGACCGACGACCACATCGCCCAGCTCGACGGCCCAGTTCAGCTCGGTGCCGAGCGCGTAGCCCGCGGTCTGGACCCCGAGGTGGTTCGCCGGCACGCCGCCGTTGCGGGTGGTGGTGAAGGGGTGGGCGATGGGGCCGGTGGACCAGTGGAAGGTCGGGCCGGCCCGCAGCCCGAGCCAGGGCAGGGGCTGGGCCGTCGCGACCGGCTGGAGGAAGGCGGCGTGGACGAAGGCGCCCTCGCGCACGAGGCCCTCGACCCCGACCGGCCGGCCGCCGCTGTGTTCCGGGCGGCCGATCTGGTCGTAGGCGGCCACGTCGATGGCCCCCTGGAGCTCGTCGTGCATGACCATGCCCGCGTCGAAGTCGCGGTCGAAGGCGAAGTCGTGCATCGTGTCGTCGTCGCCCGTGCTGTCGCCCGAGGCCCAGCCGGCCCGCAGGATGCCGCCCAGCCAGAAGTCGTCCGGCGTGGCCTCGACCAGGCCGGTCAGCGCGCCCGAGCGCACCTTGAGGGCATCGGTGGCCTCGCGGTTGTTGTAGTTGAGCAGCACGTCGGTGTTGCCGAAGATCGTGGCCCCCTCGCCGGCGAAGCGCAGGGCCAGGCCGTCGAGCTGGACCGTGCCGTCGACCATGCCGTCGATGACGCCGACGTGGGTCTCGCGCAGCCCGTCGGCCTCGGTCTGGCTGCGCCAGACGCCGTAGAGGCCGTAGTTCACCTTGTCTTCGGGCACCCAGGACACCGCCGCGATGCCCTGGTAGGCGGTCTCGCCGCGCTCGCCCTCGGGCTGGAAGGGCATCCAGCGGGCGAGCTCGTCCTCGATGACCCGGTCGCCGGCGAGGGCGATCTGGAGGGGCACCTCACCCTTGCCGAAGGGCTTGCTGGCGAGCTGGATGCGCAGCACCCGGTCGCCGAAGTCGGTCCGGCCGAACATCGGGTCGCGGTTGCCGTCGTTGGCCAGCATGCCCAGGCCCCAGTGCGAGGTGGCCACACCGGCCTGGATGCTCACGGGGCCCGCGAGGCCCCGCACGAAGGCCTTGCGCAGGTCGAAGTCGTCGGAGGTCGTGACGCCGATGCGGTGGCGGTCGCGCTCGTCGATCTCGCCGGGGATGTCCCAGGCGTCGCCGGCGAGCTGGCCCTCGATCATGTCGCCCTCGAAGACCACGTGGATCTTGGGCACACCGAGGTAGACGCCCGCCCGCAGCCGCGAGTCCAGGTGGAAGTCCTGGCCGAGCTCGGTGCCGTCGGTGTCGAGGGTGAGGTCGGGGGGCAGGCTGCCGATGAAGCGGAGCTCGCCCCAGGTGTCGAACCAGGCGCCCTTCTCGGGCGCGGGGCCGATGGCGGCCTCGCCGAAGCCGGCCTGGGCCGTGGCGGACTGCAGCAGGGGCAGCAGCAGGAAGAGGGCGCTCATCGGCCACCTCCCGCGTCCGTGCCGTCATCTGGGAGCGGCGGGATCCACGAACAGCTGGCGTCTTCGAGGCAGAGGTCGTCGGTGAGCAGCTGGCCGCCCGACTGGAAGTAGGTGGCGATCTGCATGGTGGCGAAGCTGGCGATGTCGAAGTCGTCGTCGGGACGGGGGGTGGTGAAGCCGTGGGTGCCCGTGGTCTTCACGTAGGGCAGCCGCAGCCCGCTGACGCCGGCGGAGGTCTCGACCGTGACCCGCAGCGGCGCGTCGGAGGTGGCGCCCGTGCCGTCGAGGCCCTCGTCGAGGTCGTCGGCGTCGAAGAGGCAGGGGCTGCCGTCGGTGCAGACGTAGGGGCCGTGCTCTTCGAGGCCCTGGACGACCTTGCGGTCGATGAGCCAGCGGTCGACGGTCGTGCCGTAGCGGGGGTCGATCTCGGAGTCGTCGATCCAGCCCGCCGCCCGGGCCAGGGCGATGCCCGTGCTCACGTTGACGATGGTGTCGCCGACGGTGGGCACGATGAGCATGTTGCGGGGCTCGCCGTTGGTGCCCGGCAGGGGCTCTTCCTCGAAGCCCCGGGCGTAGGCGATGGGGTCGCCCGGCTCGAGGATGGCGCTGAACACGAAGCCGATGCGCCGCACCTCGGGGCTCGCCCGGATGTGGCCCAGGCCCTCGGCGGCGGCGACGAGGGTGCTGCCGGCCCTGAAGTTCACGCCCTGGAAGGTGACGTTGTCTTCGAAGGTGTCGAGCTCGTGGACCACCTCGCCGCCCTCGGTCTCGAGGCGGATGACCAGCCGGTCGCCCACCTCGGTCGGGTCCGAGATGGTGTAGGGCGACAGGCCCTCGAGGGGCGCCGCCTGGCCCTCCGGGGGCACGCCGGCGATGCGGGCCTTCTCCCAGGCGCTGGCGGCGTCGGCCGAGATGCCCAGGCGGAAGGTGCCGTCGGCGGGGATGTATCCCTCGCGAACATCGCCGTTGTCGAGGTTCTCGACGACGATGCGACCGCCGGCGGGGAAGTCGTCGAGGGTGGCGATGGGCACGATCTCCATGTCCATGACCGTGTTGACCATCTGCACCACCTGGAGCCGCCCGTCGTCGGTGGGCAGGCCCAGGATGAGCGGGCTCAGCAGCCGGCCGTGCATGGCCTCGACCGCGCCGCCGATCTCGGTGCGGAAGGCCACGTCGAGCAGCCCGCCGCCCGGCACGACCGGCGCCCAGGCGTCGACCTCGTCGACCACCGCCGCGGCCACGGCCGTGTTGATGCCGCCGAGAGAGCCGCCCAGCACGACATACTGGTTGTCGGGGCCGCCCATGTCGGGGGTGCCGTCGCCGTCCCAGTCGCAGGAGACGCCCGTGCCGCCGGTCTCGCGGCTCCACTCGGTCTCGCCGCAGGCCATGAGCGAGTCGATGAACTGGGCGTGGTCGAGGGCCGCCTGGCGCACCATGTCGCGGGTGTGGAAGGCGTCGGCGCTCCACTGGTCGCCGCCCGAGTCCATGCGCCCGTCGTAGTCGATGTCGCGGTAGCGGGCGTCCTGGAGGTGGTGGTAGAAGGGCGCCAGGCCCGTCGGGCCGAGAACGCTGGTCACGAGGGCCTCGTCTTCGGCCGACAGGGTCGGGCCGTGGCCCGGGTAGTCGAAGGCACAGGCGGCGTAGCCCATGCGCGCCATGGCCCAGGAGAAGGCGAGGAAGTCGAAGCGGGACGAGCCGTAGCCGTGGCCGAAGACCGCGACCGGGGCCGGCTGGGGCACGTCCTTGGGCTGCACACAGGTGAAGGGCACCCGCTCGGGGCGGGCCTTCACGAAGCCGTTGTGGCTGTCGATCTGCCAGTAGTCGTTCGAGTCGTCCACCTCGGGCCAGGGGCCCGGGTCGTGGTCGAGGTCGCCAAAGAGGTTCGGCGTCGTGAAGCTGCCGCCGACGATGTGGGTGGCAAAGGCCGAGTAGTTGTCGACCAGGGCGTCGGCGCTGGCGCCCGAGAAGAGCCCCAGGTCGGCGAGGGTGCCGATGAGGTTGTCGACCGGGAGCAGCAGCGGGTCTTCGCCGTCGATCTCGTTGACCTTGAGGGCCTCTTCGATGCCCTCGGGGTACTCGCCGTCGAGGCGGGCCAGGGGCCCCTCGCCCTTGAGACCGCGCCGGGCGTCGACGAGATCGCCCGTGATGCGGCCGGTCGTGTAGGTCCAGGCGAAGGCGATGTCGTTGAGGCCGAGGCCCGCCGGCGCCAGGGCCTTGGGCACGGGGCCGAGGGCCTCGGTCTGGCGGAGGTGGTGGACGTAGTCCCAGGGAGAGCGCACGGGCTCGCCGTTCTCACCGATGACCCGCTCGGTGACGACGACCGCGTAGGTGGTCATCTCGCGCAGCGGGCGCACGGGGCGCACGATGAGGGTGTTGGTCTGGCGCTCGTACCAGGAGAGCAGATCCTCGCGGGGATCGCCGCCCTCGGGGTAGACGTTGGGCTTGTCGAGAACACCGTCGTTGTCGGTGTCTTCGCCCCAGTCCAGCTTGCCGTTGCCGTTCACGTCTTCGTCGACGGTGTCGAAGATGACGCTCGGGTGCTCCGACCGGGTGTCGTTCGGGAAGTACCGATCCGAGCGGGCCGCGTCCATCGGGTAGCGGCCCTGGCCCATGTCGAGGGGCACGAGCTCGAGGTAGGTCGGCGAGCCGGGCGTCACGTCGATGAGGAAGACGGCGTCGTCGGCGAACTGGGCCGCGCCGAGCTTGTCATCGTGGGTGTGGCGGAGGGCCAGGTTGTCGAGGTCGAGCGGCTTGTCGAAGCCCAGGGCGATGGGCGAGTAGATGCCGAAGCCCGACAGCTCGTTGAGCTTGATGCGCGCCTTCTCTTCCATGTGGGTGCGCGCCGCGAGGGGCACGTTGAGGCGCAGCCCCGTGGGGCTGGTGCGATCGACCCGGGTGGCGAGGTCGTTCGGGTAGGGGATGTCGGGCAGGGGCTCGGCGTCCCAGTCGACGCGAACCTCCGGACCGTTTCCGGGTGGGGTCTTGCGCAGGCCCTCGGGGTAGGGCGCGCAGGCAAGGCCGAGCATGACGACCGCAAGCATGGGGTCTCCCGCAGATGGAATCGCGGGAGCTTCGCACAGATCGGGCCGCCAGATCTACGGGGCGTCGCCCGGGGGAGGGGCCGGCGCCGGCGCGGGGGCCGCACCGGTGCGGGTGCGGGCGTGGACCAGCGTGATGTTCTTGACCCAGAGGTAGGGCGCGTCGGCGGGCGACTGGATGCGGAACACGGGCTTGCTGCCCCGGGCCAGGGGGCGGTCGGCGGGCAGCTCGATGCGCATGCCCTTCTCGCGGAGCTCGCCGGCCCGCAGGGTGCGGTCGAAGACGAGGTCGCTGCGGTCGAAGATGCGCAGCCGCAGGACCTCCTGGTCGGCAGGGGCCGCGGAGAGCACGGCGCCGGCGAGCCGGATGGCGTGGACGCGGCCGGGGAGCTGGTCGAGGCGGGCCGGGGGCACCGGCGCGTTCATCACGTCGCCCGGGTAGAGCAGCCAGCCCTCGCCGGTCTTGCGCTCCTCGGAGAGCCCGAGGCTGTAGCTGTGGCCGTTCTCGCCGGGCAGGCCGCCGAGGGCCGAGGAGAGGAAGAGCCGCTCGTCGTGGTGGCAGAAGGTGCCGCCGCCCTCCTTGCGCACCTTGAGGCAGGTGGTGTTGGGACCGGGCAGGGCTCGGCCGTTCTCGTAGACCACCAGCGGCGAGCGGTTGACCAGCAGCCGCTCGCGCAGGGCCGTCATCGACAGCGGCGCCAGGTCGGGGAGCTGGACCCGGGCCGCCAGATCGGTGACCCGCTTCGGCGCGCTGGGCAGGGGCCCGAGCATCGGCGGATCGGTCTTGAAGCTGAGGGCGTAGGGGCCCGTGCGGGCGAAGGCCGTGACGGTCTCGACCTCGGCCGCCTCGACCCCGATGATGGCCGAGGTGGAGCCCAGGGCGGTCACCTCGAGCTGGGCCACGACAAAGGCCGCCCCGTCCTCGGGCACGACCACCGACACCGGCCAGTTCGCCGTGCCGGGCGCCACGTCGAGCTCGGCGGCGATGAGCGAGCCGGTCTTGGTGAAGGGCACGGCCGCGTCGCCGGGCCCGGTCAGGCGCGGGAGGGCACCGGGGCCGGCCTGGCGCAGCACCACGCGCACGTGGGCCGTCTCGCCCTCCATGGCGTCGGAGCCCGGCAGGGTCACGGTGAGGGTGGTGCCCGGGAAGGCCCAGTGGACGGGATCCCGCGAGCCCTCGAAGGGCAGCTCGTCGGCGATGACGGCCCTGAAGTCGCTGGCTGTGGGCGTCGTGCCGGGCAGGGCGGTGAAGCGCACGGTCTTGCCCGTGTTCCACGAGCGACCGAGGCAGGTGTCGCCCCGGAAGCTGCCCTTGGTGCCGAAGGGGGCGATGCGCTGGTCGCCCTGGAGCACGACGACCGGGCTGATGGCGCCCAGGCCGAAGGACTTGAGCTCGCGCTCCTGGAAGTGGGTCGCCGTGGGCAGCGGGATCTCCCAGGCGCAGGCCCCCTTGCCCCGCTGGGCGGGCTCCTGGTCGAGTTCGGGCACGGCGCCCGTGCGCGAGACCACCGGCCGCAGCAGGCGCTCGAGGCTGAGCTCGGCGGCGGGCAGCGGGGCCGCGTCGTCCGTGAGGCCGAAGGGCGCCAGGGCCTCGGCGAGGGCCGCGGTCACGAGGTCGCGGCCCTTGGTGTTGAGGTGGGTGGGGTCGCGGAAGTGGTGGTTCTCGACGGGCACGTCGTGCAGGTCGATGAAGCCGGCGCCTTTCTCGTTGAGCAGCTCGACGAAGGCCCGGGCCAGGTCGGGGTCGACCTCGTGGTGGTCCGCGACCTTGGGCGCCACCGGCAGGTCGACGAAGACGACCTTGCCGCCGTGGGACTGGATGAGGTCGATGAAGTCGGGCACGAGGGTGTCGGCGGGATCGCGCAGCGCCTTGTCGTCCTCGTGCACCTCGCGGTCGTCTTCGACGATGGGGATGACCCGGCTCTGGAGCGAGAGATCCCGGGCCCCCTCGCCGCCCAGCAGCCGCTCCATGGCCGCGTCGGCCCGGGCCTCGCCGGCCGCCACCCGCGAGCCCCCGGCGGGGACCTCGTCGGGCGCGACGAAGAACCAGCCGGTGACGGCGCCCTTGACCGTGTCGGTGAGCGACTCGCGGAAGCGGGTGCGGCGGGCCTTGACCAGCCCCCACCAGCCGCTGCCCTCGCTGCGGCGCCCGAAGACCTTCTCGTCGATGACGGGCTCGTGCTCGCCGAGCTGCTCGACGAGGCTGGCCGTGCGCATGCCCCCCTCGACCTCGACCTGGAGGGTGCGGCGGAGGGTGCTGACGATGAGCACGACCGGGGGCTCGTGGCCGTTGCCGTAGACGCGGTTCTCGAGGATCGCGTACCAGTGGGGCGGCTGCATGTTGCTGCGCCACAGGGCGTGCACGTCCTTGGGGGCGAGACCCAGCTGGCGGGCCAGGGCCTTGGGCTCGATGCCGCGGCCGAGGTGGGAAGAGCCAATCAAGAGGACGCGTGGCACGCCATCTTGGGCGACCTCGGCCATCTCTTCGTCGAGGGACAGCGCGGAGGGACCGCCGGTCACGGTGGGCGCATCGGGCGTGATCAGCCCCGCGTAGCCGGCCACGACGAGCAGCGGCAGGGCGAGGGACAGGGCGATGGCCAGGCCACGGTGGGATGGCGCGTCGGTGGCGATGGTGGGCTCCCCGGTGCGGCCGTCAGCCTAATCGATGCAGCCCGGGCACCGGCAGCCCCTCTGGCGGGTCGCTCAGGAACCCGAGGGGGTCCAGCGGATCGCGCCCTTCTTCTTCGGCGCGTCGTCGCCCCCCTCCCCGAGCAGCTCGGCGCGCCGGCGCTGGAGCTCGTCCTTGCTGAGGATGACCGTGGCGGCACCGTCGAGCAGGGGGACCTCCTCGGAGTCGTCGTCCTCGTCGGCCATGAGCAGGGCCCGCCGGCGCAGCTCGTCCTTGCTGTAGATGACCGTGGCCGCGCCCAGCTCCTCGGCAGGCGGCGGGGCGGCGGGGGCCGCAGCGGGCCCGGGCGGCAGCGCGGCGGGCGGCGCCGGCAGGTCGTCCGGAATGGGGGGCAGGTCGTCCGGGACGGGCGGCAGCCCCTCCGGCATCGGCGGAAGCGGCGCTGGCATCGGCGGAAGGGTGTCCGGCAGCGGCGGAAGCGCGTCCGGCATCGGCGGAAGGGCGTCGGGGAGCGGCGGCAGCGCGTCCGGCATCGGCGGCAGGCCGTCCGGCATCGGCGGGAGCGCGTCCGGCAGCGGCGGCAGGCCGTCCGGCACCGGGGGCAGCGGCGCCGGCATCGGCGGGAGCGGCGCGGGCGCCGGCGGGAGCGGCGCGGGAGCCGGCGGCAGGCCCATGGGCTCCGGGCCCGGCGGCGGCGGCAGCCCCGCAGACAGCGCGGGCACCGGCGGCAGCGCGGGCAGGTCAGGCACCGGCGGCAGGCCCGCGGCGGACGGAGCGCCAGCGGGCGGCAGCGGCGGCAGGCTGTCGAGGGGCGGCGGCGGACCGGGCACCGGGGGCAGCGGGGCGGGCGCGGAGGACGAGGACGCCGACGGGGCGGCACCCTTGCCCTTGCCCTTGCCCGTGATGCGGGCCAGCAGATCCTTGACCGAGGGCCCCTTGGCCGTGCTGGTGCGCAGCTCGGGAGGGGGCGGCGGCGGCGGCACGACCACGACCGGAGCCGGCGCCGGGACGGGCACGGCGGCACCGGCCGAGGCGAGCTGGTCGCGCAGGCGCTGGATGCGGTTGCGGGCCCGCCGCGAGCGGCGGTGCCAGCGGGTGAGCTCCTGCTCGCGCTGGTCGAGCAGGGCCTCGAGGCGCTGGCGGTGCTCTCGGCCGCGCTCCTGGCGCACCTGGAGCGCAGCCCGGCGGTCGACCAGCGAGCTGTGGCGGGCATGGGCGGCGTCGAGGGCCGTGGTGTCGACCGTCGGCGGCGGGGTGGGGGCCAGCACGACCTGGGCATGGGCCGCGACCGAGACCCGGCGCTCATCGAGCAGCCGCAGCGCCGCGTCCGCGTCCTGGGCGCGCTGCTCGGCCGCGGAGAGGCCCGCCTCGACCGCGGCACGCCGGGCGATCCGGGCGGCGCGGCCGTCGGCGAGCAGGGCCTCGAGACCGGCGCGCAGGTCGAGCCAGCGGGCCTCGGCCGCCGCAGCCTCCGCCTGGCGCGCGGCCAGGGGCGGGGCCGCGGGGGCCTCCGGCCGGCCGCCCTCGAGGGCCGCGAGGATGAAGCGGGCGTCGTCGAGGTGCTGGGCCGCCGCGGCGACCCGGGCCTGGGCCTGGGCCACCGCGGGGGTGGGCGGCAGGGCGGGCGGTGCCGGCGCCGGCAGCACGGGCCGCTCGCGGGCCCGGAGGGCGGCCAGGGCGGCGGCCGCGGCCTCCCGGCGGGCGGTCGCCGCCTGGCGCCGCTCGAGGAGCTCGCGGCGCTGGGCCCGCAGCGCGCGGCGCTGGTGGCGGCCGCTGCCCCGGAGCGCCGCGGCGGCGTGGGTGGCGTGGAGTTCGGCGTCTTGGACCCGCCGGCGCAGCTCGTCGAGGGCCGCGGGCGCCACGGGCTCCGGAGCATCGGGGGGCGCGAGGGCCGACCGGGCGGCCGACACCGCCGCCAGCCGGGCCCGTGCCTCGTCCCGGGCGGCCGCGGCCGGCGCGACGCTGGGCAGCGCGGCCGGGGTCGTGGCACCCGCCGCCTGGGCCCGCAGCAGCCCCTGGCGGTGGGCGAGGGCCCGCCGCCGGCGGGCGAGCTCGATCTGGGCGCGGCGGAGCTTCTCGGCCGCCCGGCGCCGGGATCGCATCGCCGCCAGCAGCGCGTGGTGGCGGGCCTGGCTCGCGTGGCGGTCGCGCCCGAGGCGGGCCCGCAGGTCGTCTTGGAGGTCGCTGAGGTCGAGGCTCAGCCGCTCGACCCGCTCCCGGGCCCGCTGGAGGGCGCTGGCCGTGCGGCGCCACCCGGCCGGGTCGCCCTTGGGCGCCGTGGCCGCGCCCCGCCGCGACACGAGCCCGCGCAGCCGGTGGCGGTGGCGGGGCACCGCAGCCTCCGCGTCGGCGGCCGCCGACCGGGCAGCGACGAGGTGGGCGGTGGGGCCCGAGGTGTCGACCGGCGCGGGCAGGGCGGGCACGGCCGCGCGGCGCTGGGCCAGAGCGGCCTGCTCGTGGCCGATCTCGACCAGCCGCGCCCGCAGCTCGGCCACCCGGTCGGTGGCGTCGAGCTGGTCCCGCCAGGCCTCGCGCTGGCGCCGGCGCCGCAGCAGGGCGTCGCGCCGGGCACGCCGCTGGTCTTCGACCTCGGCCAGTGCCGCCTCGGCCCGGGTGACGCGGCGCCGCCAGCCGTCCATGTCGTTGATGAAGCGCATGGGCGCGGTCGGCTGGACCAGGGCGGCCTGGCGGGACCGCAGCGCGCCGAGCCGGGACCGCAGGGCGCCGACGGCCTCGGTCTGGGCCGCGAGGGCCGCGCCGAGCTCGGTGGTGTGGGCGCTGGTGGGCAGCAGCACCGGCGCCGGCATGCGGGCCTCGAGGATCGGGCGGCGCTCGGCCAGCGCCGCCCGCCGCTGGTGGATGCGCGCGAGGCGGGCATCGGCGTCCCGGCGGCGCCCCGCGAGGCCGCGGCCCCGGTTGCGGAGCCGGCCGAGCTGGGCGTCGAGACGCTCGCGCTCGCGCAGGGCACGCTGGCGGGCCTGATCGAGGGCCTGGCGCAGCTCGGCCACCCCCGCGAGCAGCGCGCTGACCCGGCGGCGGGCCGGGCGCAGGGCTGCCCGCTGGGGGGGCGGCGGCGGGGGCGGCGGGGCCGCCAGGGCCGCCCGGCGCAGGTCGAGCTGGTCGATGCGCCGAATGGCGTCAGAGAGGGCATCCTCCGCCGAAGCGGCGGCCGTCCGCGCGGGACCGGCCGTGCCCGCACCGCCCCCGGCCCCCGCCGAGAGCGCCGCCCGGCGGTCTTCTGCCGCCTGGCGCCGGCCGCGGAGGGCCTCCCGGGCGGCGCGCAAGGCCGCCCGGTCACGCTGGGGGGGCTCCAGGGCGGCCCGCGCGGCCACCAGCGCGTCCCGCCGCGCGGCCAGCTGGGCCCGGGCCGCCGCCTGGGGATCCGGCGCGGCCGCGGGGGGAAGGGCCGGCGGCGCGGCGGGCGCAGGCGCAGACGCAGGCGCACCCGCCTTGCCGACCACGGCCGCCAGCAGCAGACCGTAGACGGGCATGGCACGGGCCTCGGTCTGCCAGGCCTCGCGCCCGCCGGCCAGCTGGGGCAGGGCAGCGCGCACCGCCTCGGCGACCGCGGGCATGTGGTCGGCCAGGGCCGCCGCGTGGTCGCCGAGGGCGGCCGCCAGCGGGGCGAGGGTCGCCCGGGCGCCCGCCCCCAGCGCCGGGGGCAGCTCGCCGAGCACGTCGTCGAGGTCGTCCTCGCAGCTGTCGAGGTGGTCGAGCAGCACGGCGGGACCCACGGGCTCGAACTCGGTCGAGAAGGCCAGCCCGAGCTCGACCGCCGCGAAGTGGCGCATGACCGCCGCCCCACCCGGACGCGCGGCGAAGGCGGCCACCGCCTCTGGGCCCGTCGTCCCGGTGGCGTCGGCGATCAGCGCTGCCAGCAGCCCCGCCCGGACCACCGTGTCGCGGGCGTGCTCTTCTTCGAGAAAGCCGACGTTGGCGTCCCAGCTCTCGTGGGCGTCGTGGAGGCTCAGGGCCGTGCGCGCCGCGAGGGCCAGCGACAGGAAGTGGCGCCCGTGGTCGAGGCTGGCGGCCAGGGCGGCCGCCGGGGCGTCGCCGAGGCGGCCCGGGGGGGGCGGCGCCGGCGCACCCACCGCCGCCAGCACCGCACAGGCCAGGGCCCAGGCCGGCGCCCCGTCCGCATCGGACGCCTGGGCGCGCAGCGTCTCGAGCGCTTCTGGCGTGGCGGAGAACAGCGGGGCCTCAACCGGTGAGGGCTTGGAGCTGCTGCTCGACCTGGGCGATCTCGGCGGCGAGCTGCTGGTCTTCTTCCTCGAGGCGCTGGATCTCGGCCTCGGCCTCAGCGAGCTCGGCCTCGAGGCGCTTCTCTTCAGCGTCGATCTCGGCCAGCTCGGCCTCGATGGCCGCACGCTCGCGCTCGACCCGGGCCGCCTCGGCAGCCGCGGCGGCTTGGCGGTCCTTCTCTTCGGCTTCGGCCTGCTCGAGGGCCCGCAGGGCCGCTGCGTGCTCTTCCTCACGCTTGGCCAGCTCGGCCCGGGCCTCGGCGATCTGCTCGTCGAGCTCGGCCAGCTCGCTCTCGTAGGCCGCCATGGCCTCGGCGTGGGCGCGGGCCTCGGCCTCGGCCTCTTCCTGGCGCGCCTCGGCCTCCGACAGGGCCGCGCGGGCCTCGTCGAGCTCCTGCAGCCGCTGCTGGAGGGCCGCGTTCAGGGACGCGATGTCCGGGGTGTCGTCAGATTCCTGGCTCATGCGCCCATCATAGTGCGGGGGAATCTGCGGCGCACAAGCTGCCGGCCGGGACCGGTCCCGCCGCAGGAAGGGAGAGAAACGGAGGGACGCCCCCTGCTGGACTCGAACCAGCGACCGCGGACTTAGAAGGACCGTGCTCTGTCCAGCTGAGCTAAGAGGGCGCGCCGTGCGCCTAACCTCTTTGGGCGGAGCCATCAGCCCCGGCGACACCGCCAGCGCTGCGGCGCCCGACTCAGATGGCCATCAGCCGCATGGCGGGGCTGCGGGCCGGGGACTGGAGGCTGCTGGCCGAGGCATAGGCCGCGAGCTGCTGGCGCTCGGAGCCCGCGTAGAGCTGGGCGTCGGCGGCGGACCCACCGGAGAAGACCGCGAGGCGCGGCGTCGCGAGCAGGGCGATCCCTCCCGTCATCACGCGGTTGTCTTGGGCGGGAGGCTCGACCACCGCCGGGGCGGCCACCTCGACGGGCTCGACCGCGTCGACCTCGACCTGGACGATCTCGGAGCTGGCCCCCTCGAGCGAGACCTCGGGCAGCTCTGGCAGCGAGAGCTCTTCGGAATTCGCGGCCTCGGCGGCATCGGTGGAGGCCTCGAGGGCCGCCTTCGCCTCTCGGGCGTTCTGGCGGGCGAGCGCCGCGCGGGCTTGGGACTCCATCTGGCTGGCCCGGGAGGCCACCGCCCGGTCGGCACCCGAGGGCTCGGCCGGCGCGAGGGCCGCCGAGCGGATCCGCTGGGCCTTGGCCACGGTCTCTTCGTGGGTGCGGCCCGGGGAGGTGTCGATGCTGACGTGGCCACCGATGGCGTAGCGCTTGCCGTCGGGACCGGTCTGGTAGGAGAAGGAGGGCGCGCCGGCCAGGCCACCGGCGGCACCGACGTGGGCGAGCTCGTGGGCGCGGACCTCGCGGTCGCGGGCGCGGAGCTCTTCGACCATGGCGCGCTCTTCGGGAGCGAGACCGTCCGGCGAGTCCTCGGCGCTGGCTTCGCTGGCGACGGCGGGCACACCCTCGCCCACCCCCTCGGACTGGGCCTCGGACTGGGCCTCGTTCTCGTAGATGTTGAAGACGCCGTCTTCGACCGACTCGGCCGCCGCACCGAAGAGACGCTCCTGGGCGTCGACCATCACATCGGCGAGGCTGCCCCCGGCGAGGGGGTTGCCCGCCAGATCCGTCGCGCCGGACGACCCGGAGGGCGCGGCGGCATCCAGTGCCGCCTCCGCCTCGCGAGACAGCGACACCACGACGCCACCGACCGTGCGGTTGGTGACCTGCTGCAGCGCGCCGCGCGCCGCGCGGCCCGGGCCCGGGACTCGGTCGGTGGACGACACAGAGGCGGACTGGACCGCTCCGGCCACCGCATTGTTGAGTTCCATCATCGTGCCTCCCTCGAACACCCACGGCAGGATGGGCAACCTGCCGTCGCGCACTTGAGGTGTGATTCGCCGCGGGGTGACCGGCAGGCGAGCCTCGGAACGTGACGCTGGGGAGCGGACTCTTTCGGAGGGGTCGGGGCCGGTCGTCGCGCCACTTGTGTGCGCATCTCAACGATAGCCCCTTCCACCACCGGATCACAAGAACATCGACCTTTGTTCACACATTTTGGCTAAAGGTCGTGGCAAGCCCCGTGGGATCGTCGTTCTGGTCCGTTTCAAACGGGACGCCCGGCCGGGCGGCGAGCACGGCTGTCAGGACCTGGGCCTGGATGTCAGGATGCCCCAGCTCGGCCACGTAGTCGACAATTCCTTGACGGAGCTCGCCGAGAAAGGGACGACCGGCGGGCCGCGCCAGCGCCGCGAGCAGTCCCGCGCAGCAGGAGGACCACACCACATGCGGGAGCTCGCGCATGTTCGACAGGAGCCGCCGCAGCACGCCCCCCGCGACCGGGGCCTCTCCCACCCTTGCCAACACGAGGATCAACCTCGCCGCCGTGTCTTCGGTGGTCCACGCGGCGGGCTCGCCGTCGGCCAGGGTGGCGGCCGCTTCGAGGGCGAGCTCCCGGGGCTCGTCGCCGCCGGTCGCCAGAGCCTGCGCAGCGAGGCGGGTGAGGAGGAGGGCCCGCAGCCCCGGGTCGGGGACCATGCGCCCGAGCAGGGCCGCCTCGGCGAGACCGCCGTGCTGAGCAAGCAGATCGACGAAGACCCGCTCTGCGGGCCGGGCCAGTCCCGGCGCCGCCGGCAGGGCCAACACAAGCGGACCGTCGCCGGCGTCGACCAACACACGCTCCATGAGGCGGCGGGCCCGGGCGAGGTCGCCCAGCTCGGCAAAGAGCACGGCGCCGAGGCAGGCCGGCTCGAGGTCGCGGCCCCAGGAGGCCTGGCTCGCCTCGAGGGCGACGGCCGTCTGGCGGGCGCGCTCGGGATAGCCGGCCCGGAGGTCGAGCAGGGCCAGGGCCGCCGCCCAGGCCGGGGGCAGCACCGCCCGCCGCCGCAGGGCCCGGCGCAGACGGGTGGACCAGTGGTGGTGGCGCAGGGCCGTGCGGAGCAGCGCGCTCCAGGGCCCGTCCGTGCGCGAGTCGGAGGGCAGGGCCACCCCGGCGACCCGCTGGATGGTGCGGGTCCAGGTGAGCTCGGCCATCACCGGGCCCACCGTGCGCTCTTGCTGGACCGCGATGGCGCACAGGGCCTCGACCGTCGTCCGGTCGACCGGCAGGCTCTCTTCGGCGAGGTCGACCGCCGCCGACCAGAGCCCGGCCGCGCGCTCGCCCTCGCCCGCCTCGGCCAGCGCCCCCGCCAGGGCCTGGGCGAGCGCGACGCGCGGGCGGGGCCCGAGGGTGCTGGCCTCCCAGAGGTCCGCGGCCCGGCCCGGCTGGCCCGCCGCCACGGCCACCCGCACGAAGGCCTGGGCGAGCGCGTGGCGGTGCCGGGGGTCGGCGGTGGCGCCGACCTGGGCGGCCACCGAGCGCCACCGGGCCTCTGCGCGCCCCCCGCGGGCCGGCGAGACCCAGAGCCGGGCCAGTGACAGCCAGGCCAGGGGCCCGGGGGTCTCTTCGGCCATGGCGGCCCCCAAGGCGGCGACCAGCCCGGCCGCCCCCCGGCGCCCGGCCTCGATGGCGAGGGCCGCCAGGGCGTCGTCCCGCCGCAGCCAGCGGTCGTCGAGGGGGTGCCAGCGCTCCTGGGCCAGCAGCTCGTCGACCGCGAGGGCGAGGGGGTCCGGTCCCGGGTCCACCGCTGCGGGCCGTGCGGGGCCGGGCCCGGGGGCCTCCGGTGCCGCCACGAGCGTCTCCCAGCGCAGCCGCGCCCGGAGTGCGGGCTCGGGCGCGTCCACCATCCAGTCGGCCAGGACGTCGTCCCAGCCGTTGCGGTGGGCCAGCAGGCCCGCGGCGAGGATGAGGGCCCGGCGGGTGGGCGCGTCCTGCACCCGGTGGGCGAAGTCGAGGGCCTGGTGGAGCAGCTGGCGGCGCAGCTCCTCAGCTGGCGCGACCGGCGCGGTGTCGGGGGCGGCGGGGCGGTCCCGGCTCACGGGCGATCCTCGGCAGCGGTGGGTCCCGATCGTGCACCGGGCCCCACTCCCCTATCCGGCCCCCTCCCGGTCGGTGCCCGGGGCCCGGGCGGCGGCCCCGGTGTCACGGAATGCCCCGGTGGCCAGGGCGGTCTCGATCCCGGTGCCGATCGGCCGATGGATCTCCCAGCGGCGCCGTCCCCCAGTCGGGCCGGCCGTCGCCCCACACCCGCGCCCAGCGCCCGACGTGGAGGCCCCATGCTCGCTGTCCAAGCCATCCCCCCGCTGCCCGGGGGCACCAGCGTCCGCCGCACCGCGCGGGTCCGCCGCGACCGGGCCACCGCCGAGGACGAGCACGGGGCCCCGGCCGGAGACGCGGGCGGCGTCGTCCACCTCCTCCGGCCTGCCCGGCGGCCGCCCACGGCCGGCGACGACGACCCGGCCCCTGGCTCCGTCGATCCCGACGGCCGGCGCGCCCGCCAGCCAGGCCCACACGCCTCCCCCCTCCAGGCCGCCGCCCGGGCCGCCGGGGTGCCCGGTCCCGCCGGCGTGCGCCTCGCGGTCGATCCGGGCCACCTGCCCGTGTCTCTGGGCCAGTTCCAGGCGGGCACGGCCCTCGAGGCCCAGCTGCTCACCCCGGCCCTGGATCGGGTCCACGCCCGCATGATGGCCAAACCGCAGGACGAGACCCCGCCGTCCCCGCACCGGTGAGCACACGTCCACCGCGGGTGCAGCAGCCCCGTGGTCGTGCACCAAGAAGCCAGCGGTCACGGGATCCTGCCACCGCAGGCCCCCGTCGCCGCTCCCGCCGGCCGGCCAGCCCCCCCCGTGCCGCCGCCCCGCCCCGCTGCACGGGGAGCCTTGCCAGTGCCTTTCCGCGTCGGCTACGGGGTGTCCGACAGCGGGCAGGAGTCCGCCACCCGGGGCGCTGCCGGCGCCCGACGTGGCGGCCTTCCGTGTCCGCCTGCCCTTGGAGGCCCTGGGAGGCCCCTACAGGCAGGCAAGGACGCCAGCTCCCCAGGGACGACAGCCCCGCCCCGCGGGTTCCTGCCGGCCATGCCGCCCGACATCCACCGCACGGAGCCCCTCGATGCACCCGACTCCGCCAGACTCGTCCCGTCGCCTCTTCCTGCAGCAGGCCCTCGCCCTCGCTGCGGTGTCGGCCATCCCCCTCCCGGCCTTCGCCGGCGCGGGCGGCGCGGTCAACATCAAGATGCGCACCCCCGAGGCCATGCGGATGCTCAACCCGGCCCTCACCCAGGCCGGCTTCTGGAACGGCGCGAGCATCACCAAGTACACCGACCAGCTCTACGATGAGATCCGCATCAAGTCGCTGGACTCGGGCTACCTCACCATGGTCACGGGCGAGGGCGACACCGACTTCCCCCAAGACGACGTCGTGCGGACCGTCTTCGACCACCAGGACAAGCTGCCCCGCCACATGGACGGCGCCAAGGCCATGCCGCGGCTGCGCCTGGGCTCCGACAGCTTCGCGGGCGTGCCCTCGAACGATCGCTACTTCCTCGCCGACCTCGGCATCTTCTACGGCGAGTACTTCCAGCGGTCCTACAAGTTCGACCTGGCCGATGGCCGCTCGGTGATCGCCTTCGAGAAGATCCAGAAGGACTGGGTCAGCGCCGCCACCTGGGAGAAGTACCAGGCCCGCCGCCAGGCCACCCTCGACCGCATCGAGCTGCGCTCGATGTTCGGCAGCATCGTCGAGATGACCGAGTGCTGGGGTATGTTCGTCGTGTCCCCCGGCGAGAAGCGCACCTCGCGGGTGACCTGTGTGGCCAAGCTCCGCTTCGGCGAGGGCACGGGCATGATGGCCCAGCTCGGCAGCAAGCTGCCCCCGGTGCTCAAGGCGGGGCTCAAGTCCGGCTTCGACGCCTCGGTCGCCGTGGCCAAGGCGGTCACCTCCGGGAAGTATAAGTAGGGACGCGGGGCCGCCGCCCCCTCCCCGTCTCCTGGATTGCGCCCATGTCCCCTGCCCTTCTCGTCATCGCCGGGGTCCTGCCCGTGGCCCAGGCCGCGAGCTGGGCGCCGGACGGCCGCGGGCAGCGCCTCCAGGCCAAGGCCGAGAAGCACGAGGCCGCGGGCAACCTCGAGAAGGCCCTGCGCGCCGCCGACAAGGCCCTGGCCGCCGCCCCCGAGACGGGCGCGCTGCTGCTGTTGCGGGCCCGCCTCGGCGCCGCCACCGACGACACCGACGGGGCCCGCGCCCAGCTCGACCAGGGAGCGGCGCTCTTCCCCTCGCGCTGGGAGTTCTCGGCCGCCCGCGCCGCGCTCGAGGCCGACCAGGGCGCCGTCGACCTGGCCGCCCTCCACGCCGACACGGCCTGGGCCCGGGGCGCCACCGATCCGGCCCTCCAGGGGCTCGTCGGCTGGCACGCCCACCAGACCGGGGGCCCCGCCGCCCTCGCGACCTGGCTCGATGCCCAGCCCGCCCCCTTCCCGGCGCGGCCCTGCCTCGACGCCGTGCGCGCCAGCGCCGCCCGCGATCCCGGCGGAGCGGTGGTCGCCCTCCAGGCCTGCCGCGCCACCGGGGGCCCCCTCGAAGCCCCCGCCAGTGCCGCCCTCGCCGCCGCCGGGCTGCCGCCCCGAGAGGCCGATGCCGTCGCCGCTGCCCCCCGGCCCGACGACGTGGGCCAGCTCGCGGCCGCCCGCGCCCAGCTCGCCGCCGGCCAGGACGAGGCGGCCGCCCAGACCCTCGACGCGCTCGTGCTGCGCTTCCCGATGGACCCCGAGCTGCGCCTGCTCGCGGCCGAGGCCGACCGCCGGCTGGGCTTCCGCGACCAGGCCCGCACCGAGCTGGCGGCCGCCGCCGGGCTCCACCCCGCGGCCCTCGTCGGCAGCCCCCCGCCCCGGGGGCTGCTGCGCACGCTCGACGCCGAGGAGGCCGCCGCTGCCGTGGGCGGCGCCGCC
>CAXQUZ010000526.1:0-2591 GCA_964226865.1 Myxococcota bacterium | reverse complement strand
CAGACGTGTGCTCTTCCGATCTCGCCGGTCGACCGCGGCCGCCGCAGCACCGACCAGCTGCTCGTCGCCGGCCCCCTCGCCGCCCTGCGTCGCGGCCACCGGCCCTGGGGCTGGGACGCCGCCGACGTGCGCCGGGCCCGGGACCTCTCCCAGCTGCCCACCTACCGGGCCGCCTTCGCCCGCTGGCAGCGCGACCGCCCGCGGCTGGGCGCCCGGGTCGGGCCCGCCCAAGAGCGCGCCCTGGCCGACTGCCTCGAGACCGGGGCCCTCGTCGAGCTCTGGCAGGGGCCCCGGTGGTGTGGCTGGATGGGCGCCCGGCGGCGGCGCAGCCGGGTGCACGAGGGCCACCAGGTCGTGACCCTCTTCCTCGACGGCGCCATGCGCGGCCGGCGCCGGGCCGCCGTGCTCCAGCGCCACCTCATCGAGCAGCTGCGCGACAACGGCCGCGACTGCCTGCACGGCACCATCGACGGCCACAACCGGCCGAGCCTGCGCACGGCCCTGCGCTGCGGGCGCCAGATCTGCGAGACCTGGCACCTGGCCCGCCTCGCCCCCGACCCGGCATGAGCCCCCCCGCCGCTGGCCCCCCGGCCGCTGGCCCCCCGCCCGCTGGCGCTTGGGGCCCGAGGCTCGGGCGCGGGCTGGGCCTCGCCCTGGCCTTCGGGCTCGCGGTGGCCGTGCGCTGGCAGGGGCTCGCCGTCACCAGCGCCCTGGGCGACGCCATGGGCCCCTGGTGGGTCGGCGCACGGGGCCCGCTCACCACCACCCCCCACGCCCCGCCCTACGGCTGGATGCTGGCCCTGCCCCACGCCCTGCTGCTGGCCGGGGCCGACAGCCTCTGGTCGGCGGTCGCCGGCCTGCACCTGCTGCACGCCCTCGTCGCCCCGGTGGTGGGCCTCGCCACCGCCCGCCTCGCCGGCCGGACCGCCCCGGGCCTCGTGGCGGCCGCGGCCCGCGCCCTCGCCCCGGGGCTGCTCGACACCTGCTGGTCGGGGGCCGAGGCCTACCTCGCGCCGGTGGGCATCGGGCTGCTCGTGCTCGCGCCCACCCTCGGCCGGTGGGGGCCCTGGCTGGCCGCCCTGGCCCTGCCCTGGGCCACGATGAACCACCCCTACGCGCTCTTGGTGGGCGCTCCGCTGGCGGCGCTGCTGCCCTGGCGCCCGGCGCCTGCGGCGCTCGGGCTGCTGCTGCTGGGCCCCCACCTCGTCCACCTCGCCGCGGCCAGCGCCACGGGAGAGGCCGCCGCCGGCGCCACCGGCACGGCCACGGCCCTCGACGCCTGGGTCCGCACGGCCGGCCCGGGGGCCCTCGTGGTGGGGGCCGGGGCGCTGGCGGGGCTGCGCGCGCCCGGCCCCCGGCGGGTGGTGGCGGCGGGCCTCGCCGGGCTGGGGCTGCTGATCGTCGCCGGGCTCTGGGTGGGGCCCCTGCGCGACCACCACCTGCGCCTCGCCGCCGTGCCCCTCGTGGCGGGCCTCGCCGGGGTGCCGGGCCGGTGGGTCTGGGCCCTGCTGCTGGGGCTGCGGCTGCCGCCAGACCCGGTCCAGCGGCCCGCCCAGGGGCTGCGCCCGGGCACCCTGGGCCTGCTCCACCACACGAGCCGCGCCCTCGACGCCGTGCCGGGGCCCCTCCAGGTGCTCGCCGCCACGCCCCGGGGGGCGCCGGTGGTCGAGCCGGGAGGGGTCGTGCTCGACCGCTGGCTGCGGGGCGGGGCCCTGGGCACGGGGGGCACGGTGGCCCTCGTGCTCACGGTGGGCAGGGGCAACGAAGATGAACTGCCAGAGGGCATCTTGCGCATCGACGGCCGGGACGGCTGGGTGCTCGCCACGGGCACCGAGGCCGCCGTCCGCGACGCGACGGCCACCCTCTGCGCGCGGGCGCCCGGGCTCCGTGCCCAGACCGCCTGGGACGGCTGGGTGGTGGCCGTGCCGGGCCAGCCCGCCGCGGCGCTGGAGGCGGCCTGGGGCTGCGGCCCCCCTCCCCCCGCCCCGCAAGGAATTGACGGGCCTCGTGCCCACCCCTGACATCTGCCCGGCCATGCTGCGGCCATGCACGCCCCCCCCTCCGCCGGCGCCCGCCGCCGGCCCCGTCTCGTCCCCCGGCTGCTGCTCGGGCTGGCCCTCGTCCACGGCCTCCCCGGCTGCAGCCCCGCCCCCCGTCCCGCCGCCGTCGACGACGCGGCCCTGGCCGGCTGGGTCGACGCCTTCCAGCAGGACGCCCCCGCCGCCCGCCAGCGCCTCGCGGCCGTGGGGGACGCGGCCGAGCGCGACCTGCTCATCCTGGGGCTGCTCTCGGCCACCCCAGCCCTCGCCCGCCAGCTCTGCGGCCTGGCCACCGCCCCCGAGACCGCCGCCCACTGCGACCGGCTCCAGAAGCGGCCCCACCTCTTCGGCGCCGACGCCGCCGGCCCCCCGCCCCCCATGGCCGCGGGCCACCACGGCCCCCCGCCCCGCGCCGGGCTGCGGTCGCGCTGGGCCGACCAGCCCGCCGACGCCGGCGGCGGCCCCGCGGGCCCCGACCACTCGCGCGGCCTCTTCGCCGCCGCCGCCCCCGCCGCCGCCGCCGGCGACACGGCCACCGCCGCCGGCCGCTGC
>CAXQUZ010000525.1:0-17952 GCA_964226865.1 Myxococcota bacterium | reverse complement strand
GCACCCCGAGCCGGCCCACCGAGACCCAGGCGAGGCCCCGGGGGCCGGCCTGGCGCTGGAGGCTGCGGGGCAGCCGGCCGCCCATGCGCGCGGCGGCGTGGGCGGCGTCGGGGGCCGCGTCCGGGGCCGCCTCGCCGTGGCGCAGCGCCCGGTCGGCGGGACCGGCATGGGCCAGGCCCGCCCAGACCACCCCCGCGAGCACCCCCAGCAGGGCCCCGAGGGGGGTCATCGGGCCCACGCGTGGAGCGCGGTGGAGAGCAGCAGCTCGTCGGTGCCGCGGAGCCCCTGGAGCACGGCCCGGGCCTCGGGGTGCTGCATCTGGTGGAGGGCCTCGGCCAGCCAGTAGCGGGACTCGGGATCCACCTCGGCGAGGGCCAGCTCGATGATCGGCACGGCCTCGGCGTCGCCCCAGCGGCCGAGGGGGGCGGCGCAGGCGGCGCGCAGCCAGCCGGGGGCCGTGCTGTCGCCCACACAGGCCCGCAGGGGGGGCAGGGCCGCGGGACGGGCGGGCCGGCCGGCGAGGGCCCGGGCGGCCTGCTCGCGCACATAGGCCCGCTTGTGGTCGAGGAAGCCCACCAGCGCGTCGTCGTCGGCCTCGTCCGCCGCCCGGAGCACGGCCCGGAGGGGGCCCGCCTGGGCGGGGGCCGGCGCGAGGCCGCTCCCCAGCGCCAGCGCCAGCAGCCCGGAGAGGCCGCGCCGCAGCGCCCCGCTCATAGCAGCCCCCCGAGGGCCGCCTGGACCTGGACGAGCATGGCCTCTGTCACGGCATCTTCGACCTGTTTGCGCACCTTGGCCCCGTCGCTGCCGGCGCCGGCCTCGCGGCCCGCGAGGCGCTGGACGGGCCGCCCCTCGGGGGCCAGCTCGACCTCGGCCGCCACGGTCCACCGCACCATGCCCGCCGCCGCGCCCTCGTCGGCGCGCAGGCTGCCCCGGAGCACGAGGGGGGCCGGGCCCGCGTCCACCAGGGGCAGGCCGGCCATGCCCGCCGCGAGGCGCAGGGTGGGGGCCAGGGGCCCGGGCTCGACCCGGACGAGGACCGCGCTGCGGGCGGCCTGGCGGGCGGCCGCCAGGGCCGCGGGCTGCTGCCAGGCGGGCGCGGCGGGACCGGGGCCGACCAGCGCGGCCCGGGCCGCCCGGAGCACCTCGGCCCGGCGGGCGGCCGCGTCGGCGCCGCGGAGGGCCGCGAGGCGGGCGAGGGGCGAGAGCGGGGCCAGGGCCCCGGGCGCGACCGCCGCGAGCTGGGCCTCGAGGGGCGCCAGGGCGGCCCCCAGCCGGTCGTCGACGGCGGCCCGGTCGAGCAGGGCGAGGCTGGCCACCCGGCGGGTCGCCGGGTCTTGGTGGCGGGCGCGGATCTCGATGGTCTCGAGCAGCAGCGCGCGCACCTCCTCCACCGGCCCGGGCCCGTCCGCCGCCCCCGGGACGGCAGAGGAGCGGGGGCCGGGATCCGCCGCGCGCATGCGCAGCAGGAAGGGCGCCAGCAGGGCCGCGCGGGCGGCGGCATCGGCGGCGGCCATGTCGGCGCCGTGGCCCACCCCCTGGCGGGCCTCGGCCACGGGCGCGACCCGGCAGCCGCTGTCGACCCAGCAGGGGGGCGCCTTGCGCTTGCGGCGGCCCGGCGGCGCCGCGGCCGGGCCCGGCGCGACGGCGATGCCCGCCCGGGCGAGCACCTCGCCCAGGGGCTCCCGCCGCAGGGCCACCGTGGCGCCGCTGGCGGCGATGCCCGCGCAGCGCGAGACCGCGGCCTGGGGGCCGCCGCCGGCGCCCGCCGAGAGGGCCGCGCAGCCGTCGACCGTGAGGTCAGCGACGAGAATGCTCTGGACCACGGTGTAGCGACCGACGGGCACCCCGTCCGCCGCAAGGCTGCGGAGCAGCTCGGCACAGGCGGGGGCCGGCCGGAGCTCGGTCGTGGCGAGCTCGTGGACGGCGGGGGCGTCGAGCCGCAGCCGGAGGGTGCCCGCGGCGCGCCCCTGGACCCCGAGCCCCCCGAGGGGCAGGCCGCCCTCGACCGCCAGGGCCCGATCCACCGCCGCCGCCACCCCGGCGCTCTGGCGGGCCCGGTCGACCGCGAAGCAGTCCGGCCCCCGGACCTGGAGCTGGTCGTCGGTGGGGTCGAGGATGTCGCCGAGGCGCAGGGCCCCCCCGGCCGCCGGCACGAGCTCCCAGCCCGCCTCGGCCAGGGGCGGCCCGAGGGGCCCGAGCGAGCGCAGCGCCGCCGCCGGGTCGAGGGCCGGGGCCGCCGTCGCGAGACCGGCGCCGAGCACGAGCCAGAGCGGGGCAGACACGGGCAGCACGGGCGACTCCGAGCGGGGCGGGGGATGGCCCCAGAGGACAGCGGCGGGGCACCGGGACGACGCGCAGCAACCCGCCGACCGGGGGTCCGTATCCCGTCGGCCCCCGGGCAGGCCCCTCCTCGGGGCCGCCGTCCCCCGTGGCATGCTGCGCCGCCACCGCCCTGCGCCCGAGGTCTCCCATGCCCAAGCTCTACCTGGTCGCCGCCCCCATCGGGGACGTGCTCTCCGACCTCGCCATCGACGGCCTGCGGCTGCTCAAGAGCGTCTCGACCGTCGTGCTCGAGGCCGACGACGGCTTCGCCCAGCGGCTGCGCGCGCGCGGCGTGCTCGGCCCCCACCAGGAGGTTCTCACCCTCGAGACCCCGGCCGAGACCATCGCCCGGGCCCTCGCCGTGCTCGACGCCGGCCAGGACGTCCTGCTCACCGCCTCGAGCGGCATCCCCTGCTTCATCGACCCCGGTGCGCGGCTCGTCGACGCCGTGCTCACCGACCGGCTGGACCGGGTCGAGCTGGTGCCGGTGGGGCTCTCGAGCGCCCTCGACGCGGGGCTCATGCTGGCGGGCCGGAACCTCGAGGCCTTCACCTTCGCCGGCCACTTCCCCGAGCACCACGTCCTCGACGCCACGCGGGTCGGCGGCGAGCTGCCCCTGGTGCTCTACGTCCGCGGGCCGGCAGTGCTCGACTTCGTCGACCGGGTGCGGGCCCTGTCCCCCACGCCGCCGTGGCGCATCCTGCTGCTCAAGGACGTGCGCAAGCGGGGCCTGGGCCAGGTGCACGTGCTCGGGGCCGACGACCGGCCGGCGCTGTCGACCGCCCCCGAGGAGGACTGGGTGGCCGTCGTGATCCCCGTCGACGGCCACCGCGCTGCCTTCCAGCACGGGCGCTGAGGTCCCGCGCCCCGGGAGGCCGCGCCCGCCAGGGCCGACCGGCCGCGCGCCCCCTACGGCGAGAGCGCCGGCCCCAGGCCCGGAACGATCGACCCGCCCGCGCCCGGGTTCCACGGCGTTCCACGGCCGGGTAGGGTGCCGCTCCGCCTCGGAGCCCCGGTGCCCCTCCCCCGCCCCGCCCTGCCCCCCCTGCTCCGCCGCGCCGCGGTGGTGCTGCTCTGCGGCGGGCTCTGGGCTGGCGCCGCGCCCCGGCCCCCGGCCCCGGTGACGGTGGTGGGCGGCGACACGGCCCTGGCCCGCCTCTCCGCCGCCGGGCCCACGGCCTTCGACCCCCTCGATCCCCTCGCCGACTTCCGGGCCCCGCCCCCGGCGGCCGCCTGCGACGACGGCGCCACCACCTGGACGGCGGCGGTGGCCGAGGTGGCCCAGGGCCTCGCCCGTCGGCGCATTCCCTACGGGGCCGGCCGCCTCGCCGACTGCTCGGGCATGGCCCACCGGGTGCTCCGCCAGCTCGGCGCCCGCTGCGACCAGCTCGCCCGGCCGCCGGTGGTCGTGGCCCGGCGCGCCCGCGACCTCGCCCGCTGGTACGAGGGCCAGGGGCTGCTGCACCGCGTCGCCGGCCTCGCCGATCTCGACGAAGGCCTCCAGGTCGGCGACCTGGCCTTCTACCTGGCGCCCGGGCGCCGCCGGGGCGGCCTCGACCAGGTCTTCCACATCGGCATGGTCGTCGAGGTCGAGCGGGACGCAGCGGGCCGGGTGCAGCGCTACGCCCTGTTCCACGGGCGGCGCCCGGGCAAGGTCGCGAGCATCACCCGCTGGCACACCCGCGACCACGCCGTGCCCCTCGGCAACGGCCGCGAGCGCATGATCGCCTTCGCCCACCCCCGCGGCGGCGCGGCGCCCGCCTCGCCGGCGCTGGCAGCGGCCGAAGCAGCCATCGACAACACTGACTACAACGCCATTCTCGACCCGCTCGACGACGGCGTGGTCGTGGCCGAGGCGGCGCCCTGGAGCGGTGCCCTGGGCGCCCCTGTCTCCGACACGGGCGGGCCCCCGCGCTGAGCGCCCGCTGGCGGCCACCGGGGCGCAACATCCCCCTTGCGAGCGGACCCTCCCCCCGACGGGATCGCCGCGCTAACGGGCGCCCATGTCCTCTGCCGATGCCACCGCCGCCGCCCCGGCGCCCGCCCCGCCGCCCCGCCGCTTCGGCACCTTCGCGGGCGTGTTCCGCCCCGTCAGCCTCACCATCCTCGGGGCCATGCTCTACCTGCGCGAGGGCTGGCTCGTGGGCGAGGCGGGGGTGGTCGGCGCCCTGCTCGTCATCGGCGCGGCCTACGCCATCACGGGCATGACCGCCCTGTCGCTGGCCAGCATCGCCAGCAACGTGCGGGTGCGGCCGGGCGGGGCCTTCGCCATCATCGCCCAGGCCCTGGGCCTCGAGGCGGGCGCGGCCATCGGGCTGCCGCTCTACATCGCCCAGGCCGCCAGCGCGGCCATGTACATCTACGCCTTCGCCGAGGGCTGGGCCTTCCTCTTCCCCGACCACCCCCCCGAGCTGGTCGAGGGCATCGGCTTCGCGGGCTGTGCGCTGCTCGCCTGGCGCTCGAGCGGCCTGGCCATGAAGGCCCAGGGGGTCATGCTGCTCGTGGTGGTCGCGGCGGTGGGCTCGGCGGCCCTGGGCATCCTCGACGCCCCGATGGTGCCGGCCCCCTGGGTGGGCGAGCTGCCCGACGTGGGCCTGGTGGGGGCCTTCGCCATCTTCTTCCCCGCCGCCACGGGCATCATGGTGGGCGCGGGCATGAGCGGCTCGCTCCGCGACCCCCGGCGCTCGATCCCGACCGGCACCCTGCTCGCCTGGGCCACCACCTTCGCGCTCTACGCGGGCTTCGCGGGCTGGTACGGGGTCATGGCCGCGCCCGACGAGCTCATCGCCAACCGCAGCGTGATGATCCAGCGGGCCTTGGTGCCCGAGCTGGTGCTGGCCGGGCTGCTCTCCTCGACCCTCATGGCGGCCCTGTCGAGCCTCGTCGCCGCGCCCCGGCTGCTCCAGGCCATGGCCGACCACGGCGTCGTGCCCGCCAGCGGCTGGCTGGCCCGCACCACCCCCGGCGGAGAGCCCCGCAACGCCGTGCTCGTGACGACGGGCCTCGCCGCCTGTGGCCTCGCCGCGGGCTCTCTCGACGCCATCGCGCCGGTCATCACCAGCTTCTTCATCATGACCTACCTGGCCATCAACGGCGTGGTCGCCGTCGAGCGCACCCTGGGCATGATCTCCTTCCGGCCGGCCTTCCAGGTCCACGCCACCGTGCCCCTGCTCGGGGTCGGGCTCTGCCTGCTCGGGCTGTCGCTGTCGAGCCCCTTCGGCGGTGCCCTCGAGGTGGGCTTCGTGCTCGTGGTCTACGCCGTGCTCTCCCGGCGCAAGCTCGAGACCCCCTGGGAGACCGTGCGCTCCGGGGTCGCCGTCCAGCTGGCCGCCTGGACCGCCCGCCGGGCCGCCCGGGCCGACCGCTCCGAGCGCGCCTGGAAGCCCGACCTGCTCGTGCCCGTCGCCAGCCCCGACCAGATCGCGTCCATGCGCGAGGTCGTCGAGAGCCTCGCCCGGCGCAACGGCACCCTGCGCTGGGTCGGCCTCGGCCCCCACCCCGAGCTCGGACCGGCCCTCGCCGCCGTGGCCAAGGCCGAGACCGCCGCCGGCCACCACGCCACCACGGCCACCCTGCGCACCCAGCACTACATGGAGGGCATCGGCGTGGCCATGGACGCCCTCCGGGGCGCCACCTTCCCGCCCAACCTCGTGGTGGTCGACGAGAGCCGGGTCTCGAACGACGAGATCGCCGCCTACCAGACCCACTGCGACGTGCTGAAGACGGGCATGGCCCTGTGGCAGTCCGGCCCGGCCCGGGACGAGCCGCCGCCGCCCGGCGTCTGTGTGTGGATCTCGGACCGCTCCCCCGACTGGCGGCTCCAGCTCCACCAGGCCAACCTCGACCTGCCCGTGCTGGTGGGCTTCCTGCTGGCCACGGCCAAGCACGAGCCCCTGCGGCTCTGCATGGTCGTGCGGGACGACCTCCAGAAAGAGCGCGCACGGCGCTTTCTCGAAGACCTCATCGACCAGGCGCGGCTGCCCGCCGGCACGACGGCCCACGTGGCCCACGGCGACTTCCTCGCCCTGCTGCCCGAGGCCCCCAAGGCCCGCACCCACATCTTCGGCATGCCCCCCGTGGTCGACAAAGAGCGCCTCGAGCAGATCCGCGCCCGGCTCGGCACGGCCTGCCTCTGGCTGCGCGACTCGGGCCACGAGAGCGCGCTCGCATGAGCCCGCCGCCCCCCGTCTTCATCGTCGGCGCCCACCGCTCGGGCACCACCTGGCTCACCCAGCAGCTCGCCGAGACGGGCCTCTTCTCGGTGCTCACGGCCTTCCACGTCATCGAGTGGGAGGCACTGGAGCGCCACGCCCGGGGTGAGGGCCCGCGCCCCGACCCGGCCGACCTGGCCCAGCGGCTGCACGCCCTCGGCCTCAGCCACCGGGCCACCGACCAGGTCGCCGTGACCCCGACCACCCCCGAGGAGTACGGCTACTTGCTGCTGGCCGCGGGCGAGAAGAGCTGGCTGCGGCCCCCGACGGTGCCCCTGCTGCAGCGGGTGGTGGCCCGGCTCCAGGCCGAGCACCCCGACCGCACGGTGCTGCTCAAGAACCCCTGGGACTACGGCAACGAAGAAGCCCTGCTGGCGGCCTTTCCCGACGCCCGCTTCATCGCCATCCACCGCCACCCCCTCGCGGTGGTGCAGTCCTCGGTGCGCATGTTCCGCCACCTCTGGGTCGCGCCCGACCCCTACACCAGCCTGCTCTCGGCCCGCTACCGGCGCCTCTGGGCCGGCCGCTGGTCGCGGGCGCTGTTCCAGTGGCTGGCCAGCCCCCGCAACGACGTCGACCTCCACATCACGCTGGGCGGGCTGGTCGGCAGCCACCGCAAGCACCAGCGCACCTGGCCCCGGCTGCCCGCGGACCGGGCCGTGGCGCTTCGCTACGAAGACCTCGTCGGCGATCCGGTGGCCGGCATCGGCCGGGTGCTGGAGCGTCTCGGGCTGGACGGCGGCGCCGCACCCGAGACCGCCGCCCGCCCCTCGGGCGCCACGCTGAGCCCCGCCCTGGCCCGCCACCGGCGCTTCATCGCCTGGCGCAGCCGGGCCTACCGCGCCCGGTGGGGATACCGAGAGGACGGCAGCACCGACCCCGTCTGGAGCCCCCCCGCATGAGTCCCGCACTGGTCAAGGCCCTCTACGGCGTGCTCTTCGTCGTCTTCGTGCTCATCCGCCGCAGCGCCGGTCGCCAGGCCGGCGGGAGCGAGGTCCACCACGCGGGCCGCGAGCGGCTGCTCTCGGTCGGGGTGCTGGTGAGCCAGCTCGGGGCCACGACGCTGTTCTTGGCGACCGGGCTGCTCGACTTCGCCGCCCTGCCCCTGCCCGCTGCCGTCCAGCTCGCCGGCGCCCTGGTGGCGGCCCTGGGCCTCGGGCTGCTGTGGCGGGTCCACCAGGCCCTCGGCGCCCACTTCTCGCCCGTGCTCGAGCTGAAGAGCGATCACAAGCTGGTCCGCGAGGGGCCCTACGCCCGGATGCGCCACCCCATGTACACGGCCGGACTGCTCTTCGTGGTGGGCCACGGGCTGCTCGCGGCCAACGCGGTCGTGCTGGGCGCCCCCCTGGCGGCGCTGGTGTTGCTGGTGGCGATGCGGCTGCCCGACGAGGAGCGCATGCTGCGCGAGCGCTTCGGCGCCGACTTCGAGCAGTGGGCCCGCGAGACCGGCGCCCTGCTGCCGCGGCTGGGCGGGCCCCGGTGAGCGCCCCCGTCTTCCACCTCGCCCTCCCGGTGGACGATCTCGAAGCGGCCCGGGCCTTCTACTGCGGGCTGCTGGGCTGCCCCGCCGGCCGCGAGGCGCCCGGGCGCTGGCTCGACCTCGACTTCTTCGGCCACCAGCTCTCGCTCCACCTCCACCCGGAGGCCGCCGGCGAGAGCCGGGCGAGTGCCGTCGACGGGGATGCCGTGCCCGTGCGCCACTTCGGCGTGGTGCTTCCCTGGCCGGAGTGGGAGGCCCTCCACGGGCGCCTCGCCGCGGCGGGCCAGCCCTTCCGCATCGCGCCCCGGGTGCGCTTCGCCGGCAAGGCCGGGGAGCAGGGCACCTTCTTCGTGCTCGACCCGGCCGGCAACGCCCTCGAGTTCAAGTCCTTCGCCGACATGGGCCAGCTCTTCGCCCGCGACTGAAGCGCCGCCTCAGCGCCGCCTCAGCGCCGCTGGGGCCGCAGGCCACCCCGGCGCCAGTGCCACCACGACACGGGCAGCGGGAGGGTCGCGAGGGGCGCCTCCAGGGCCGCCCGGGGGCCCACCACGATCCAGAGCACGGGGCTGTCGGGCTGGTGCCAGCGGGCGGCCGCCGCCTGGATGGACGCGGCGGGCGCGGCGAGGACCTGGGCACGCGCGGCGTGGTCGTCGGCGCTGCTGCGGTGGAGGCGCCACTGCTCCCAGGCCTGCTGGTGGGCCCCGGCGGCCGTGCCCCGCTGGCGGTTGGCCGAGGCCCGGAGCGCGGCCGCGGCGGCAGCGGCCTCTTCGGGGCGGGGGCCCCCCGCGGCGAGCGCTGCCAGGGCGGCGGAGACGGCGCCCACAGCGGGGGCGGCGGCCGCCGCGGGGACCTGGAGCTGCATCCAGTGGCGGAGCTGATCGCCCTCGAGGTGGTGGCCGGCCTCCGTGCCATAGGTCCAGCCCCGGCGCTCGCGCAGCTCGGCGTCGACCCGCCCCGTGGACGGGGCCCAGAGCACGCTCTCGAGCAGGGCCGGGGCCGTGCCCCCGTCCACCGCCGCCGCGCCGACGCCCACGCAGATCCAGACCGGCGCCCCGGTGTCGGGCACGTCGACGGCGACCACCCGGGGGCCCGGGGGCCCCCGCCGGGCGGCCGCCGGACGGGGCGGCGGCGGACGGGAGGGAGGCGTGTCGGCGAGCAGCCCGGCGGCCTCGGCGGCCGAGACCAGCGCCGGCAGGGAGGTGGCGCCACCGGCGACGAGGGCCGCCGGGCGCGCGGCGAGCCGCCGCTGGAGCCGCCGCAGCGCCCCGCGGGAGGGCCCCCACCAAGCGGCGCGGCGGGCCACCGCCGGGGCCTCGGCGGGCGCCCAGTGCTGGGCATAGACGTGATCGCGCAGCTGGGCCGGGTCCTCGGCCATGGTGGGCCCGAGGGCGGCCCGGCCCGCGCGGCGGTGGGCACGCAGGTCCCACCGGGCCAGGGCCGGGCGGTCGCGCAGGGCGGCGAGCAAGGCGAGCCCCTCGTCCAGGCCGTCGGCAGGCACGTCGAGCAGCAGCTCGGCGGTGTCGGGGCCGATCCAGAGCGAGACCTCGGCCCCGAGCAGGTCGAGCTGCTCGGCCAGCGCCGCCCCGTCCCGGTCGGCGGTGGCGCGCGGCAGCAGGCGCTCGAGGGCGGCACAGCGCACGGGCCGCCGGGGGCAGAGCTGGCGGCGGCCCTGGTCCCAGTGGAGCCCCACCACCACCCGCCGCAGCTCGGGCACGGGCTGGACCCAGGCCACCGGGGCCTCCGGATCGGGCCCCACCTGGACCGGCGGCGGCGCCACCAGCACGGCGGGCTGGACCGGGGGCACCGGGCTGGCGCTCGCGGGACCGGCCCCCAGCGCGAGCAGGAGCAGCCCCCCCCAGGCGCCCCCCGTCCTCACGGCAGCACCACCTGCCGCGCGCCGGCCAGGGCCCCGCCGGTGGCGCCCGGCGGCAGGGTCGAGAGCTGGACGCCCCGGTCCGGGCCGGTCCAGGCGGCGAGCGCGCGCTGCACATCTTCCGGCCGCACCGCGTCGAGGGCGGCGAGGACCTCCCGCTCGCAGGTCGCCGCCCGGCCCCGGGCCCGGCACCAGGCCCGCCAGTGGGCCCGGGTCAGCGGATCGTCGAGGCTGTCTTCGAGGGCATGGCGGTGGACGGCCTGGGCCCGGGCGAGGGCCCGGGGGCTGGGCCCGGCCTCCGCCAGCGCGGCCAGGGCCGCGGTGATGGTGGCCGCCGCCCGGGGCAGCCGGGGCGCCCCGAGAGAGATCGACAGGGTGAGCTGGCCCCCGAGTGCGCCCTCCCACCAGCTGGCGTCGCTGGTGAGGGCGTCGGCCAGCGCAAAGGCACCGTCGTCGAGGAGGGTGCCCTGGCCGTTGCTCAGCAGGGCCGGCACCAGCGCGAGGGCCGCGGCGTCGGGGTGGCCGGCCGGGGGACAGCGCCAGGTCCAGCTCAGCACCCAGGCGGGACCGCTGCCCGTCGCCCACACCCGCTTGCGGGGCTGGGGCCCGAGCAGGGGTGCCGTCGCCCGGGGCGGCGGTGGCGGGCCCGGCAGCGCGCCAAAGTGGGCCCGAACCTTCTCGAGAACATCCTCTGGGTCGACATCCCCGACGACCGCCAGCACGGCACCCCGGGGCCCGTGGCGGGCCGCGTGGAGCGCGTGGAGCCCGGGCGCCGTCGCCCCGCGCACGGTGGCCGGGGTGCCGATCACCGGGTGGTGGTAGGGGTGGCCCGGCGGCCAGACCTCGCCGGTCAGCAGGTCGATCTCGGCCCCCCGGGGGGCGGCGGCCCACTCCGCCCGCTCGCGCAGCACCACGTCCTGCTGGTTGGCCAGATCGGCCGGCGCGACGGGGAGCAGGGCGCCCATGCGGTCGGCCTCCAGGAACAGGGTGGCATCGAGAGCACCGACGGGAACGATGTCGTAGAGAACCGTCTCGTCCGGTCCGGTCCAGGCATTGCACTGGCCCCCGGCGCCCTGGACCGTGCGCTCGAGGCCCCGGTCCGGGGCAGCCGCGGAGCCCTCGAAGACGAGGTGCTCGAGCAGGTGGGCCGTGCCCCAGGCGCCGGGGGCCTCGTCCCGGCTGCCGAAGGGCAGGCGCAGCAGCACGACGGCCTCGGGCACGGCCCGCCGCACCTCGATCACCACCTCGAGCCCGTTGTCGAGGGTGGCCACCACCGGGGCCGCGGGGGCCGCCGCGGCGGGCGCACCGGCAAGCGCGAGCAGCAGCGCCCGCCTCGGCGTCCCGCTCACGGCGCGCGGACCGGGAGCGCCTCCCCCGGCTGGGCGGCGAGGAGGTGGCGGATCTGGCGAGTGCCCTCGCTGAGGCTGGCGAACATGCTGGCCAGCAGCAGCTCGCGGAAGACCTCGGCCCCGGCGTCCGCGCCATCGAGCAGGGCCGCGAAGAGGGCGGGCTCCATGCGCAGCACGAGGCCCGGGCCGAGGGCCGTGCAGCTGCGGAGGTGGCGGCCCCCGTCCACCATCGGCAGGGCCCCCACGAGCAGCGGCGGCTCGACCCGCACGGCGGCCTGGGGATCGGCGCCCGGCCGCTCGTCCCCCCGGCGGCGGCGGTCGGGGCGCTCGTCGGCCAGGGCGTCGACGGTCACCCGGACGCTGCCGCGCACGACGATGAGCAGGCCGTCGGCGGGCTCTCCGGCCGAGCAGAGGCGCTCGCCGGCGAAGGTGGGCTGCTGGGCACAGCGGTCGAGAACCCGCACCAACACGCCAGCCCGGGAGGACGAGAGGCCCGCGCCGGCCATGAGCTCGGCGGCGAGGTGGTGGAGGCGGGTGGGAGAGAGGCTCATCCCACCGCCCCGAAGAAGCGCGCCAGCCGGGACCAGGCCGAGCCCCCGGCGGCCGGCGCCGGTGCGGCGGGACCGGCGGTCTCGGGGGCGGCCCGGAGCTGCTTGCGCAGGGCGTGGTGGGTGGTGCGCAGCCGCCGGGCGGCCGTGACCAGCATGTGGCGCTGGAGGGCGGCGAGGGCCGGCGAGCCGGAGAGGGCCCGGATGTCGACGGCCGTGAGCCGCAGGCAGGCGCTGTCTTCCCAGGCCCGGAGGGTGGCCGTGCGGGTGCCGGCGGGGTCGAAGAGGGCGGCCTCGCCCACGAGCTCCCCCGGCCAGACGTCGCTGACGGGCTGCTCCCGGTCGCCCTGCTGGGCCCAGGCCTTGAGGCGCCCCTGCACCACGAGCAGGCAGTGGTCGGCGGGGGCCCCCTGGCGGAAGGCGACCTCGCCCCGGGCCACGGCCTGGGGCTGGCCCTGGGCCCAGAGCTGGGCCAGGGACGCGTCGGGGACCCCATCGAAGAGGGCGAGTCGGCGGAGGGCGTCCACGGGGCTCCTGCGGCGAGAGGCGACCGGCCCCCCCCACCCGGCAGCAGCGGCGCCGCCGCCGCGGGGTAAGCTCGGCCAATGCAGTCTACCCAGCCGCCACCGACCGCGCCCGGCGCCCCGCTCCGGTCCGCCAGCCACACCCTCCAGGGCCCCCGGGAGCGCAACGAAGACGCCGTGCTGAGCCTGCCGGAGCACGGCGTCTTCGCCGTGGCCGACGGCATGGGCGGCCTCCTCGACGGCCACGCGGCCGCCCGCACCGCCCTCGACATCCTGCGCCAGGCCGCGCCGGCGCTGGCCGCCCGCTTCGCCCGCACCGACACGGCCGCGCGGACGGCCCTGCTCGCCGACATCGACGCCCTCTTCCTCCGGGCCTCCCAGGCCGTCGCCGCCCTCGCCCAGCAGCGCGGCGGCCGCATGGGCTGCACCCTCACCGTTCTGCTCGTCGCCGGCCAGCGGCTCATGGTGGCCCACGTCGGCGACAGCCGCGCCTACCTGCTGCGGGGCGACACCGCCCGCCTGCTCACCCAGGACCACTCGGTCGCCGCCCTGCGGGTGCGCATGGGCCGCATGCGCGCCGAGGACGCCGTCTCCTCGCCCCTGCGCAACCGGCTCTACCAGGCCATCGGGGTCAGCGAAGACCCCGAGCCCGACGTGGTCGAGCTCCAGGCCCGTCCCGAAGACAAGCTGCTGCTCTGCTCGGACGGCGTCTGGGAGCCCCTGCAGCACACCGCCCTCGGCCCCCTGAGCCAGGGCCTCTCGGCCACCTCTGCCGTCCGGGCCATCGTGGGCGCCGCCGAGCGGGCCGGGCTGCACGACAACGCCACGGCCCTCGTGGTCGAGCCCATGGTCCCCGCGGCCACCGCCGATCCCATCGCCGTGCTCCGCCAGTGCAGCCTCTTCGCCGACGTGGACGCCGACGAGCTCATGCGGCTGGCCCCCTGGCTCGGGGTCCAGCGCCTCGTGCCCGGCCAGCCCCTCGTTCGCGAGGGCGAGCCAGGCGACGCCATTCTCGTGCTGGCCCAGGGACGCCTGCGGGTCCACCGGGGCACCACCCACCTCGTCGATCTCGCCCCCGGGGCCCACCTCGGCGAGATCGCCATGCTGCTGGGCACGGCCCGGAGCGCCTCGGTCTCGGCCATCGAGCCCTGCGTCGTCTACCACCTGCCCCGCCACCACCTCCACGAGCTGATGCGGCGCCGCCCCGTGCTGGGCTCGGCCATCACCTGGCGCATGGCCCAGTTCCTCGCCCAGCGGGTGGTGGATCTGAGCGCCCGCTGAGCACCGCCCCGTCCCCCACCGGGCCGCGCTGGGCGGCCCCCGCGGCCGTGCTGGGGGCGACCCTGGTGGCGGCGGCCGTGCTGGTCGGCCCGGCCCTGTCGGCCCCCACCACCCGCGCCGCGGGCACGGCCTGTGCCGAGGGGCCCCGCCACCTCTGGAGCCTCGCCGTCGCGGGCCAGAGCCTCTGGGCGGGCACGGGGGCCCGGCGCCGGGCCGCCGTGGGCTGGCCCGGGGGCTTCGACGGCCCCCTGCTCGACCCGGTGGGCCTGCTCATCACCGAGCCCGCCGCCGCCCTCGGGGGCCCGGCCCTGGCCTGGAACGCCCTGCTGCTCGCGGCCGTGCTGCTCGCCGGCCTGGGCGCCTGGCGGCTCGGGCGCCGGGCCGGCCTCGACAGCCTGGGCATGGCCGCCCTCGCCACCGGCACGGTGCTCGCTCCCTGGCTCCTGCAGTTCGGCGCCACCGGCCGCACCGAGCTGCTCGCCGCCGCCCTCTGGCCGCTCCACCTCGCCGCCCTCGACCGGGCCCGCCAGGGCGCCTGGGGGGCCAGCCTCGGCGCCGCGGCCAGCCTCGCCCTCATGGGCGCCGCCGGCCCCTCCCTCGCGCTCTTCGTGGCCCTCGCCGCGGGCCCCCTGCTGCTGGCCTGGCTGGTCCGGGGGGGCGCCCGGGGCCCCCTGCTCGCCGCCGCCCTCGGGGGGCTGCTCGGCGCCCTGCCGGCCCTGCTGCCCGTGCTCACCGAGCTGCCCGCTGCCGCCGCCCGCTGGGGCCCCGCGTCCCCCGGCCTGGCCGCCCCGGTCCAGACCTCGCTCCAGAGCTGGCTCCACACGGTGCCCGCGTCCCTCCAGCCCCCGACCGAGCAGCCCGCCACGGCCGGCCTCGCCCTCGTGCTGCTCGCCCTCCTCGGCGCCCGCCGCCACCCCGCCGCCCGGGGCTGGCTGGCCCTCGCGGCCTGGATCCTGCTCTGGGCCCAGGGCACGGCCCCCACCGCCGCCCGGGACGTGGGCGCCGCCCCCGCCACCGTCTGGGGGCCCGTGGCGGCCGTGGTGCGCGCCGTGCCGCCCCTCGGCGCCGTCGCGAGCTGGTCGCGCATCGGCTGCCTGCTCGGGGTCGCCCTCGGCATTGCCGCCGCCCACGGGGCCCAGGGGCTGCGGGGGCGCTGGCGGGCCCTCGGCTGGGCGCTCGTCCTCGTGGCCGCCGCCGAGCAGCTGGTCCACCCCCGCCCGCCCTCGGGGGCCACCTTCGCCGCCGTGCCCCCGGCCGACCACGGCGCCGCCCTCGCCACCCTGCCGCCGGGCCCGGTCGTCCAGCTGCCCCTGGCCCTGCCCCTCGGCGGCCGCTGCCCGGCCGACGATCGCTGGCTGCTCTGGTCCCTGGCCCACGACCGACCCGTGACGGCCACCCCCGCCGAGGTCGCCGACACGGCCCGCCAGCTGGGCACCTTCGGCCAGCTCATGGAGGCCGTGCAGCGGGGCCGGCTGGGGCCCCCCCGCCAGGTCGAGGCCGCCCTCGCCGGCTGTGTGCGCGAGGCGCTCCACAAGGCCAACAACGACGGACTGCAAGGCGTTCTCGTCGACACCCGAGACCCGGTGGGCCGCACCCAGGCCGCCTGGCTGGCCGCTGTCCTGGGCCCGCCCCTCGTCCCCCGGGCCCGCTTCGCGACCTGGCCCCTCGGCGCCGTCCGGCCCCCCGCCACCCTCGCCCCGGTCTGTCGGCTGCCGGCCCGCTGAGCCCCCAGGCCCCGCCCGCCTCCAGGTCCACCGTTGAACCACGTTCAACATGGGCTACCATGGCCGGGCGAGGTGCCCCATGCCGCCCACGTCCCCTCCCCCTCCGGGCCCGTCCTCTCCGTCCCCCGCTCCCGGTGCACCCGCGGCCGATGCTGCGCCCGGGCTGCTCGGCCGGGTGCGCCAGAAGGTGGTGCCGGCAGGGGTCGAGACCTTCTACAAGGTGGTCTCCGGCGCCGCGCGGCTGCTGCCCGAGGCCCGCCCGGCCCGCCACGGGGTCGAGGTCATCGCCGAGCTCGACTACGCCGGCACGGGCGCGGCCCACCACCGCCTCGACGTCTACAGCCCCATCGGCCCCCACGAGCGGCTGCCCGTCGTCGTCTACATCCACGGCGGCGCCTTCCGCAGCCTCTCCAAGGACACCCACTGGGTGATGGGCCTGGCCTGGGCCCGGGCCGGCTACCTCGTCTTCAACCTCAACTACCGCCTGGCCCCGACCCACCCCTACCCGGCGGCCTGCGAAGACCTCGCCCGGGCCTGGGACTGGGTGCTCGACAACGCGGCCCGCTTCGCCGGCGACACCGACCAGATCGTCGTCACGGGCGAGTCGGCCGGCGGCAACCTCTGCAGCGTGCTGGCCCTGTCGACGGTGGTGGCCCGGCCCGAGCCCTGGGCCCGCCAGATCTACGACCGGGGCGTCGTGCCCCGGGTGGCCGTGCCCGCCTGTGCCGTGCTCCAGGTCTCGGATCCCCTGCGCTGGAGCCGCCGCCGCAAGGCCGCCGGCAAGTCGGCCCCGCGGGTGGTCCAGTCGGTGCTCAGCAACACCTACGCCGTCTATGCCGACCGCGCCCCAGCCGGCCCCCACACCCGCGAGAACCACGGCCTGATGGACCCTCTCGTGGTCATGGAACAGCTCGATGCCGCCGCGCTGGGCGACCGGCGCCTGCCGGCCTTCTTCCTGCCCGTCGGCACCCGCGACCCCCTAGTCGACGACCACCGGCGCATGGCCGCGGCCGTGCGGGCCCTCGGGGGCACGGCCGAGCTGGCGGTCTACGACGGCATGGAGCACGCCTTCCACGCCTTCGTGAAGCGGCCCGCCTCGCGCCAGCTCTGGGCCGACACCTTCGCCTTCTGTGCCGACCAGCTCGGCCCGGCCGCCCCCGCCCCGGCCCGGCGTCCCTCCAGCCCCGGCCCCGGACGATAGGGCGCCCCCGCCTGGTGCGCCGGGCGGCCCCCGTCCCCCTGTCCCTCCCAGGGCTCCATGTCTGCCGACCGTCCCGGCGTGCCCCCGGCCCTCGTGCTGGCCGTCGCCGT
Source organism: Myxococcota bacterium (assembly GCA_964226865.1). Taxonomy (GTDB): domain Bacteria; phylum Myxococcota_A; class UBA796; order UBA796; family UBA2385; genus CAXQUZ01. Next base: position 1,329 of record CAXQUZ010000525.1, on the reverse strand, counting down.
CGCCGCCGTGAGCACGGCCGCCCCCCTCGTGCGCCTCGCCCCCGACGTCCACCCCCTCGCCGCCGGCTTCTGGCGGGTGGCCCTCGTCGCCGGCATCCTCGCGCCGGGTCTGCGCGGTCGCATGCCCCGGCTCCGCTACGTGCTGCCCACGGCCGTCGCCGGCCTGCTGCTCGCCCTCCACTTCTGGGCCTGGTTCGCCTCGCTCCAGCACACCACCGTGCTCCGGTCGACCCTGCTGGTCTGCCTCAACCCGGTCTGGGCCGCCCTGGCCGAGCGCTTCCTGCTGGGGCGGGCGCCGGGCTCCCGCTACTGGCTGGGGCTCGCCCTCAGCCTCGGCGGGGTGGGCCTCATGGCCACCAGCGGCACGGGGCTCTCGGCGGTGGGCCCCTCGCTGTGGGGGGACGGGCTGGCCCTGCTCGGCGGGCTGCTCGGCAGCGCCTACATGCTGGTCGGGCGGCTCGTGCGCCAGCGGGTCGACATCGGCCCCTACGGCGCCCTGGTCTGTGCCTCGGCCGCCGGCTGGCTCGCGCTCTTCGCCCTCGGCGCCGACGCGGCCCTGCTCGGCTTCTCCCACCGCTCCTGGGCCGCCCTGGCCGCGATGGCCCTCGGGCCCCAGCTGCTCGGCCACATCGGCGTGAACTACGCGCTGCGCTGGATCTCGGCGGGCACGGTGGCCGCCCTGCTGCTCATCGAGCCCGTCGGGGCCGCGGCCATCGGCGCCGCCGTGCTGGGCGAGGTGCCCGCCCCCCGGGAGCTGGCCGGGGCCGCCCTCGTGCTCGGTGGCCTCGCCGTCTCGGTGCTGCGCCGCCCGGCCCCCGCCGCCTGAGCACCGGGCGCGCCGGTCCGGCAACCGCCCTGGGCTACACTCCCCCTCCTGCACCGGAGCCGCCGTGGACTTCTCCCCTTCGCCCCGCGCCCGCGAGACCCGCGACGCCGTCCGGGCCTTCATCGACGACCACATCGCGCCTGTCGAGGCCGAGCTGCTGCGCCGCCAGCGCGCCCAGGACGACATCTGGACCGAGCTGCCCGCGGTGGCCGCCCTCAAGCAGAAGGCCCGCGACCAGGGCCTCTGGAACCTGTTCCTGCCCAGCGAGAGCGGGCTGTCGGTGGTCGACTACGCCATCGTGGCCGAAGAGACCGGCAAGAGCTTCCTCGCGCCCGAGATCTTCAACTGCAATGCCCCCGACACGGGCAACATGGAGGTTCTCGAGCGCTTCGGCAGCCCCGCCCAGCAAGAGCGCTGGCTCCGGCCCCTGCTCGCCGGCGAGATCCGCTCGGCCTTCTGCATGACCGAGTCCGCCGTGGCCTCCTCCGACGCCACCAACATGG
>CAXQUZ010000524.1:0-10624 GCA_964226865.1 Myxococcota bacterium | reverse complement strand
GGGAAAAGCTTGCTGACGCCAGGGAGCCGGGTTCCCCCATCCACTTTCGCTCGAAATCGGTCCCCTGACCCCTCCCGGGCACCACCCTGTCCAGGCTCTGCGAGCTGCGTCCAGCCGTGGCCACGAGAGCCCGCCCATGAGACGAGCTGCGAAGTCGGCTACGCAGTGGGCATGCAGATGCCGCCCGCCGCACGACTCCTCGCCGCTCTCACCTTGGCCTCGGCCGCGGCCCTCGCCCCGGCGGTGGCCCTCGCCTGCCCGCCCCCCGAGGTCGAGACGGCCGACGACCACGAGACAACCGGCAAGGTCCTCGTCGCTGCCGACCTGGCGACCGTGCGGGCCATCGTCGCCGATCCGGCCCGGGTGGCGAAGATCGACTCGGGCCCTGCCCAGATCGAGGTGTCGGACGACGGCGCCTGCAAGCTGATCCGCACCTTCATCTCCCACCCGGTGGCCTCGGTGCGCTACCGGGCCCGCCAGTGCCCCAAGGGCGACGGCTTCCGCACCGAGCTCGTCGAGAGCGACGACTTCAAGGCCTACCACAGCGAGTGGGGGGTGCGCGCCGTCCAGGGGGGCACGGAGCTCGTCTACAAGGTGCGCACGATCCCCAACATCTCGGTGCCCCAGTTCCTCGTCGACCGCCAGACCCGCGCGGCGGTCGAGCGGCTGCTCGAGCGGGTGCGGGCGGCGGCCGAGGCGGGCTGAGCCGCCTGCGGTGGCGCCGGCGGGCCCTCAGGCGATGCTGCGCGTCTGGACGTTGACCAGCTCGCGCAGCCCCACGAGGCCGAGCTCGCGGCCGTGGCCGGAGTCCTTGACGCCGCCGAAGGGCAGCCGCGGGTCGGAGTAGGGGACCTGGTTGATGAAGACCCCGCCCACGTCGAGGGCGGCCCCGACGGCAGCGGCCCGGTCCCGGTCGCCGCTCCAGATGCTGGCGCAGAGGCCGAAGCGGCTGTCGCGGGCCTGGGCGATGGCCGCGTCGAGCTCGTCGTAGACGAAGAGCGCCAGCACGGGGCCGAAGAGCTCGTCTCGGGCCGCAGGACAGCCGGGGGGCACGTCGGCGAGCACGGTGGGGGGGTAGGCGTTGCCGGGGCCGTCGGGCAGGGTGCCGCCGCGCAGCAGCCGGGCGCCGGCCGCCACCGAGGCCGAGACCTGGTCGTGCAGCGCCGCGCGGAGGTCGGCCCGGGCGAGGGGGCCGAGGGTGGTGGCCGGGTCGCGGGGGTCGCCCATGCGCTGGGCGTCGACCCGGGCGAGGATGCGCGCCGTGAGCGCCTCGGCCTGGGCCCGGGGCAGGAAGATGCGCTTGGGGCTGTTGCAGACCTGGCCCGCGTTGAGCAGCCGGCCCGAGACGGCGGCCTCGGCGACCCGGTCGAGCCCGGCGTCGTCCACGATGTCGTCGAGCACGACGAAGGGGTCGTTGCCCCCGAGCTCGAGCACGCACTTCTTCAGGGCGGCACCGGCGGCGGCGGCCACGGCCCGGCCGGCCCGGTCGCTGCCTGTGAGGGTGACGGCCCGGATGCGGGGGTCGGCGATGACCCCGGCGACCCGGTCGACCGGCAGCCGCAGGGCCGTGACCAGCCCCGGGGGTAGCCCGGCGGCCGCGGCCACCGCGGCGATGTCTTCGCCGCAGCCCAGCGTCGTCGGGGCGTGCTTGAGCACGACGGCGTTGCCCGCCAGCAGCGCCGGCGCGGCGAAGCGCCAGGCCTGCCACTGGGGAAAGTTCCAGGGCATGATCGCCAGGATGGGCCCGAGCGGCCGGTAGACGACCTGGTTGTCGGGCACCTTGGCGGCCACGGGGGTCGGGGCGAGCATCGCGGGCCCCGCGGCGGCGTAGTGGCGGCAGACCCACGCACACTTGCGCACCTCGCCCAGGGCCTGGGCCAGGGGCTTGCCCATCTCGCTCGTGATGCGCTCAGCCAGGTCATTCTCGCGTTCGGTGAGCACCGCGGCGCAGCGCTCCAGGGCGGCCGCCCGCGCGGCCACAGGGGTGGTCGCCCAGGCGGCGGCGGCGGCGGCGGCCTGGGCCAGGGCGGCGTCGACCGCGGCGGGGCTGTGGGGGGCCCATCGGGTCAGCAGCGCGCCGGTCTGGGGGCAGCGGCTCTCGAGCAGCTCGCTCATCGGGCGCCCTCCCCGGCGCGGGCATGGTCGAGAAACTGCACGCTGTGGACGTCGCGGAGGTTGCGGTAGCGCCCGGCCCAGTCGAGCCCGTAGCCGACGACGAAGGTGTCGGGGATCGAGAAGCCCACGTGGTCGGCCCGCATGTCGACCACCCGCCGCTCGGGCTTGTCGAGCAGCACGGCCGTGCGGACCGAGGCGGCGTCGAGGCCGTCGATGGCCCGCTTGAGCCGCCCGATGGTGCGGCCCGTGTCGAGGATGTCGTCGACCAGCAGCATGTGGTCGCCCGCCATCTTCGGCAGCCGGCCCAGGCTCACCCGGCCCGAGGAGCTGGTCTCGTCGCCGTAGGACGAGGCCCGCACGAAGCTCATGCGGGTGTCGCGGCCCCGGCGCGACAGCTCGCGCACGAGGTCGACGGCGAAGATGAGGGCGCCCGAGAGCAGCACCAGCACGTGCAGATCCTCGGGGGCCTCCCGGTCGATCTCGGCGGCCAGCGCGGCCACCCGGGCGTGGATGGTGGGCGCGTCGAGCAGGGGGTCGAGGCGGTGGGGGGGCAGGAGCGTGGTCACGGGCACCTCCGGTGGGCCCCCGTAGGGGCTGGCGGCGGCCCGTGCCACCCCGGGATGCGGCCGGGACGGGGAGCGGGGGCGGTCCGCTGCGTTAGCCCGGGGCGACTGGAGCCCCGATGCCGCCGTCCCCCGCGTCCCCTGCGCCCGCGCCGCCCCCGCGGGTGGCGCCCGTCGCCGTGCACCGGGTGGTGGGCACCGCGGTCTCGGGTCCCGAGGAGGATCTGCTCGCGGTCGAGGCCCCCCTCGAGCTGCGGGTGGAGGGCCGCCCCTTCCTCGTGACCATGCGGACCCCGGGCGACGACCGCGAGCTCGCCGCCGGGATCCTCTTTGCCGAGGGGGTCATCGACGGGCCCGACGACCTGCGGGCGCTGGCCCATGTCGACGATCCCCGGGGCCCGCGGGGCAACCGCATCGACGCGCTGCTGGCCAGCGGGGTGGCCCTGCCCGACGCCCGCCACGCCCGCGAGGGCCACGCCAGCTCGGCCTGCGGGGTCTGCGGCAGCGCCAGCATCGACCACGTGCTGCGGCGGCTGCCCGTGCGCGCGGCCCCGGCCCGGCCCCTGCCCGCTGCCGACCTGCTCCACGCCCTCCCGGGGCGCCTGCGGGCCGTCCAGTCCACCTTCGAGCGCACCGGCGGGCTCCACGCTGCGGCGCTCTTCGACTGGGAGGGGCGGCTGCTGCTCCACCGCGAAGACATCGGCCGCCACAATGCCGTCGACAAGGTCGTGGGGGCCCGGCTGCTGGCCGATCGGGTGCCCATCGAGGACGGGCTGCTGCTGACCAGCGGGCGGCTCGGCTTCGAGATCGTCCAGAAGGCCGTCATTGCGGGCATCTCGGTGGTCTGTGCCGTGGGGGCCCCCTCGTCTCTGGCGGCCACCCTGGCCTGGCGCGCGGGGCTGCGGCTCGTGGGCTTCCTGCGGGACGGCCGCTACAACGTCTACGGCGGCCCCCCCGCCGGGGCGGGCCCATGAGGTGCCGCAGGCTCGTTGCCGCGGGGCTGCTGCTCGGGCTCGGCGGCTGCCAGTCCGACGGGGGCAAGGGCTTCGCCCTGGACTGCCGCGCGGAGGTGATCTGGGAGCGGTGCACGGGGGCGCCCCGGTCCTCCCGCACCGGTGAGCTGGTCGTGCCCCTCGCCGTCGACGGGGGCCGCGCGTCCTTCCTCCTGGCGGCCCGCTCGTCGGCCCTGCTGGTGGTTGACACCGTCGAAGATCCAGATGGGCGGACCGTTCTCGACTATGCCGACTGGGCGGCGGGCGACGAGCTGCTCTCGGCGGGCATCCTGTTCCTGGGCCGGAACGAGGCGGCCCTGAACTGGCCGGTCCGGGAGGAGGACGGGCCCCTGGCGGCGGGCGACTGGACCCTGCGCCTGCTCACGCTGACGGCCGACGGCCGGGGGCTGGGGGGCCAGGAGGTCGCCGTCGAGACCCTGGCCAAGGCCGACGACCGGCTGGATGACGGGCAGCTCACCGTGCGGGTGGTCTATGCCGACGGCGTGGACGCGCTGCCCGAGGTGGTCGCGGCCACCGAGGCGGCGACAGCGGTCTGGGCCGACATCTGGGGCGCCGCCGGCATCGCCCTCGACCTGCGCTACGAGGTGGACGGCATCGACGCGGCCCTGCCCTCGGTGAGCGCGGGCAGCGCCGAGCTGGCGCGGATCTCGGGGGACGCCAGCGGCACCGAGGTGACCCTGCTGGTGGGCGAGAGCATCGGCGGCGAGGCCCAGGTGCTCGGCGAGTCCGGTGGCATCCCCGGGCCCCTCTCGGCCAGCGCCCACGGGCTGGTGGCCGTGTCGTGGCTCTCGAATGCCGGCGCCGACGGCCGCTTCGACGCCGAAGACCTGCGCATCTATGGCGAGACCATGGCCCACGAGGTGGGGCACTACCTGGGCCTCTTCCACCCCGTCGAGCTCGACTTCAGCTACCGGGACGCCCTGGCCGACACGCCGGACTGCGGCACGACCCGGGGCTGTGAGCAGCAGCTGGCGGCCAACAACCTGTTTCCCTACCCGGTCTGTGGGCTGGGGGGCTGTGTGGTCCAGGACGAGCTGACCGACGACCAGGTGGGCGTCTTGCAGCGCTACACGGGGGTGCGCTGATGTGGTGGCTGGTGGTGGGCGCGGCGCTGGCCGCACCGGCAGCGGGGGCGTCGGAGGACGGTCCGTGGCCGGGCACGACGCCCGCTCGGGCGGCCCTCGTCCGGGCGCTGCTGCCCCGGCACGGGGGGCACGACTGTGCCGCGCTGGTGGCTGGGCTGGACGAGCCGGCGGCCGAGCTGGCCTGGGTGGCCGCGTCGGTGCCCCAGCCGGGCTGGGTGGCCCTGCGGGCGGCGGACTGTCTGGCGACCACCGCGCCCCGGGCGGGCGAGGCGATCCTGGCCCGCTGGCTGGTCGACCCCGCCACGGCCGGGCTGGCCCGGGTGGTCGCGGGCCGGCTGGACGCGATGCCCCAGGACGTGGCGCTGCGCCTCGGCGGGGCGCTCGTGGCGGGGCCCCTGGCCGCCGAGCTGGCGCCGGTGCTGGTGCGCCAGGATGACCCTGAGCTGCGGGCTCTCGTCGACGCGCAACCCGGCGCTGCGGCCCCCCCAGGCGCCGCGGGGGCAAAAAACCTGGGGAACTGACCTTGCGCTGCGGCAGGGGTTCGTTAAGAGGCGGGCGCCGTGCCGACATAGCTCAGTTGGTAGAGCAAGCGGCTGTTAACCGCTGGGTCACAGGTTCGAGTCCTGTTGTCGGCGCCACCCTTCGACCCCCCAAGCCCTCGGCTCGGGGGGTCGACTCGGTCTCGCCCGGGCCGGCGCGGCCCGAGAGGCCTCAGGGGCTCGGCTGGGGCGGCAGGGTGGCGAGGTGGGCCCAGAGCGCGGCGACGTCCTCGTCGGGCCAGGCCGCGTAGGCCGCCCAGGGCATCATCGGGTCGAGGCGGCGGCCGTCCCGGCCGCGGCCCTGGCGCAGGGCCCGCTCGAAGTCGGCGAGGGACCAGGACGCGAGGCCGTCCGGGTGGGGGGTGAGGGTGGGGGCGGGGGGCTGGCCCGGACCGAAGTCCTGGCCGGGGCCGCCGCCGTGGCAGCCGAGACAGCCCGCCACCTGGGCCAGCCAGGCCCCCCGGTCGGCCGCCGGTGCCGGGGGCGGCTGGCTGTGGTCGAGGGCGGTGCCCGGGTGGGTCCAGCGGCCCTTCTTCACCAGCATGCGCCCGACGGGCCCGAGGGCCAGCGGCGGGGCCGGGTCGCCCGCGGGGGCCAGCCCGTCGAGGTAGGCGATCATGTCGTGGAGATCGGTGGCCGAGAGGGCGGCGTAGTCGTCGGCGGGCATGAGCAGCAGGGCCCGTCCCTCGGGGCTCGCGCCGTGGCGCAGGGCCCGCAGCCAGTCGGTGGGGCCGTAGTGGTCGAGCAGGGTCAGGTTGGGGGCCGAGATCCGGCCCATGGGGAAGCCGTCGATGGTGACCGCACCCGTGAGCGCGGGGCCGTGGCAGGCGGTGCACACGGCGACGGCGTGGACGAGGTGGGCCCCCCGGGCGGGGTCGGCCGGCGCCAGCGTGGGGGGCAGGGGGGGCGGCGCGACGGCGAGGGGCACGGGGGCCGGGGGCTTGGTGCAGCCGGCCAGCGGACCGGGGGCGGTCGCGAGCAGGGCCAGGGCGCAGCAGCGGGCAGGGGAGGGCACGGCGGGCACGGGGACTCCGGCGGGCACGGGGACGCCGGCGGGCGGGGGGAGGCCCGCGGGGCGATCCGGGCGACCATAGCAGCCGGTCGTGCCAGCCGGCCGCGGGCCCCCGGGCGGGCCGCCAGCGCCCCGGTCCGTCCGCGCGCGCCGCACGGATCGCTCCCGCTGGGGGGAGGTGCCGCGGAGGGACTGCGCACGGGTGAGGGACCCCGCACCAGACCCGGCGCCCGCCCCTGTGGCCCGGGGCGCGGCGGAGGGTGGGGGGGTAGGCTTCGGGGGCGAGCCCCTGGTCGACGTCGAGCTGGGGGCTGCGGAAAGGACCATGCCACCGTCTGCTCCGGGGCCCCTGCCCCGTGCCCTTCGCCGCGAGGCCCTGGTGGTCGGGGGGGCCGACTTCGCCCTCAGCGGGCTGGTCGGGGAGTGCTTTCCCTTCACCCAGGTCCCCATGTACGCGGCCACGGCCGGGGCAGCGGCGGGCGGACGCCGGGCCAGTGATGTGCCCCGCTTCGTGCTCGCGGACGCCCCGGAGCAGGCGGTCGACATCTCCGAATTCACGGACTTTGTGGGGCCGCCCTTCACCGAGCTGCTGCCGCGGGCCGGCTGCCGGTCCAACGGCGACTGCACGGAGCGGGCCACCTCGCTGGAGTACGTGGCCCGGGACGCCCACCGCTGGATGGTCGATCACGCGGGGCCGCCGGGTCCGTCGGGCGTGGCTGTGGCCTCTGTGTACGTCCACCTGGAGCAGGATGCCGAGGGCCGCATCCGCGAGCAGGTGATGCCGGCGTGGACGGGACGCGCGCGGCGGCGCCGATGACGGCCGCGGGGCGGGCCCGGCTGGTCGTGGCGCTGGGACTCCTCGTGGCCTGGGTGGGCGCGCTGGGACGCATCGCCGGACCCGGCGGCATTCCCCACCCCCGGGGGCTCACGGCGCTGCTGCCCCTCGCGGTCCTGCGCCAGGGCCCGGCACGCGTGGCGATGAGCGGGATGCTCGTGCTGGCGTTGGTGGCCTTCGTGCGCCAGCTGCGCCCGGTCTGGCCCGCGCTCGGCTGCTTCTCGCTGTTCTTCCTCGTGGCGCGGGTCGAGGAGGGGCTCGGTCCCGGCGACACCGCCATCACCCACGGCAAGTTCCTCCCGGGGGTCGTGGTGCTGCTGCTCGCGCTCGGCTTCGTGCGGGGACGGCACCGCCCCGATGGCGGTGAGCGCACGGCGCTGGCCCTGGCGAGCGCCGGGGTCGCGGCGATCTACCTGTGGGCCGGGGTGGCCAAGCTGTGGCACGGGGGCGCGCAGTGGGCCTGGACCAGCAACATCGGTCTGCTGGTCTATGAGCGCGGTCTGCTCGTGCCCGAGCCCCTGGCCGGGCTGCGGCGCTGGGCCGGCCTCCACCCCGTCGCCCTCGGCTGGGCGGCCTCCGCGGCCCTGGTGCTCGAGCTCTCTGGCGTGGCCTTCGTGGTGCCGCGGCTGCGGCGGAGAACGGCCCTGCACCTGACCCTGATGCACCTCGGGATCGTCGTTCTGATGGGTTACCTATAGCTCGAGTGGCTGCTGACCCTCTGGGGTCTGGTGGCCTGGACGGAGGCGGCAGCGGGTGGGGCCGCCGCGGCGCGCCCTCCCGGCGGGAGCCCGCTCCCCAGCGCCCGCCGCCCGCAGTAGGGTGGAGCGCCTGCCCAGGAGGGGCCGTGGACAGTTGTGTGGAAGGCGGAGGCCGCGGGGCCCGTCGCGGGCGCGTGATGGGGTCGCTGGCGCTGCTCCTCGGGGCGGGGGCCTGTGGCGGCACGGGAGCGCCCGGCCCCGGGGACGAGCGAGCGGCAGAGGCCGATAATGCTGATGCAGTGGGTGTTCACGGTGAAGCCGTCCCGGCGGCGGGGCCACCGGAGGGAGACCACGCGGGGCACGACCACGGCAGCGGCGATCACCAGGGTGACGGCCAGGGCGACGGCAGCGGCGACCACCAGGGTGACGGCCACGGCGGCGGCAGCGGCCAGCACAAGAAGCCCCGGGGCCCCCACCCGAGCGGCCTGCCCGTGCCCGAGGGGCTGCTCGTGCCGCTGGCCCCGGTGGCCGACCCGGCGCTGGGCCTCCAGCCCTACCCCGTGCCCCTGCCCGACTGGATGGAGCCGCCGCCCGTGCCGGCCGACAACGCCCTGACCCACGCGGGTGTCGACCTGGGCCGCCGCCTCTTCTACGACCCGCTGCTCTCGGGCGGCAACACCATGAGCTGCGCCGGCTGCCACCAGCAGTCCCGCTCCTTCACCGACGGCAAGGCCGTCAGCGTGGGCGAAGCGGGCCGGCCCCTCGCCCGCAACGCCATGCCCCTGGTCAACCTCGCGTGGACGGCGCCCTACTTCTGGGACGGCCGGGCCCCCACCCTCGAGGCGCTGGTGCCCATCCCCATCCAGCACCCCGACGAGATGAACCAGCCCATGCCGGCCCTGCTCGACGAGCTCGGCGCCCACCCCGACTACCCGGCCCGCTTCGCCGCGGCCTTCCCGGGCGAGGGCATCACCGAGGCCACCGTCTCGAAGGCCATCGCCCAGTTCCTGCGCACCCTCGTCTCGTTCAACTCCCGGGCCGACCTGCTCGACGAGGGCCTCACCGAGCTGAGCCCCCTCGAGCGCCGGGGCAACGAGCTGATGGTGGCGGGGCTGCCCAAGGGCGCCCCCGACCGGGTCCAAGACATCTGCGATGCCTGCCACAAGCACTCGGCCGGGGTCATCAACGCCGACTCGGCCATGGGGCTGTTCACGACCGCCGCCTACAAGACCAACGGCCTCGACGCGGGCGACGACCGCGGGCGCGCGGCGGTGACCGGCGACGCGGCCGACCAGGGCGCCTTCAAGATCCCGAGCATCCGCAACCTGACCCACACGGCGCCCTACATGCACGACGGGCGCTTCGCCACGGTCGAGGAGGTCGTCGCCCACTACAACGAGGGCATCGCCGACCTGCCCAACCTCGAGCATCCCCTGCGGCTCAGCGGGCGGGTGGCGCGCATGGAGCTGAGCGCCGAAGACCAGGCCGCCGTGGTGGCGATGCTCGGCATCTTCACCGACGCGTCCTTCCTGACCAACCCGGCCTTCTCGGATCCCTTCGCCGCGCCGGCCGCCCCGGGCGACTGAGCCGCGGCCCCCGCCGCTCTGGGGGGCCGGCCGCGGCCCCTGTTGGGCCCGCCCGCGCATGGCGCCGGCAGTGGGCTACGGTGGGGGCTTCCGTTCGTGCCCTCCCCGTCCCCGCCAGCGGAGCCGGTGCCCGTGTCCTCCGACCTCGACTTCGACGTTCTCATCGCCGGCGGTGGCCCCGCTGGAAGCCTCACCGCCGCCCTGCTCCGGGGCCAGGCCCCCGGCCTCTCGGTGGCCGTGGTCGAGGCCGCCGCCTTCCCCCGTCACCACGTGGGCGAGGCCTGTCTGCCGGGCTGGGCGCCGATCCTGGCGCGGGCCGGGGTGCTCGACAGCGCCCACGAGGCCGTGGCCGTCGACAAGCTCGGCTTCATCTTCAACTGGGGGCCCTCCGAGAGCGGCGCCCACTGGACGGCCGACTTCCGGGGCGAGGACGGCACGGTGGCCAAGGGCTCGTGGCACGTGGACCGGGCCTGGATGGACCACCACTTCCTCGAGAATGCCCGCGCACGGGGGGCCACCGTCATCCAGCCCGCCCGGGTGGTCGCGGTGGCGCCGCTCTCGGGGCCCACCCCGCCGCCCAAGGGCGTGCCCAGCCCGGGCTTCCGGGTCGAGCTGCGGGAGGGGGCGGACGACGGGCCCCGGCGGGTGCTCCGGGTGGGCACGGTGGTCGACGCCAGCGGCCAGGCCCGGCTGCTGAGCCGGCTGTGGGGGCTGCCCTGCCGCCGCCACCCCGACATGCACAACTTCGCCGTCTATGGCTACTGGCGGGGCGGCCGGGTCGAGGACCGGGGCGAGGGCCTGCGGGGCCGCGAGCGCTGGGCCGTCGTGTCGAGCTGCCCGCTCGGCTGGGTCTGGCACATCCCCATCGGCCCCGAGCTGGTGAGCGTCGGCCTCGTGACCGACCGCGAGACCCTGCGGGCCATCCCCCGCGAAGATCTGCTCCAGACCTACCTCGACACCGTGCGGGCCACCCACCAGGTCGACGGCCTCGTCGCGGGCGCCACCTGGCTCGGCGACCGGCCCACCGCCGCCCCGGGCAGCGACCAGCGGGTCAACGTCATCCGCGACTGGTCCTACAAGGCCGAGACCATGAACGGCGGCGGCTGGTACCTCGTGGGCGACGGGGCCCTCTTCGTCGACCCCATCCTGTCGAGCGGCCTCACCCTCGCCTCGACGGG
>CAXQUZ010000523.1:0-2129 GCA_964226865.1 Myxococcota bacterium | reverse complement strand
GTTGGACCGGGCCGAGGTCGGGACCGCGCGGTTGTAGTAGGGCGAGGACTGGACGAAGGGCCCCGAGATGAACTCACAGGGCGAGTTCTCTTCGCCGGGCTTCACGCCGATGGCGTACTCGCGCAGGGCGTTGCGGTCGAGCAGCAGGTGGAGGGCCTGGCGCACGCGCTGGTCGGCGAGGGGGCCGCTGTTCGTGTTGACCGCGATGAACCACCACGACCGGAGGTCGTAGGACTTGAGCGCGACCTCGTCCGAGGCGGAGAGCTCGGGCCGGTTCGGCGGCGGCACCGCGATCATGCCCTGGACGCCGTTGTTGATCAGCGTCTTGACCTGGACGATCGGGTCGGAGCCCTCGTTCAGCCGGAGCTGGGCGACCTTCGGGGCGTGGTGGGCATTGGCCTTGGCGTCGAAGGTGACGCCGCGGCGGCCGCGGGAGCCGGTGAAGGGACCCGAGCCCACCGGCCGGGCGCTGAACTCGAGCTCGGGGGTGATGGTCGTGTTCCCGCCGAAGGCGGACTGGGGCAGGATGGCGAAGCCCAAGCGCTCACGGGGGTTGTGGTAGATGCGCTTGAAGCGCACGATCGCGGACTGGTTGCCCTGGGTCTCGCAGCCCTCCAGCACCTCACGGTACGCGGCAGCGATGGGGCTCGGCGTCTTCGGATCGAGCATGGCGTCGACGGTGAAGCACAGGTCCTTGGACGTCAGCGCCTTGCCGTTGTGCCACTTGATGCCACCCTTCAGCGTGATCTTGAGGGCCTTGGCCCCCTCGGTCACGCTCCACTCCTGGACGATGCGGGTCTGGAGCTCGTTGGTGATGGGATCGTGGAACCACAGACGGTCGAAGACCAGCTCCTGGGAGCGGTTGTCGACCATCGTCGACGCGAACAGCGGGTTCAGCGTCGTGGGCATGCTCTCTTCGTAGTAGCTGAGCGAGGCACCCATCCCAAGGAGCGCGACAAGCGCGAGTCCACCAGTCTTCAGGGCGGTTCTACGGGACATCAGGAGAACTCCTCGGGACAGCGGCAGGAATCAGCGGAATACAGCGAGTGGCCGTCGTCGGAAGGCACGCGATGCGGGAGGGCAGCGCGCGGGCGGCGGGGGCGGGAGAGGCCCGACCCACGCCGAGGGTTGCGGAGGCTCAGTGCAGCGGAGTCGCCGGCGCCGAGTTCCGACCCAGCCGGATGTGCAGCGCGTCGAGCGGGTAACGCGCGACTGCAATGGCCGGGAAGCGAGAGAGGTGGGAATGAACGAGGTCTTGCGCGCGGAGCGGGCTGCGATTGCCCGCGTCCCACGCCGCCGTCGACAGAGAGAATACAGGATCGGCGACCGGACCGGTGGAGCGCTCGAGCGCATTGACCCGGAGCACCCCCGCGTCGCGGTACTGATCCGCGGCGTCGGCGACGAACATGCCCGCCCGCAGCACCGAAGCGCTGGCGAGGTCGGCAAAGGCCCGGTGGTAGCCCTTCTCCCCGCCAGAGACCTCGGTCATGGCGGCGAGCAGCTGGGCCCGGAGCCCGGCGGCGCGATCGAGCACCACCTCGACCTCGACCTTGCCGTCCTGCAGGGCGGGGGCCAGGGTGGCCGCGAGGATGCTGTCGCTCTGGTGGGCGGCGACCGCGGCGACCCCGTCCTTGCGGACGTCGGCCAAGAAGGCCACGTCCCCGGTGTTCAGGGCGAAGCCGCCAAACAGCCAGCCCGGATCGAGGGCGGCCGGGAGCGCCGCACTGCGGGCCGGGGCGCCGGGCAGATCCCAGGGGGCGAGCAGCGCGGCGACCGCGGCCCGCTCGGCCTCTGGCGCCGCGGCCAGGGCCGACTGCTCGTGGAAGTCGGCGAGGACCACCAGCGCCGACAGCTCGCCCATCTCGATGGCCGTGCCGCCGGCGTCGCCGGTCTGGAAGCGCCAGTGGGGCAGGCCGTCGATGGTCGGCGCCGTGGGGCCCGGGGCCGCCGTCGGCACACCCGGAAGGGGCGGCGCCGCCGCGAGGGTCAGGCCCGCCGTGCAGTCGGCCGCCGCGAGGGCGCACGTCCAGTAGGCCAGGGCGCTGTCGAGGGCGGGGTCGGTGCCAGCGGGCACAGATCGGAAGAGCACACGTCTGAACTCCAGTCACCGCATGCTATCGCGTATGCCG
>CAXQUZ010000522.1:0-3176 GCA_964226865.1 Myxococcota bacterium | reverse complement strand
TCGATGGGATGGGCGGGGACGTAGCGGAGGACCTCGCGGGCCCGCTCGCCGTCCAGCACGCAGGAGAAGTGGAAGCGGCGCCGGTTGACGCCGTAGGAGAAGTCGTGGCCCGTGAGGCGCGAGCGCCAGCGGTAGACCGGGGTCATGACGCTGCCGGGGATGGGCAGCCCGATGCGGCCGTAGTTCCGGATGCAGGCGCTCAGCGGGAGGGTGTCGGCGCCCGCGATGTTGAAGACGCCCTGGGCATCACTGTGGACGGCCTTCTGGAGGGCGACGGCGGCGTCGCGCAGGGTCAGCAGGTTGGTCATCGGGTCGTAGCCCGCGGGCCGCATGCAGACGGGGCTCTGGAGGTAGTCGAAGATCTGGGAGCCCGTGCCCGGCGCGAGGATGTCGGTCATGCGCAGCACGATGACCTGGAGGTCGCCCATGCCCATGCGCGCGCAGGCCGTGACGTCTGCCTCGACCCGGTCGCGCACACACTGGGGCTGGCGGCCGTCGAGCACGACCGGGTGGGTCTCGTCGATGAGGATGGGCAGGTCTTCCTTGACCTTGTAGACCGCGGCGTCCGAGCGCAGCACGAGTCGCTCGATGGTGGGGTGGCGCTCGGAGAGGGCCATGATGTTGCGCAGGGCCTCGACGTTGAAGGCCCGCACCTTCGAGCCCCGGGCCAGCGCCGAGCGGTGCATCGCGAGGTGGACGACGACGTGGATGTTCTTGTCGCGGGCCGGCCCGAAGAGCAGGTTCCGCACCCGCCGGCCCTTGATCATGTCGACCTGGATGACCGACAGGCGGGCGTTCGGGCGGACCGAGAACTGCTCGGCGGGCTCGCCGGTGACGGCGATGATCTGGTCGACCCGCGAGTCGTCGAGCAGGCTGCGGACCAGCCGCTCGCCGAGGGGGGTGGAGGCACCGGTGACCAGCACGTTGCGGTTCATCACGGGCGCGTCGCGCAGGCGGCTCATGTGAAGACCCCGGTGCGCTCGGAGAGCCCGCGCTTGAGGAGGGCGTCGACGGCGGCCTGGACCCGGGCCGCCACCTCGGCGACGACGGCGGGGTCGTCGGCATCTTGGGGGGAGTACTCGCGGTCCACCCGGATCGGCTCGCCGTAGTAGATGCGGTAGCGCACGGGCAGGGGCACGGGCACGGCGGGCATGGGGAAGAGCGGGATGCCCAGGGGCTTGCCGAGGCGCTTGCTGGTCGCGAGCAGCGGCAGCTGTTCCTCGGCGCCCACCACCCCGACGGGCACGATGGGGGCGCTGTTGCGCATGGCCAGCTCGGCGTGGCCGACCCGGAAGCGCCGGAGCTGGTAGCGCTCGTCCCAGGGCTTGACGATGCCCGGGGTGCCCTCGGGGAAGATGAGCAGCATCTCGCCGCTGCTCAGCAGCGTGCGGGCGTTGCCGCGGCTGCCGCCCACCATGCCGCCCCGGGCGAAGAAGGTGCCGATCCAGGGCAGGGTGGGCACGAAGTGGTCGGCGATGGGGCGCGGGATGCGGGGCGGGTCGGTGTGGCGCAGCACGTCGAGCCAGATCATCATCCCGTCGATGGGGATGCTGCCCGAGTGGTTCGAGGCCAGCACCGCGGCCCCGGAGGCGGGGATGTGGTGGTGGTCGAAGCTGAGCACCCGGAACCACCGGTCGTAGAGCGGCTGGGCGAGGGCCTCACCGAGCTCGACGAAGTGGGGGTGCATCCCGAAGGGATCGTAGCCGTGGCCGGCGTCTTGGAAGTGGAGCGAGGCCAGCCGCTCTCGCTCCTCTCGGGAGAGGCGGAGGGCGGCGAGGCTGCGGGCGATGCTCGGTGGGAATGGCATGGGCCCGAGTATGCCCCAGGCCAGCCCGGGGTGGGGAGCCCCGGCCGGCCTTCAGGCGCAGTGGCGGCTCTGCTGGCGCCAGGCCGAGGGGGTGTGGCCGAGGTGGTGGGAGAAGGCGCGGGTGAAGGCGGCGGGGGAGTTGTAGCCGCAGCGCAGGGCCACGTCGGCGATGGGCAGCGCGTCGTCGGTCAGCAGCTCGAGGCGGGCCAGGATGCGGGCGCGGGTGAGCCAGGACGAGAGGCTGGTCTCGAGCTCGGCCCGGCAGCGGCGCTGGAGGGTGCGCTCGGACATGCTGCCGGCCCGGGCGGCGTCGGGCAGGCCCACGGGCCGGTCGAGGCGGTCGAGCAGGTGGAAGAGGGCGCGCTTGAGCGGGCTCGACTGGGGCGCGGGAAGGGCCACGTCGAGCGGCGTCTCGAGCCAGCCCTCGAGCAGGCCGCGCAGGGTCGCGAAGAAGGCGGCGGCGAGGTCGGCGTTGGGCGGGTTGGGGCCCCAGCCGGCGGCGTGGGCGCAGAGCTCGCGCAGGAGGGGCGGCGCCGAGATGATGTCGACGCTGGCGTCTTCGGCGGGGGGCGCGCCGTCGTGGGGGAAGCTGAGAACATCCAGTCGGACGGTGTTCTCGCTCGTCATGGCGTGGCGGAGGCCGGCGGGCACCCACGCGGCACAGCCCGGGGGCAGCACCTGGATGCGGGCGCGGGTCCAGATGCGGACGGCCCCCTCGCGGGCGAGGATGAGGCGGGGGCGGCGGTGGGCGTGCCAGGGCACATCCAGCTCCTCCCCCAACACTGCGCGGCCGAAGGCGGGGGCCGTGGCGGCGATGTTGGCGTCGCGGGGGCGGACGAAGATGCGCTCTGGGGTGACCGGGTCTTCCATCATGACGTCGACCTCTCCAGTCCGGGAAGGAAGGCAACATTCCCCAGGATTCAGCGAGTTGCGTCAGGTTTCAGCGCAATTGTGCCTTGCGATCCCCGCACGAGCCGAGGGCCTCCGGACGGCGTTCCGGGCTCACTCGTACTCGGTTGTGTTGGTCACCGGCGCCTCGACCGCATCCAACAGGGGGGGGCTGGCCTCTTGGGCCGCGATGGCCCGGCGCAGCACCGACTGGCGGGCCCGGAGCACGGGGCCGGGGCTGCGGCCGGCGACGGTGGCGAGGGCCGCGCGGGCGGCCGCGGCGTCGCCCCCGTCGAGGGCCGCCTGGGCGATGCGCAGGGCGGCGTCGACGGCGACGTCGTCGTCGGGGTGGGCGGTGAGGGGACGCAGCAGGGCGGCGTGGGTGGCGCGGTCGCCCCGGGCGAGGGCCGCCTCGGCCGCCGACCAGGTGGGGGCGAGCTGGGGCCACTGGCTGGCCAGCACCTCCCGGGGCCGCGCGGGC
>CAXQUZ010000521.1:0-2859 GCA_964226865.1 Myxococcota bacterium | reverse complement strand
GGGCTGCTGCTCTCCGACATGCTCGGGCGGCTCGGTCTCGCGCCGGGCCAGGTCGCCGAGGTGGGCCGCGAGCCCCACTACCCGGGCCTCGCCCTGCCCGACCGGCGCGGCCAGGTCACCATCCGCGGGTGTGTCGGCTCTCGGGCGGCCCGGGCCCGCCAGAACGGCTTCACCCTCGACCGGGCGCTCGCGGGCCGGCGCCAGTGCGCCATCGATCTGCAGGACGGCCCCCCCAAGGTGGTCAGCCTCCACCAGCGCTGCCCGACCTACCTCGTCGAGGGGCCCGCCCTGCGCCAGGTCCACCAGCCGACCCCGGTCTCGCCCGGGGCGCTTGTGGTCGTGGGCACGACCGTGGTGGCCGTGCGCGATCCCGATGCTTGACGAGGGCCCGGCCGCCGCTGCGGGTGGCCAGCCGGTGCGCACCCTGCCGCTGTTCTCGGGCCTGCGCCCGGAGGACGCCGAGGTGCTGGTGCGCTCGTGCCAGGACGTGCGGCTGGGGCCGGGCGGCTGCCTCTTCGCCCAGGGCGAGGTGGCGGACGACCTCTACATCGTCGTCGAGGGCCGCCTCGACATCGTGCTCGCCGGTGAGGCGGGCGAGGTGGTCGTCGGGGCCGTGGGGCCGGGCGATCTCGTCGGCGAGATGGGGGTGGTCGACGCCGCCCCCCGGAGCGCCACCGTCCGGGCGGCGACCGCGGCCCGGCTGCTCTGTCTCGACGGTGCGGCCTTTCGGGCGCTGATCGACGCCGCCCACCCGGCGGCCTGGACCCTGCTCCGCGAGATGCGCCGGGTGCTCGTGCGCCGCATCCTGCGCCAGCGTCCCGCGCCCGCCGCGGCCGTCGCCGTGGTCGAGGCCGAGCCCGCGGGCCCTGCGTCCGGGCCGGTCCAGGGAGGGCCAGGGGCGCCGGACGCGGCCGAGGGCGAGGCGGGGCTCGTGGGGCGGCTGCGGGGCCTGCTCGGCGCCTTCGTCGGCGGGCCGCCGTGATCTCGCCCGAGCAGCTGCAGGCCCTGCCCATCTTCGCCGACTTCGACCCCCGCTCCCTGCGCACCATCGGGGCCCTCTTCTCCCGTCGCGAGGTGGGGCCGGGCACGGTGCTGCTCGAGCAGGGCAGCCGCACGGGCGGCGCGCTGCTGGTGCTGGCCGGCCTGGTGCGCGTCGAGCGGGCGGAGGCCTCGGGCGCCGTCGTCGCCGTCGAGCGCCTCGGGCCCGGCGCGCTCTGCGGCGCGGAGGAGGTCATCGAGGGCATCCCGCGCCGGGTGTCTCACGTGGCCGAGGGCCGGGTCTCGGTCGGCATCATCACCTCCTCGGATCTCTCCGAGCTGATGGACGGCCGCAGCCGGGTGGCGCTGTGCTTCCAGCTCGCCGCGGTGCGCGCGATGTTTGGGGCCCTGCGCCGGGGCAACGCCCGGCTCGCGGGCGCAGGGGGCTGAGCCCGGGGCTCTACTCCTCGGCGCCCGGGGCGGCGGTCGACCAGGCGAGGCTGTCGGGGGCGACCGTCTGGAGCAGGGCCCCGAGGCGCAGGCCCACCAGATCGATGGGCGCGCCGGCGGCCGCGAGGGGCGCGAGCTGGCGGGGCGGCAGATCGGCGTCGAGGAGCAGCCGCACGAAGCGCAGGTCGGCCCGGTCGAGGGCCCGGCGCAGGCCGGCGAGGTGGTCGGGGCGGACGAGGCGGTCGAGGCGGAGCACGGCCAGCCGGGGCCCCAGGGGCCGCAGCCGGGCGACGAAGGCATCGGGGTTGGCGCCGACGGGCACGTTGACCAGCAGGCGGTCGTCGGCCACGAGCTCCCGGTGGAGGAGCAGGCCCTCGGCGTCCCGGGGGGTCCACAGGGGCAGCCCGAGCTGCATGCTGGCGGGCAGGTGGACCGTGCCCCGGGCGCCGCCGACGGCTGCCCCCCGGGCGAGGCGCACCACCGTGTCGGTGCCGAGCCAGCCCGCGGGCCCCGTCTCGATGACCGTCGCGCCCGGCACGGCGGCGGCGGCGGCAGCGGCGAGGGTGGCGGCGCTGCTCTCGAGGGCGAGGGCCCCCCGGACCCGGTCTTCGACCAGCGGCGCGATCCAGGCGGGCAGCGCCATCGAGAAGAGGGGCGCGTCGACGGCCACGGTGCTGCCGGCGGGCGGGGCCTCCCAGCGGCCCCTGAAGCGCAGCGCGGCGAGGTCGGAGAAGAAGGCCGGTGCCACGCCGCGGAGGGGGGGCTGGCGCTGGAGCCAGCGCAGGGCGGGCGCGCCGAGGGAGAGGTGGGCGAGGGCGTCGTCGACCGCCGCCACGCCGGCGAGCACCAGGGGGGTGCCGGTGGTGGGAAGCCGGGCCAGTGTGAGGCGCCGGAGCACCGTGCGCGCGGGGTCACCGGCGTGGTACACAGCCGCCCGCGCGACCTGATAGAGGGCGAGACCGTCGGCCATGGGTGCGCGAAACGCGTGCCGGCCGCCGCCGGGCTGCCGCAGGTGCGGGGCCGGGGCGCCTGGCGTCGCAGGCGGGGATGGTGCAGGCGGTCGCGCTGCGGAAGGGGCTTCGTTCATGGGTCGAGAGTATCGCAAGGGCGCCAAGGGGGCGCCCACCTCCAAGGGTGGCGACGGGGTGGTCGTCAACGGCTACTCCCAGCAGTGGCTGGAGCGGGGCTTTCCCTGGGTGTACCGGGACGAGATCCTGGGCCGCACCGGCCAGCTCGCCCCGGGCCAGATCGTGAGCGTGCGCGCCCGCAACGGCAACCTCCTCGGCGTCGGCATCTGGGACAAGGGCAAGGTCGAGGTGCGGGTCTTCCGGCGCGAGGCCGGGGCCATCGACGTCGACCTGCTGCGGGATCTCGTCGACGCGGCCCGGGTGCGCCGGGTGGTGCCCCCCGACACGACCGCGTGGCGGTGGA
>CAXQUZ010000520.1:0-2808 GCA_964226865.1 Myxococcota bacterium | reverse complement strand
GGGGCACCGTGAGCGAGGCCCGGGGCTCGGGAAAGCCCGCGAAGCTGCCCCGCCAGCGGGCGCCCACCCAGGCGATGCCCGCGACCAGGGGGCCGACCCCGCCGACGGCCGCCGCCCAGGGCACGGGGCCGAGCGCGCGGGGCGTCGAGACGTAGCGGCCCACCGACCAGGCGAGGTTCCACAGGGCGAAGACGAGGAACAGCGCGGCGATGGCGGCCGACAGCGGCCCCCGGGGCACCAGCGCGGCGGTGGCGGCGCCGAGGCCGAGCACGAGGCCCATGCCCTTGAGCAGGCGGGGGGCCTGGGGATCGAGGCGGAGGGCCAGGCTGGGCACGAGGCCCAGGCAGACCATGGCCGAGAAGGAGCTGGCGTCGGGCATGGGGGCGGGGTCCTGTGGGGACGGGGCGCGGGCCCCGGGGCGGGGCGGCGCCGGCCGCGGAGGCAGCCGGCCGGGGGCGCGTGCTCAGAACTGGTAGTACACGAAGGACAGGGCGTCGCCTGTCGAGAGGCGCAGGGCCGCCGCCGCCACCGCCGCGGCCACCACCACCCAGACCCAGGGGGGCTGGCGCTGGAACCAGGCCTCGCTCTGGGGCGACCACTCCTCGGGCACGAAGTGCACGGCATAGCCGACCATCAGGATGGACCAGGTCGTGGGCGAGAAGCGGGGCAGGGCCAGGGTCGGGTCGAAGATGCCCGCGAAGAGGGCCCAGCTCGTGCCCAGGTCTTCGGCGCGAAACAGGATCCGCGCCAGCACGACAAAGTGGAAGGTCAGCATCCAGCGCCAGGCGAAGGCCCAGGCCGTCGGCAGCGGGTCGTCCGGGCGGCGGCCGTGGCGCTTGCGCCGCACCCGCGAGACACAGACCGCCGTGCCGTGGAGCAGCCCGTAGACCACGAAGTTCCAGCTCGCCCCGTGCCACACCCCGATGATCAGCATGGTGAGCATGATGTTGCGGTAGACCTTCCACTCCTGGTCGCAGCGGGCGCCCCCGAGCGGGAAGTAGATGTAGTCGCGCACCCAGTTCGACAGGGTGAGGTGCCAGCGGCGCCAGAAGCCCGCCACGTTGGTGGCGAGGTAGGGCCGGTGGAAGTTCTCGGGCAGCTGGATGCCGAAGAGCCGGGCCGAGCCGATGGCGATGTCGGTGTAGCCGCTGAAGTCGCAGTAGATCTGGAGGCTGTAGGCGTAGAGCGCGAGCATGAGCTCGATGCCCGTGAAGTGGGCCGGATCGGCGAAGACCGGATCGACGATGCCCACCCGCAGCACGTCGGCCACCAGCAGCTTCTTGGCCATGCCGCGGATGATGCGGTAGGCGCCGGCGCCCACCATGTCGCGGCGCAGGGCCGGCAGGGCCCGCAGCTGGGGCATCAGCTCGGCCCGCCGCACGATGGGGCCCGCCACGAGCTGGGGGAAGAAGGTCTGGAAGGTGGTGAAGGTCCAGAGGTTCGGCTCGGCCCCGTCCTTGCCGCGCTGGGCGAGGCGGCCCACGTCGATGACATAGGCGAGGGCCTGGAAGGTGAAGAAGCTGATGCCGATGGGCAGGGCCAGGCCGACCCGGGGCAGCGCGATGTCGAACCCCGCGAGAACGGCCACTGCCTCAATGTTCTCGACGATCCAGTCCCAGTACTTGAAGAAGACCAGGGGCATGAGCAGCAGCGCCATCACGGCGATGCGGGGGCCCATGCCGCCCCGGTAGTGGCGCCACCGGGAGAGCCACTGGCCCCCCAGCCAGCCCACCCCGATGACCAGCAGCATGACGGGCAGGTAGGCGGGGTTCCAGCTCGCGTAGAAGCCCAGCGAGGCGAGGCCCAGCAAGACCATGCGAGAGCGCCGCGGCAGCCCCCAGTACAGGAAGACCGTCAGCGGCAGGAAGACCAGGTAGTCCAGCGTGTGGAACAGCACGGCGGGAGCCTATCGCTGCAGGGCCGTGCTGTCTTGTCATGTCAAGAGCAGCGCACCCCCGCCCGGGCGGGCAGGGGGCGGGCGGGGGCCCCGGGGAGGGGGCTCAGAGCCGGGGCGGCAGCCGGTCCAGCTCGGCCTCGCGGGCCTCCCAGTCGTGGAACCACTCGTCGGTGAAGATCCAGTCGCCGCCGGGATCCTGGACCATGCGGCCGCCGCCGGCACAGATGCCGCCGTAGTCGGTGTTGGACCAGTCGTAGGTCGACGGCGGGCCGTCGTAGTCGCTGGTCGGCGCCACGTAGGCGTAGGCCCAGTTGTTGTTGTAGTACTCGCTCGTGTTCGAGGGGCTCAGCTTGGGCGCCCCGCCCACGAGGGCCCGGTCGTAGCGGCCCGAGAGGCTGCCGTGGGTGTCGAGCACGATGTTGCCGTCCCAGGGGCCCGAGACCTCCTCGGCGCCGTCTTCGCCGAAGAACAGCGAGCCCCAGGCGAGTCCGCAGTTGTTCTCGGTCGTCATGGTCCAGGTGACCATGTAGTTCTCTTCGCACTCCGAGCAGCGGTAGGTGCCCGGGTCGGCGGTGTCCCAGCGGCCCGTGATCTCGAAGGTGTCGTAGCACCAGCCGCCGGACTGGAAGACGTAGTAGGTCTCGGTCGCCCGGAAGGTCGTGTAGGGAGGCTCTTCGAGCGACTCGCCCGTGGCGTGGCGGTAGATGAGGGGGCCGCCGGGGCAGGAGGTCAGGTCGCAGTCCCAGATGTAGCGGAACTCCTCGGGCACCTCGTCCGGGCAGTCGGCGCTCGCGCCTCACGGGCCACGACTTCTCCTACGGCGTCAACCGGCGCCGCTTCCACTTCTCCTGCGTGCTGGACGGCGAGCGGGCCCGCGAGGTCCTCCGCTACGTCCCCGCCCATCCCATCGA